>JADKGN010000001.1:728437-1092656 GCA_016722705.1 Candidatus Dechloromonas phosphoritropha | reverse complement strand
TCGGCTGGGTGACGGGTCATACCTACATCACTTACGGCCCGCTCGCCTGTGGCGCCACCGAAATCGTCTTTGAGGGCGTGCCGACCTACCCGGATGCCGGCCGGTTCTGGAAGGTCATCCAGGACCGCAAGGTCAGCGTCTTCTACACCGCGCCGACGGCAATCCGTTCGCTGATCAAGGCTTGCGACGCCAATGCCGCAGTGCATCCCAAGAGCTACGACCTCTCTTCGTTGCGTATTCTCGGTACCGTCGGCGAGCCGATCAACCCGGCTGCCTGGCAGTGGTATTACGACAATGTCGGCGGCGGCCGCTGCCCGGTCGTCGATACTTTCTGGCAGACCGAGACTGGCGGTCACATGATCACGCCGCTGCCGGGCGCTACCCCGCTGGTGCCGGGCTCCTGCACGCTGCCGTTCCCGGGCATCATGGCGGCCGTGGTCGATGAGACCGGCGCCGACGTGCCCCTGGGTCAAGGCGGCATCCTTGTCGTCAAGAGGCCATGGCCGGCGATGATCCGCACCATCTGGGGCGACCCGGATCGCTATCAGAAGAGCTACTACCCGGCCGACTTCCAGGGCAAGTACTACCTGGCGGGCGACGGCGCCATTCGCGACAAAGATACCGGTTACTTCACCATCACCGGCCGCATCGACGATGTGCTGAATATTTCCGGGCACCGTATGGGCACGATGGAAATTGAGTCGGCTCTGGTCTCCAACCCGATGGTCGCCGAAGCAGCAGTCGTTGGCCGCCCGGATGACCTGACCGGTGAAGCCATTGTCGCCTTCGTGGTTCTGAAGGGCAAGCGCCCGACCGGCGACGATGCCAAGCGGATCGTCAAGGAGTTGCAGAACTGGGTGGGCAAGGAGATCGGTCCGATCGCCAAGCCGAAGGACATCCGCTTCGGTGACAACCTGCCGAAGACCCGTTCGGGCAAGATCATGCGCCGTCTGCTGCGTGGCCTGGCCCGGGGCGATACTGCGGCGCAAGATACGTCCACGCTGGAAAATCCGGCGATTTTGGAGCAGTTGAAGGGTTAAGGGGTTGGCCGGGTCTTGGCGATGCCAAAACCCGGCGATCCTGGAACAGGGCAAAGGCTGATTCCGGGTTGCTGCAGGGAGACGGCAGGCTTGCCTTCGGCGCACAATGGCAAGGAGGAGACAATGGTTGCCTATCGGGTGACCCTCCGTGTGTTCGTTCGGGACCGCATGCCATCGACGGCCGGCACGTTTAGCGTGCCGGCCGTTTTATTTTCCGGGAGCGTTTCATGAAGCGTGCGGATCCTGTACGGCAGCGCCTGGTGGCACTCGGTCTCCTGGGCGTGCTGCTGCTGAATTTTCCCATGCTCGGATTGCCGGGCGGATACTGGGGGGCGATTCCGGCGCCGGCCCTCTATTTGTTCGGTGTCTGGGCCACAATTGTCGGGCTGGCCGCGCTAATCGTCGAAAAGCGGGGTAAATAGGGGTTGCCGACCAGCCTGATACTGCTGCTCGCGGCGGGCTATCTCGGCGTGCTGTTCGCCGTCGCCCGCTTTGGCGATGCCCGGGCCGATGCCGGCAGGTCGATCATTTCGGCGAATGTCTATGCGTTGTCGCTGGCGGTCTATTGCACTTCATGGACGTTCTACGGCAGCGTCGGGCGCGCCACCTCGGGCGGGCTGTCGTTCCTGACCATCTACCTCGGTCCGACGCTGATGTTGCTGTTCGTCGGCGTCATCATCAAGATGATCCGTATCAGCAAGGCGGAGCGCGTCAACTCGATCGCCGATTTCATCGCCACGCGTTACGGCAAGAGCCAGCTGCTGGCCGGGCTGGTCACGGTGATTGCGGTGATCGGTACCCTTCCTTACATCGCCTTGCAACTCAAGGCCGTGGCCGCGAGCCTCGAAATCCTCATCGGCCAGGAGAGCAGTTACATGCCGTCGATGATCGACCTCACTTTCGTGATCGCCACACTGCTGGCGATGTTCACGATCCTGTTTGGCACGCGCCATCTCGACGCGACCGAGCGTCACGAGGGGATGGTGGCGGCGATCGCCTTTGAATCGGTTATCAAGCTGCTTGCTTTTCTGGCGGTTGGCCTGTTCGTGACCTATGGCATGTTTGGCGGCTTCGCCGACCTGTTCGAGCGGGCCGCCGCCGCCCCCGAACTGGCCCGCCTGCTGCATCTGGATGCGAGCCGAGCCGGAACATGGGCTGCGCTGACTCTGCTGTCCGGCCTGGCCATTATTCTTCTGCCGCGCCAGTTCCAGATCATCGTCGTCGAGAATGTCGACGAGTCACATCTGCGACGGGCGGTCTGGCTGTTTCCTCTCTACCTGGTGCTGATCAATATCTTCGTACTGCCGCTGGCGCTGGGTGGATTGCTTTATTTTCAAGGGAGGGCAACCCCGATACCTTCGTTCTCACTCTGCCGCTCGCGCACGGTGCCAGGGCGCTGGCATTGCTGGTCTTCATCGGCGGCCTCTCGGCGGCGACCGGCATGGTGATCGTCGAGACCATCGCCCTGTCGACCATGGTCTGCAACGATCTTGTCATGCCCTGGCTGCTGCGCTCGCGATGGCTGGGCATCAGCGAACGGCGCGATCTGACGGGCCTGTTGCTCGGCATCCGGCGCGCTGCCATCGTCGTCATCCTGCTGCTCGGCTACATCTATTTCCGTGCCGCCGGCGAAGCCTACGCGCTGGTCGGCATCGGGCTGATTTCCTTTGCCGCGGTCGCGCAGTTCGCGCCCGCCATGTTCGGTGGCATGTACTGGAAGCAGGCGACGCGTGCCGGCGCTGTCGCCGGCCTGGCCGGCGGCTTCGCCGTCTGGCTATATACGCTGTTGCTGCCGTCCTTCGCCAAGTCGGGCTGGATCGACGCAGGCTTTGTCGAACACGGCCCGTGGGGCATTGGCGCGCTCAAGGCGCATGCGTTTTCGGACTTTCCAGATTCGACGAAATCACGCATAGCCTCTGGTGGAGCCTGCTCGTCAATATTGGCCTGTTCGTGACGGTTTCGTTTGCTACACGGCCCAGCGCCATCGAAGCCGAGCAGGCGGAGCGCTTTGTCGATGTCTTCCATTATCGTGGCAGCGCGAGTGCCACGCGCTTGTGGCGCGGCACCGCCTCGGCCGAGGAACTGGTCGATCTGGTCGAGCGTTTTATTGGCGCGACGCGTACACGGCAGCAACTTGCCGAATTTGCGGCCGTGCATGGCGCCGATGACTGGCGGAAGCTGCCGGCTGATGCCGAGTTCGTGCGATTTGCCGAGGCGCAGTTGTCGGGTACGATCGGTTCAGCCAGCGCCCATGCCATGGTCGCTTCGGTGGTGCGCGAAGAGGCGCTCGGCCTTGACGAGGTGCTCGACATTCTCGACGAGGCATCGCAGGTCAGGGCCTACAGCCGCGAGTTGGAAGCCAAGTCGCGTGAACTCGAGACGGCGACTGGCGAACTGCGCGAAGCCAACGAGCGCCTGCGCGAGCTCGATCGCATGAAGGACGATTTCATTTCGACGGTGACCCATGAGTTGCGTACACCGCTGACCTCGATCCGGGCCTTTTCCGAGATGCTGCACGAAGACCCGCAAATCGACCTTGCCGACCGAACCCGCTTTCTCGGCATCATCGTCCACGAGGCCGAACGGCTGACCCGGCTGATCAACCAGATTCTCGATCTGGCCAAGCTCGAATCGGGTCGCGCCGAATGGGCGACCGGTGAGGTCGACATCGGCGAAGTAGTCCGCGAAGCGATGGCGTCGCTGAGCCAGTTGTTCCGCGACAAGGCGGTCACGCTGGACAGCGAGATTCCGCCGCACGGACCGGTGGTCATTGCCGACCGTGACCGCCTGACCCAGGTCATGGTCAATCTGCTGGCCAATGCCGTCAAGTTCGTTCCTGGCGATACCGGAACTGTCACCGTGCTGGTGACCGCCGACGCCCGCGCGGCGCGCGTCGAGGTTGCCGACAACGGGCCGGGGATGACTGCCGAAGAAGTGTCCGTCATCTTCGAGAAATTTCGTCAGGGTGGAAACACGATGACCGACAAGCCGCAGGGTACGGGGCTCGGGTTGCCGATCAGCCGGCAGATTGTCGAGTACTTTGGTGGTAATCTCTGGGTTGAAAGCCGGCCCGGCGCCGGTGCAAAATTCATCTTCACGGTGCCCTTGCCAGTGCCGGAAAAATAAGAGGGAGGCGCAAGGCATGGTCAAGAAGATTCTCATTGTCGACGACGAGCCCAATATCGTCATTTCGCTCGAGTTCCTGATGAAGAAGGAAGGTTTCGAGGTGGCAGTAGCCAATGATGGCGACGAGGCGCTGGCCATGGTCGCCAGCACCAACCCGGATCTGCTGCTGCTTGACGTGATGATGCCGAAGAAGTCAGGCTTTGAGGTCTGCGAAGCCCTGCGCGCCGATCCCGGACGCGCAGGTCTGAAGATCATCATGCTGACCGCCAAGGGGCGCGATACCGAGATGGCCAAGGGTTTGGCGATCGGCGCCGACGCCTATGTCACCAAGCCGTTCTCGACCAAGGATCTGGTCAACAAGGTCAAGGAAATACTCGCTGTCTGACCTGTCGCGGTCGACCGCCGTTACAGCCTGAAATTCGATCCGGATGGACGCCATGAAGGCAAAATATCGATTCCTGCTGGCAGTCATTGTGCTAGGTCTGCTGATGACCGGGCCATTCATGGTCACCTTTCTGCTCGTCTGGCTGGACATGAGTGCGAGCGAGCACGCGGAATTGATTCACTTGCTGCTTTCTTACCTGCCGACCGGCATTGTGATGACGGCGTTAGGCTTTGCAGTCGGCGTGGTCGTGCTGAACACGCTGTTCAAGCAGTATGTCGACGGGCTGATGAGCATGTCCGAAAAGCTGCGCCTGATGCTCGGAGCCAACCGCAATTTTCGGGTAACGCCGGAAGGTCCGCCGGAGGTCCAGCATCTGGCGCGCGCCGCCAACGATCTGGCGCAGCAGCGCGACGTCCTGCTCGACGACGTCAGCGAGCAGATCGCCGCGGCCAAGGCGTCGGTCGAGGAAGAGAAGAACCGGCTCGCCGCGCTGATGTCGGAACTGGCGCAGGCCGTGGTCGTCTGCAACCTCGACGGACGTATTCTGCTCTACAACAATCGCGCCCGTCTCCAGTTCAAGGCGCTGGCGCAGGGGCCGACGTCGGTGTCCGGGGGTGCCCTGATCGGCCTCGGGCGCTCGATTTTCTCGATTCTGGAGAAGAATCAGGTGCAGCATGCCGAGGGCGTCGTCCGCCAGCGGCTGGCGGCCGGCAAGACCGCGTTGTCGAACTTCATCACGACGCTGCGCGGCGGCCAGTTGCTGCGTGTCCAGATGGTACCTGTGTTCAGCGGCAGCGAGCGTGGCGACAGGATGTCCGGCTTCGTGCTGACGATCGAGAACATTACACGCAACATCGAGGAGGAGACGCGCCGCAACCAGGTGTTGCACGCGTTGACCGAAGGCAGCCGGGCGTCGCTCGGCAGCATCCGTGCGGCGGTGACGAACCTGATCGATTACCCGGACATGGAGCCGGAAATGCGTGAGCGCTTTCTCGGCGTCGTCGGCGACGAGGTCGCGGGCATGAGCCAGCGCCTCGACCGCACGATGGTCGATTTTTCGGACTCGATGAAGATGCGGTGGCCGCTGGAAGACATTCTCGGCATCGATCTCATCCTTGCCGCCCAGCGCAGGATCGAGGAGAAACTGCAACTGCCGACCAAGACCGAAGGGCTGGACAATGCGCTGTGGGTCAAGGCCGAAAGTTTTTCGCTGGTTTTCGCGCTGCTCTTCCTGGCTTCTAGGCTGCAGGATCACTATAAACCACGGGAACTGCGCTTCCGGTTGGCTGCCGAGGGTAAGCTTGCCTATCTCGACCTGATCTGGGCCGGGCCGGCGATGTCTTCGGAAACCTTCTACACGTGGGAAATGGAGTCGATGCGTGTCGGCGTTGAAACGTCACCGCTCACCGTGCGCGACGTCATTGACCGCCATGGTGGCGAAATCTGGTATCAGCGTGAAAAGGCCGCCCACCGCGCCTATTTTCGCTTCGTGCTGCCGGTGGCGACACCGGAAATCGAAGAGCAGCAGGAGGACAACAAGCGCGGCGCGGGGCGGCCGGAATACTACGATTTCGATCTCTTCAACTATGAAGACAAGTCCGTCGATCTCGAGCGCAAGCTGAGCGAACTGACCTATACCGTCTTCGACACGGAAACGACCGGGCTGCAACCGTCGGCCGGCGACGAGATTATCCAGATCGGCGCGGCGCGCATCAGAACAATCGCCTGCTGCGCCAGGAGGTCTTCGATCAACTGGTCGATCCGGGACGGCCCCTCAAACCTGAATCGATCCCGATTCACGGTATTACCGAGGACATGGTGCGCGGCAAGCCGAACATCGACCTGGTTCTGCCGGCGTTTCACGAGTTTTGCGCCGACACCGTGCTGATCGCTCACAATGCCGCTTTCGACATGCGCTTCCTGCAACTGAAGGAGAAGCAAACCGGCGTTCGCTTCACGCAACCGGTCCTCGATACCTTGCTGCTGTCGGCGGTGGTTCATCCCAATCAGGAGTCGCACAGGCTGGACGACATCCTGGGTCGTCTGGGCATCGAGATCGAAAGCCGTCACAACGCCCTGAAGGATGCACTCGCGACAGCCGAGGTGTTCCTGAAATTGGTTCCGCTGCTGGAATCGATTGGCATCGTAACGGTGCGCCAGGCGCTGGAAGCTTCCGAGAAAACTTACTTCGCCAGGGTCAAGTACTGACATGCCCTGGTCCCTGGAAGACATCCTTCCCTGCCGTCGGCGTCTGGCGCTCGAAAGCGATCTGGATACATTCGCTTCACTCGAGGAGGCGCCGCAGATCGCTGTCCTGGTTCTGGAGTTCCTGCGGGACTTTGCTGCGCGGGATCTGAGCGGGGGCCTGCTGGCACACCTGATCGCAGCGTTCAATGATCGCCTGACGGTCCGCGTCATCGAACTCACGGCGCGTCGCCACCGTATGCCAAAGGGTTCGTGGTGCTGGCTGGCGCTCGGTTCGGAAGGGCGGCACGAACAGACTCTGGTCAGCGATCAGGACAACGGCTTGGTGTTCAGCGCCAGCGACCAGTATGAGGCAGTGGCCTTGCGCGAAGTCTTTCTGCCCTTTGCCCAAGACGTCAATCGGCGCCTCGCCGACTGCGGCTTCCCGCTGTGCAGGGGCGGGATCATGGCCGGCAATCCGGCGTGGTGCCTGTCGCTCGATGAATGGCGGCAGCGCTTTTTCGATTGGGTGCGCTGCCCTGAGCCGGAGGCACTGCTCAACGCCAGTATTTTCTTTGACCTTTACCCGCTGTACGGTGACCTTGATCTCGGCGAGAAACTGCGCAGCCTGCTGCTCGCCCTGACTGCCGACACTCCGGCATTCCTCCATCTGATGGCGGTCAATGCCTTGGTGGTCGATGTGCCGCTGAATTTTCGCGGTGATGTCGTAGCCGGCGAGGGGGGAGGCGGCAACGAGGTGGACCTCAAGAAGTTCGGCAGCCGCATCTTTGTTGACGTCGCCCGGATCTTCGCGCTGTCGAGTGGTGTCCGGTCGGTCAACACCAGCAAGCGCTTGGCCGAGTCCGGCCCCGCGGTCGGGATGACTGGCAGCGAGATTGCTGCGGTCGACGCCGCTTTTTCGCATATTTTGCGGCTGCGCCTGACTCGGCAGATCGCCGCCGGACCGGCAGCGGCCGAAGCCGGGAACGGCGTTCCGCTGAATAGTCTGAACGAGATGGACATTGCGATTTTGAAGGCGTCGTTGCGGCAGGCGAGGCGACTTCAGCAGCGTCTCAAGTTAAACTATGATCTTTGAATGGAAATGAGGTTGTCGTGAGTCAAAAGGAAAAGGCCATTGGCCAGGCAGAAATGGATCTACGGCAGCAGGGAAGCCGCCGCGTCGCGGGGAGCACCCAGAAATTCCTCAAGCATTACGCGCCCTTTGACAAGATGAAGAGCGATGCCCTGCAACTGTTCGCGGAAAAGGCGCAACTGGTCTTTCACGCGGCCGACAGCGAGATTGTCGGCCCGGATTCTGGCAATGTCCGCTTCTTCTACGTGATCGAGAGTGGCAAGGTACAGGCGCGCCAGGCCGGCGAGGTGACGGTTACCGAGTATTCGGTCCTTAACCTGGGGCTGGGCGAGAGTTTTTCGATCGGTGCAGCGACTTCGGGGCGGCCGACGACGAATACCTACACGGCGGTCGAGGATACCTTCTGCTACCAGTTGCCGACCCGGGACCTGTTGGAGCTGATGGCGATCAGCCCGGAATTCACCCTTTTCTGCACGCAACACATTGCCAGCCTGCTGCAGCAGTCGCGGCTGCAGCTGCAGCAGCAGTTCGCTCAGCGTGCCAGCGAACAACAGACGCTCAATTCGCCGCTGACCAAGATCGGCTCACGCTCGCCCATCTCGGTGGTGCCGGAAACGCCTTTGCGGAGCGCGCTGGAGGGCATGTCGAAGGCGGGGGTTGGTTCGCTGATCATCGCCGGCGCCGACCGCAGGCCGGTTGGAATCTTCACCCGCTCCGATCTCCTCGATCGTGTCTTTCTGGTTGCTTTGCCGGATTCGGCGCCGATCAGCGAGGCGATGTCGCCTCATCCCTTCATGCTGGAGGAGAACGCAACCGCCTACGACGCGATGCTCGCGATGGCCACCCACGGCATTCGCCACGTGCTGGTGACCGATGCCGAAGGCAAGCTGACCGGAGTCGTTTCCGAGCGCGACCTGTTCGCCCTGCATCGCGTCGGTCTACGTCAGATTCGCCAGGCCATCGAGTCGGCGGCGGATGTCGAGTCGCTGCAGCGGTCGGCGGCGGATGTCCGCCAGTTGTCCTTCAACATGCTGGCGCAGGGCATCGGCGCCGAGCAGTTGACCCAGTTCATCTCGGTACTCAACGACGCGCTGACGCGCCGTGTCCTTGAACTCAATCTCCACAACCACCATTTCGATGGCGTCGAATGGGCCTGGCTGGCATTCGGCTCGGAAGGACGCGACGAGCAGACGTTCAGCACTGACCAGGACAACGGGATCGTCTTCATCTGTCCCGATGCTGCCGAAGTCAAGGATCTGCGCAAGCGCCTCGTGGCATTCGCGCTGGACGTCAACAAGGATCTCGACCGCTGCGGCTTTCCACTGTGCAAGGGCAACATCATGGCCAGCAATCCGCAGTGGTGCCTGACCCTCGATGAGTGGAAGAACCAGTTCGGCAAGTGGGTGAGCTCTCCGGAGCCCGTGGCCCTGCTCAATGCCTCGATCTTCTTCGACTTCCGCGCGCTGTTCGGCGCTGCCGACCTTGCGGAACAGATGCGCCGCTATCTGCTGACCGCGGCCGGTGGAAATTCGCTGTTCCTGCAGGCCATGGCACGAAATGCCCTTGGCGTGGCGCCGCCGCTGGGGACGATTCGCGACTTCATCACCGATCTCGAGCCCGGACATCCGGGCAAGATCGATCTCAAGAAATACGGTTCGCGCATTTTCGTCGATGTCGCCCGAATCCATGCGCTGGCCACCGGCGTCCATAACACGAACTCGGTCCAGCGTCTGCGCATCGCTTCAAAGCGACTGGCGATACGCGACGAAGAGGTCGATGCGGTGCTCGAAGGGCTCGATTTCATCCAGATGCTGCGCTTGCGTCACCAGTTCCTCGACGACAAGCCCGGCGTTCAGGGGAACAACCTGATCGATCCCAACGAACTGAACGAACACGATCGCCGGGTTCTCAAGGAGTCCTTCCGTCAGGCGCGCAAGATCCAGAACCGTCTCAAGCTCGACTACCAGGTGCGCTGATGGCTTTCAAACTAAGCAAGCTCCTGGGCAAGGGCGGAACCAGGTCACCGGAGAAACTGCCCGCCGACGTACGCAAGGAGCTCGAGGCCTGGCGTGCCAGCCCGTCGCCCGAACTCGATGAGTGGCATTACCATGTGCGCTACGTCGTGGTCGACATTGCGACATCGGGGCCGGCGCCGGGTGGAGCGTTGCTTGGTATTTCGGCCGTGGGCGTGCAGGGGGGGGCGATCATTCCGGCGGACGCCTTCACCTTCGACCTGGTCGCGGGGGACATCGACGCTGATGCGGTCGACCGCCAGTTGATGGCATTTCTCGCCTACACGGCAAAGGTGCCGCTGGTGACCTTCCACAGCCCGTTCGTCAGCAACTTCGTGAAACCTGCGTTGCAGAATCGTCTGGGAGTCAATTTTCAGCCGCACTGGGTCGATCTCGCCTGGATGCTGCCGTCGCTGTACCCGGACAAGTCGGTGACGCTGCTGCCATTGGACGACTGGCTCGAGCGGTTGGGCATCCACGGCCAGGGCAGCGGGCGCCGCGACACGATGACCAATGCGTTGATGCTGGCGCGCCTGTTCCAGATGGTGCTGGTTCGCGCCATCGGCAAGGAAATCCTCACGGCAGAAAAGCTGATCGAGGAGTCGCAAGCCACGGTCTTCCTGCGCCGAAACCATTAGTCACTAACCAGTTCAATCATCACAAATCATGAGAAGAATTCAGGATGCGCAAGCCATGGTTGGCACTATGTTGAAGCGGGTCAATGAGCAGGCCGCAGCGACGACTGAACGTCCCAATCGAGTGAGGTAGTAGCGATAGGTATGAGTGACTTTCTTGATCAAGCCGAGCGTACGCAGTCGGGCAAGTTGGCGCGACATGGCGGACGGAGTGAGCTTCAGATAGCTGAGAAGATCGGCACGACGCCAACCGTGAATGTTGAACTCGCCGCGTTGCATGGTTTGCAGCAAGGCTTTCTCGGCAGGATCAAAGAAGTTCACCCCTTTGACACCGGGAGCCGCCCCCAACCGTGGCATGCTCAATCGCTCCAAGTCACGCTCGCCGGCACTGGGGTCATCGAGGCTGGAGAGGAACGCCAGGTAACGTTGGTTGCAGCCGAGCAGGATGTCGCGCAGGTCGATCAGGCTATAGATTGTCTTCTTCAGGGGCGCCAATTCTCGGGTGGCGTGCCTGTCCTTGTGTTCCACCTTGCGGTGGTGTTTGAAGAAACTCACGTCATTGACGGTCGTTTCGACCCGCAGTACGCGGGAGAATTTGTCATACACCTTGACGCCAGCGGCGCCCATGGTGTGCTTGATGCAGCGCCCCTCGATACGGGTGGACAACCGGGAACCGATCTCCTGGGCCAGTTGTGGTGTGACCTTCTTGCCCAGAAAGCTGGAGACGCGTTCTGCGTTGGCGGCCAAGACCGCTTGGCGCGAAATGGCGTCATACAGTGGAACCAATATCTGCTCACTGCGAAACATCAGGTCGGTGGAGTATTCGACTTGGCGCAGGCTCCAGTGATACGAGGATCCAAAGACGTCAAGCACTGGGCACAACCACTGCGCATAGCGATCCAGTCGCGGGTGAAGTACGTCGGGACTGAACGCATCCGCCAGCGCCTGCGCCTGCGCGATGTCGGCGACACGCAGGAAGGCGTTGTCCTGCTGGAGGAAGTCGATCCTTTCTCGCGTCAGAGTTCTTGCCAGAGCGCTGTGACCATTACAGTAGAACTGCAACCCGAACGGTGCCCACGTCGGCACACGCAGGTAGCACAACCCCAGTTCCTCGTCGATGAAATAGAAGTAGTCGTGCAGGCACTTGCCTTGATCGGGGCGCAGGTAAGTCTTGCCACTGCCTTTGTCATGCCACGGTTTGTAGCTCGGACAGGCTTCCATGGCCGAGAGCACATGCACCAAACCCGGTGCGTCGCCGCGACCGGCGAGCACTCGCGCGACCAACTCTTCCTTGCGAATATGGCTTTTGCTGACGTGCGCGATTTCAATACCCGCCGCCAGACACACCTCCTGCGCACGCTCACGAATGCGATCTCGCAGCGGCTCGGCAAATCGCGGGTAGTCGAATACCCGAATTCCGTGCGTGTACAAATAACTCGTCATTCCTGCCGCGTAGCACGCACCAGGCAGCGTGCCGGTGATAATGATCCGGTCAAAGCACGAAAGCACGCCATGCATGTTCGTCGCGTATCGTTCCGCCAGAGCCATCGCCAACATGATCGCCTCCTCGGTCATTCGTCAGGCTTCTATCGTAATACCTGTTTGGTTCCGGCTCGTCCGGCTTAGGGTAGGGCGATGCTGGCCTCCCTGACCAGGCTACAGCGCTACTATCTGTTGTACACGGGCGGCTTCCTGATGTTCGTGGGGGCGCTTGCCGTGCTCGAGCAGCACGGTATGCCGCCGCGCTGGATCGGCTACTCGTTCCTGATCTTCACGATCTCGATGTATGCCGTGATCGGCATCATGAGCCGAACTACCGACGTCTCGGAGTTCTATGTTGCCGGACGCCGGGTACCAGCATTCTTCAACGGCATGGCTACCGGCGCCGACTGGATGAGTGCCGCTTCGTTCATCGGTCTGGCCGGGACGCTCTATCTCTCGGGCTACCAGGGGCTGGCTTTCGTACTTGGTTGGACCGGCGGCTTCGTCCTGGTCGCGCTGCTGCTGGCACCGTACCTGCGGCGTTTCGGCGAATTCACGATCCCTGATTTCCTGAGCGCCCGCTACGGCGGCAACGCCATCCGGCTGGTCGCTGTCGGCGCCACGATTCTTGCCTCGTTCGTCTATGTCGTTGCGCAGATCTACGGGGTCGGCGTCATCACCAGCCGCTTTGTCAGCCTGCAATTCGAAGTCGGCGTTTTCGTCGGCCTCGCCGGCATTCTCGTCTGCTCCTTTCTTGGTGGCATGCGCGCGGTGACGTGGACGCAAGTCGCGCAATATGTGATCCTGATCGTCGCCTATTTGACACCGGTCGCCATCCTGTCATGGTCGGTGACCGGTATTCCGGTTCCGCAGGTGGTCTACGGCCAGGTCCTGCAACAGGTGCGCCAGATGGAAGACAAGATTTTTGACAGCCCGGCCGAGGTCGCCGCCCGCCGCCTCTATCGCGAGCGGGCCGACGAATACGCGCGCAAGATCGCGGAGTTGCCGGATTCGCTTTCCCGCGAACGGGAGCAGTTGTCGTCAAGGATCAACGAGATCAAGGCCACTGACGCGCGGGTGAGGGATATCGTGGCACTGGAAAGGCAGCGTCGCGATCTCCCACAAGACCCTGGTCAGGCCCGGCTACGGTGGGAGGCGGCGATGTTTGCCGCCGCCGAGCGCGCGGCCCCGCCCGTCCATCACGCCGCCGCGTTCCCGGGTGACAGTGCGGAGGGCGGGTGGTCGCAGCACATCAACTTTCTGGCGCTGGTCTTCTGTCTGACGGTTGGCACGGCGGCGCTGCCGCACCTGCTGATGCGCTACTACACGACGCCGAATGTGCGCGAAGCGCGCGAATCCGTCTTCTGGTCACTGTTGTTCATCCTCGTTCTTTATTTGACCGCGCCGGCCTATGCCGCTTTCGTCAAATACGAGGTTCTCGCGCACCTCGTCGACCTCCCCATCGAGAAACTGCCGGGGTGGGTTTCCGCATGGAGCAGGGTTGGACTGGTCAGCTATGAGGACATCAACGGCGACGGTATTCTGCAACTGGCCGAACTTGTACTCAGCCCCGACGTGGTCGTTCTGGCGACCCCCGAGATCGCCGGTATGCCCTATGTGGTTTCCGGGCTGGTCGCCGCCGGTGGCCTGGCTGCCGCCTTGTCCACGGCCGACGGCCTACTGCTGACAATCACCGGCGCCCTGTCGCACGATGTCTACTACCGGGTTTTCCGTCCCGCTTCATCGACCCAGTTGCGCCTGGTGATCTCCAAGTCGCTGCTACTCGTCGTTGCCGTGTTGGCGGCCACGGTGGCGGCGCAGAAGCCGGGCACCATCCTGTCCATGGTTGCCTGGGCTTTCTCGATCGCCGGATCGGCTTTCTTCCCGGCACTGGTACTCGGCATCTTCTGGCGCCGGGCGACGCGAGCCGGCGCGCTGGCCGGCATGATCGTCGGCTTCTCCCTGGCTGCCTATTACATCTTTCGCGTCGAAGTCGGCAGCCTGGCCTGGCTGGGACTCGGCAGCCTGCGCATGCAGCCATGGTTCCAGATCAGTTCAACTGCGGCAGGCGTCTTCGGTGTGGCCGCCGGGTTTGCTACCGTCATCGTGGTGAGCCTGTTCACGAAGGCGCCGGACAAGGAGGTCGAGCGTTTCCTGAATGCCATCCGACGCGCATCGCCGGCAAAGTGTGATCCATGACGGACGATCATTACTGGCTGAGGACGCGGCGGCTAACCTTCGGGCTGATCCTCATCTGGTCGGTTGTCACCTTCGTCCTCACCTGGTTCGCGGCGGACCTAAATGGCTTCAGCCTGTTCGGATTTCCGCTCGGCTTCTACATGGCGGCCCAGGGGAACCTCGTGATCTATCTGGCGCTGATATGGTATTACAACCGGCGGATGCGTAAGGTGGAAGAAGAATGCGGCATTGATGACGAATAGGTGGCGGGTGTGCAGGCTTTCGTGATTAGCGCTCTTCGCGCCGTTGTCGAGATGCTCGGACTGTGCCTGATTGGCCAGGGGATACTCCATCTGCTTGCCGGAAGCCGGCGGCAGCAGAACGCCATCTATAGGTTTTTCGACCTATTGACACGTCCGCCGCGAAGGGTTGTCGCCTTCCTGCTACCGTCGTGGGTGCCGGAAGTGCTCGTCGGCGCTGTGGCTCTGGTGCTTCTCTTCATACTCTGGATCGGGCTCGCGTGGCTGCGAAAGTGGCTTTGAGGAACAGAGCCCCCTCTGCTACAATGCTCGCCGTCCGGAGAGGTGGATGAGTGGTTTAAGTCGCACGCCTGGAAAGCGTGTGTGGGATAACATCCCACCCCGGGTTCGAATCCCGGTCTCTCCGCCAGACATCCAGTAATAAAGCGCCTTTCATGGCGCTTTTTTATTACACCCATCAAAACACCCATCAAATAAAAAGTGCTTGAACCGCAGCGTTTCAGTTCTTCCTGCGCCAAGACTCTCTCAAGAAACATAGCATATCTTCATGATTGTCTTAGCTATTTCAAATGGGCTGAGGAATAGGGGTGAGTTGCAGGCCGAGCTTTTCTGCACGTTTTGCGAGGTGATGGATCACACGCTGTCGATAGCGTTCCTCGTAGTAGTCCTGTCCCTGATCAGTGTATTCGGTGCCCTTGGTGAGCATCGTGTAAATCAGTCGCGCCAGCTTGTGGGCTGCTGCGGTGACGGCCTTGGGCTTGTCCATGCGTGAGCACATGCGCCGGAAGTAGGCTCCCAATGCTGATTGGCTGGTACGCAGGGCGCTGGCAGCCAAGCGCAGGGCCTGGGCAGCATGATTGGCGCATCGCTTGGTTTTGCCACTCATCACCTTGCCCCCGGTAATCTTGGTGCCCGGGCATAAACCCAGCCAACTCGTGAAGTGCGCGGCGGTAGCAAAGCGTGACATATCCGCCCCTGTCTCGCTGATGACGGCCAGCGCCGTAGTGACATCGATTCCATCAATGCGCGTCAAATCGACACCGCACATCTTGAAGAGTTGCGTGCGTAAATCGAACTTGGGCGCATTGCGAGCTCGGCCGCGTTGCTTACCTTTGACGGGCTCTCCCTCGTGGGCCTGCAAACGTTGCAGTTGCAGCTCAATCTCGCTGTCGCACTCAGTGAGTTGGACACCCGCGAAGTCAAACGCGGCCAGCGCCTGTTTGAGCGCGAACAAGTGTTCGGCCCGCCAGTTGCCTTCCAGGCTCTTTGCGATTTCAGCAATACTGGCGCGGATGCGAGCGTTCTTCATCGCCCCCAGCACGTGTCCATCGCGTTCGCCCGACACAATGGCGCGCAGTATCTTCTGGCCTGTCTCGCCTACGACGTCTGAAATGACGTTGGCCAACTGAACGTTCATTTGCGTGAGTGCCTTCTGCATGTGCTGCACGTGTCGCGCCCTTGACCTCTGAGCAACATGGCACGCTGCCGCCACAGGGCGCGCAGCACGCACACTTGCTCGGCTGGACGAAATGCACCACTGAGCAGACCGTAGGTCATGAGCTGCTGAAGCCATTGGCAGTCCAGCACGTCAGATTTGCGTCCAGAGACATTTTTGACATGACGTGCGTTGACCAGTAGTACGGTGAAACCGCGTGACTCCAGCAACTCGAACAAGGGAATCCAGTAAACCCCCGTGGATTCCATGGCAACGATGTCGACTCGGCAGGCTTTGAGCCAATCGGCGATGGCATTGAGATCGACAGTGAAGCTGGGAAATTCGCGCACCGATGAATCGTCCCGGTCAGGCGGTACGGACACAAAATGAGAGGCGCTGCCGATATCGATACCGGCGGCATTAGTCAAGTCCAAAATCTGCTGTAAATACTCTTCGATCCGATGAATGACGAATGGTTTTCAGCTAGCGAGGGCAACAACGTTGTTGCCCTCGCTAGCTGCGGCGCGGGAAGCCGCCCACTCCTTGAATTCATCCATGTCGAGGTACTTCCGTTCCTGCCAAGCCTCGTTCTGTTCGGCCAGCAGAGCGCCGATCAGGCGCAAGGCTGACTCGTCGTTGGGGAAGATGCGGATCACGCGCTCCCGCCGGCGAATTTCCTCGTTGAGCCGCTCCTGCATGTTCGTTGTGCGTAGCCGCTTGCGATACTTCTCGGGCAAGACCATTACCGCCATGGCATCCTCGAATCCTGCTTCGAGGCAGGCCACCGCTTTGGGGGCGCTCTTGGCGAAGCGCTCGGTGAATTCCGCCAGGCGGCGCTTGGCCTCGACCAAATCGGGCGCCTGCAGCACGAGCTTGACGGCAGCTGCCACCTCGGCGCGGTGGCGGGTGTTGCATTGGCCCAGAATGTTGCGCATCAGATGCACCTGACAGCGTTGCCAGCTGGCCCCCTGAAAGTGCCGCGCTGCCGCTTCACGCAGGCCGCCGTGGTCGTCCGAGATGATGAACTGCGTGCCCTTGAGGCCGCGCCCTCTGAGCCAGCGGAAGGTCTCGTCCCAGGTGGCGAAGCTCTCGGTGTCGCCGATCCGCACGCCCAGAATCTCCCGGAAGCCATCGGAGCGGATGCCTGAGACGGTCAGCACGGCACGCGAAACCACACGATCTTCTTGCCGACTCTTGATGAACAGGGCATCGACCAGCACGAAGGGATACTCGCCGTCCAGCCGCCGTTCGTTGAACGCGCTGACCCGCGGTTCCAGTCCGGCGCACAGTGCGCTCACCGTCGATTTGGAGAAGCTGGCGCCGCACAGCTCTTCGGTGATCGCCGAGACCTTGCGCGTCGAGACACCGTGCACGACCATTTCCATGAGCGCCAGAACGAAGGCCTGCTCGCTCCGCTGGTAGCGCTTGAAGATGTCCGTCGAAAAGCTGCCGTCCCGCGTCTGCGGCACCAGCAGCGTCACCGGCCCAACCCGCGTGTAAAGGGTGCGTGGCCGGTAGCCGTTGCGATAGCCGGCCCGTTCGTCCGTGCGCTCGTGCCGCGTCGCCCCCAGCGTTTCCGTCACCTGCGCCTCCAGTACTTGATTGAGCACCGCTTCCACCAGTTTCGCCAGCCCGTCCTGCCCGTTTAAAAGCCCTGGCAGCAAGTCCGTTCCTACGCTAACCTCATACCCAGTCATCGCTTCTCTCCTTCGGTTATCGATCGTCTCGCAACGTCAGTTTACCGAATCGAAGCGGTGGCTACCTGCCACCCGATTTACAGCAGTTTAGGGACTCAATCGTCAACACACCCTAGCTAGAAGCCGCTCTGTCACTAGCTTTTCGTTGTTAACTTGATATTTTATGCAACATAAAAATCCATAAAAAGCGGCGCGGCCATATTTAGTCACTAACCAGTTCAATCATCACAAATCATGAGAAGAATTCAGGATGCGCAAGCCATGGTTGGCACTATGTTGAAGCGGGTCAATGAGCAGGCCGCAGCGACGACTGAACGTCCCAATCGAGTGAGGTAGTAGCGATAGGTATGAGTGACTTTCTTGATCAAGCCGAGCGTACGCAGTCGGGCAAGTTGGCGCGACATGGCGGACGGAGTGAGCTTCAGATAGCTGAGAAGATCGGCACGACGCCAACCGTGAATGTTGAACTCGCCGCGTTGCATGGTTTGCAGCAAGGCTTTCTCGGCAGGATCAAAGAAGTTCACCCCTTTGACACCGGGAGCCGCCCCCAACCGTGGCATGCTCAATCGCTCCAAGTCACGCTCGCCGGCACTGGGGTCATCGAGGCTGGAGAGGAACGCCAGGTAACGTTGGTTGCAGCCGAGCAGGATGTCGCGCAGGTCGATCAGGCTATAGATTGTCTTCTTCAGGGGCGCCAATTCTCGGGTGGCGTGCCTGTCCTTGTGTTCCACCTTGCGGTGGTGTTTGAAGAAACTCACGTCATTGACGGTCGTTTCGACCCGCAGTACGCGGGAGAATTTGTCATACACCTTGACGCCAGCGGCGCCCATGGTGTGCTTGATGCAGCGCCCCTCGATACGGGTGGACAACCGGGAACCGATCTCCTGGGCCAGTTGTGGCGTGACCTTCTTGCCCAGAAAGCTGGAGACGCGTTCTGCGTTGGCGGCCAAGACCGCTTGGCGCGAAATGGCGTCATACAGTGGAACCAATATCTGCTCACTGCGAAACATCAGGTCGGTGGAGTATTCGACTTGGCGCAAGCTCCAGTGATACGAGGATCCAAAGACGTCAAGCACTGGGCACAACCACTGCGCATAGCGATCCAGTCGCGGGTGAAGTACGTCGGGACTGAACGCATCCGCCAGCGCCTGCGCCTGCGCGATGTCGGCGACACGCAGGAAGGCGTTGTCCTGCTGGAGGAAGTCGATCCTTTCTCGCGTCAGAGTTCTTGCCAGAGCGCTGTGACCATTACAGTAGAACTGCAACCCGAACGGTGCCCACGTCGGCACACGCAGGTAGCACAACCCCAGTTCCTCGTCGATGAAATAGAAGTAGTAGTGCAGGCACTTGCCTTGATCGGGGCGCAGGTAAGTCTTGCCACTGCCTTTGTCATGCCACGGTTTGTAGCTCGGACAGGCTTCCATGGCCGAGAGCACATGCACCAAACCCGGTGCGTCGCCGCGACCGGCGAGCACTCGCGCGACCAACTCTTCCTTGCGAATATGGCTTTTGCTGACGTGCTCGATTTCAATACCCGCCGCCAGACACACCTCCTGCGCACGCTCACGAATGCGATCTCGCAGCGGCTCGGCAAATCGCGGGTAGTCGAATACCCGAATTCCGTGCGTGTACAAATAACTCGTCATTCCTGCCGCGTAGCACGCACCAGGCAGCGTGCCGGTGATAATGATCCGGTCAAAGCACGAAAGCACGCCATGCATGTTCGTCACGTATCGTTCCGCCAGAGCCATCGCCAACATGATCGCCTCCTCGGTCATTCGTCAGGCTTCTATCGTAATACCTGTTTGGTTCCGGATCGTCCGGCTTAGGGACTCAATCGCGGCATTCGGATGGGTGATCGTCAAGTTCACTCGGGACTTGCACGGCTTGAGACTGACTTTGGCGTTACGTCGGGACATGGTGGGCTCCATCATTCAGGGGGAATGTGGCGCCGCATCGGGTACGTCGTCTAGCTCACTCTCTCAAACGGGATATCGGCGCGTCGGCTATGAACCGCCACGTCAATTCACCAATATCGATGACGTCGCCCAGGACCCAATCCTCTCAACTTAGTCCATAGTCATACGGCGGGTTTGTAAGCAAAGGACAGGTGAGGCTTTCGCTGGTTTGGCCGAGGTCGAGCACGATCAGGGATAAATTTCTGAAGGTTTTTGACGATTTCCGAGAAGATTTCCTTGCCCGGATGTTTCATAAACCCGCCGCGCGATGTCAATGTCGTGCCATTCCAGCCGTGATGCGAGTCAGCTTGCTGCGAATTTTGCTGGCAACCCGCCATGATCGGCCAAATACCCCAACTTTTGGGCATCACACCCTGCCGCCATCGATCCCTGGACAGAGCGCTGGCGAGACCTGACCTCCGCTCAAGCGGATTCGAGTCGGTAGCATGAGACGGCGTCGCCGAGTCGATCAGGCCGGTGCCGGCGGGCGCGGGACGAGGTAAAGCAACTCGGTCACCCGCGCCAGCACCCCTTCATCGGACACGACGTAGGCAAGGACAGCTTGATCCGATCCTTGTACTGCACCACGCGCACCGCCAACTTAAAGAGTTTCAGGATAATCGACAGCGGTTGCGCCTTGGCCAGTTCCGTATGCACCAGCGTGTTCTCGCGCAAGCCGTGAATCAACCCATACGCCGCACACGAATAGAACAGCCGCAGGTGATTGGCGAGGAAGGCATGATCGGAGGTCCGGTCACTGGCCAAGTCGTTCTTCACCGCCTTGATGAAGTTCTCGTCCTGCCCTCGAGCACAGTACAGCTCTTTGTAAAGCACATCAGGCGTCGGGTCGGACAGCGAGGTCACCACGTACCGCGGGTTGTCACCCAAGGCCATCACCTCGGCCTTGACCACCACGCGGTAAGCCTTGGGCCACGAGCCCGCCTGATACTCGATATCGTCGTACAGTCGTGTCGCCGCCGGGGCTGGATTCCCCAGGCGCTGGGCGTTGGCGCTGTGTGTCTGGTGCAGCGCACGGGCTTTCTCCAGCAGCGGCTCGGCCTTGGGCGAGAGCACCTGGTTGCCGGCCAGGCCGAAGAGGAAGTCCAGATGCGGATCGGACGCGCACAAGGCCATCAGTTCGGGATTCGAGAAGTGGCCATCCCCGCGCAGAATGATGTGGGTCTCGGGCCAAGCCTGGCGGAGCAAGCGCAGCACGCGCTTGATGATGGCCGCGTTCTCCTTGCCAGTCGGGCGTTTGCCCGGACGCAGGACGGCAGTAATGAACTTCCCGGAAAGTCCTTCGAAGAGAAACAGCGGCAGGTAGCAGTGATTCCCGTAGTGGGGGTTATAGAACGCCAGTTCCTGCTGCCCGTGAGTGGCATCCTCCGAGTGATCCATATCGAGCACGATCACGGCAGGCGCTTGGGCGTAGCTGGCGATGAAGGCGTCGACGAAGCTTTTGGCCAGGCGGTAAATGTCTTTGCGCGATACGCTGTTTTCGAGCCGGGAGAGCGTGGGGCCGGAGGCCAGGTCATTTCCCTCGTCCAGCGGGGCACGACCGACCGCCAGTTTGAACAGCGGATCGCGCCGCAGCGTGTTGGCGTCATTACCGTCGGCGTAACCGCTGGCGGTCTGGAATATCCGCTGACGAAGCAGGTCGGCCAGGGGATGGTCAATGTACGAGGCGTGGCGTTTGTCGTGAATCGCGCTGACCAGGCGGGGAATCAGGCCGATTTGCAGGTCGATGCCACGCAACAGGAGTGCGCCAAAGTCGGAGGACATCGCCCCGCCGTCAAACTCTGCCCGGATCGTAAATCCGGCGCTGGCGGGAAAGCGAAGCTGGGTTGGGATAGAATAGTCCATAGGCGGTCTCGTTTAGGCTTCTTACAAAGCGTTATTGGCGTAACCCCAATTATATCAATGGGTTAAACGAGATTCGCCTGCTTTTATGAAAAATTCGGGCTTGGTAACTCGGGTGGTGATTTGCTGCACACCCGCCAAGACTCGGGGCAAGATACGACGTACGGTATTGAAGGCCATCGTCCGATTCACTCGCCATGGCGAATCGCTGGGCAGCCGCTCTTCCGCAGCCAGGTAGGTGGCCAGGGCATTGAAATTGTCACACACCATCTTGGCCCCAACATCCTGGCAGGCGGCCAGCCAAGAAGGCCGGACGTGTGCTCCAGATTGAGCCGGTGTTTGATGCGCTTGAACGCCTCCTCGATACGCCAACGGCTGTGATAAAGGGCTGAGAAGCTTGTGGCCGGATACCGCGCGGTATCAAGCAAGGAGGTCATCAAGACCCGTACCTTGCCAGTCGGCGTCACCTGACGAATCAGGCGAACCATAGAAGGCAGACGCGGACACTCGTAATCAATGGCATCCTGACGATGCGGTGGCGGCAATGTCACCTGCGCCTCATCTTCTCCGGATCGCATGAACTGGGTGATGGCAGAAAAGGAAGCGGACGAATCACAGCGTATGCAAAAGGGGATACCTCGATGCAACAGCGCCGCGACCAACCAGGCACCCGGATACCCGCGATCAAGCACCAGCATGTCCTGAGCACCGAGTCGGTCAAGCCGCTCAAACAACATCTGACGTTCGCCGACCAGCGAACTGTGCAAAATCAGCGAGTCGAACAATTCGATCCCTGGCCGAAACAAACCGAAGATGGCCGCTTCTCGAATATGGCGGCGCCCTTCCAGGTCAAGCAAGGTCAGACGTACCTTCGATGCATCCGCCGCCAAGACCCGCAAGCCTTGCCAGTCCGGCTGCTGCGGAACGACCTCATCGACCAGGCGCAGCAATTCTGTATTGAGCGGCTCAAAGAGATTGGCGACCAGATGGCTGCGCGCCTTTGAGAAGGCACTGGCCGTGATCGCCCGACAAAGGCGGGTTCTTCCGGCAAGCAGGGCAAAGCAGGAATCAAGCTCCGCCTGAACTGCGCCGCGAATGCCGGTGAGCAGGAAAGCGATCAGATTCGTGAATGGCAATTCACGGTTTCGGGTGAAAAACCGAGGCTCGCGGCGGGCGGCGGCAAGGAAATTGGCGCCATGAATGTAGTCCGTTAGCCGTGAAACGATATTGGCATATTTAGGCCGTCATATAACGCCTATTTATATCAATTGGTTACATGCTCGATTATATCTTGGCGCGGCCAGATGGCAAAGTTGCCAAAATTAGATGACAGACCGCTAAGTCAAGAGGATTGGCCCAGGACCACGCTCATACGCGGGCATTTAGCACCATTGTCTTACCGGTCTTCAGCGGCACCACGCACACTGTGCCACATCTACGGCACACCGTGTTTCTTCGGCGCGATTTGCGGCAGTGGGCCGATTACTTCGCTCATAGGGTACAGACAAAAAAGGCCGAGGGTTTCCCCCCGGCCTTGAAGTCAGACATTTCTGTTGAACACATACCCGTCATCGGCGAAGTAATAGTCAGTGATAAACAAGTCGTGTGTGAAACGTCCATAGTCAAAGTAGCACTGCAGATGTTCCGGAATTTCTGCCAGCATCCCGGTGTCTTCGATCAACTGCTCGGCAAATGCCTCCTCGTTGTCGTAGAGCCCCTGGTAGGCTTCCTCGTAGGTGTTGGCATCCCATGTGCCGAACCACTCGATAAAAGCCGCTGCTGCGTTTTCGTCGTCGCATTCGTCGCGACAGGCATTGAAGTCATCCAATGCCATTGAGTCGCAACAACTGGAGTAGAAAGCCCAAGCCAGCGCACCCTCGACATCAGCGACAAGTAGGTCGCCACCATAGTCGGGCTCGGCAATTCCGGATTGCACCAACTTGGTTAGCACCTCATCGGTGTCGTAAACATCGTCGAGATCGATCCAGTAGCCCTTTGTGGGGATTCCGTCGACGTAGTAGAAGGCTCGGTTTGTTGTACCGGCTCGGATTATCTGGACACGGTATTGCAACTCAGGCCGCCTTTCGCAAGGCATACGCCTGACGGGCTTCGAGGGGTGACATGAAGCCCAGTTTTTCAAGACGCCAGTGATGATTGTATCGTTCCTTGAACTCGGTCACGGCGACGCGCACCTCGTCGACGTTGCGGAAGACGCGGCCGTGGATGGCCTGCTCCTTCAGCGTCCGGTTGAAACGTTCGGCGACGCCGTTGGTCTGCGGTTCGGCGACCAAGGCGAAGCTCGGCGCGACCCCCCAGAACTTGACCTGGTTGAGGAAGTCGTTGGCCGTGTATTGGGTGCCATGATCCATGCGCAACGCCAAGCCGCGTCCGGCATCGGCGCCGGTGGCGCCGAATTCGGCCAGCAGGCCCTGGGCGATCGGCTGCAAGGCCGCGAAACGGTTGCCGATCTTCACCGCATGGATGCCGACGCAGCAGGCGTCAAAGTGATCGACCGCCGAGAACACCCAGACCCAGCCCTGATCGAGCGTCTCGATGCGGATACCGTCGGTGCCCCACATCGTGTTCGGGCGATCCGTGGTGATCGTCCCATCGTGCCGTTTGGGAACGCCCTGGGGCCGACGGTGTGGCGAAAGCAGCTGATTCTCGCGCATCAGGCGCAGGATGCGGGCACGCGACACGCGGATGCCCTGGACGATGCGCAGGCGCGCCCAGACCTTGCGATGTCCCTCGCCAACGAAGGGCGACGCCGCCAGATCGGCGCGAATGGCGGGCACAAGATCCGTGTCCGGTATCTTCGGCTTGGGCCCACGGCGCATCGGAAACAGGGGTGCCACGACCCCAGCTTCCCGCGCTTGCTGGGCGTAGATTGTCGCGCGAGGAAATTGGAGCACGCGACAGACCCGTTCCAGGCCATAAGGCTTGCCTGCTCCCACGGAGGTCTCGCGGCTCATCGCGATGACCTCCGCCCGACCAAAGGGCGTTTCGCCTGCCTCTCCTTGCGCAGAATCTCGATTTCCATGACCAGTTCGCCGATGCGTCGGTTGGCATCGTCAAGTTGGGCCACCACGGGATCATGCTCGCGCTCCTTGAGGCCGGCATCGATTCCGGACAGCGCTCGATCACGCCATTTTTTCGAGCTTGTATATCGGCACCGACACCTCCCGCGAAAGCGCATCGACCGGCTCGCCGCGCAACAAGCGCAGCACCACTTCCTTCTTCCGCCCCGCCGACCAGCGCCTGATTTCCGGCGCCGCGCCGGGGGCGCTTCCAGTCGCGCTCCGCGCTCCTTCCAGCACCAATCCTCTTGACTTAGCGGTCTGTCATCTAATTTTGGCAACTTTGCCATCTGGCCGCGCCAAGATATAATCGAGCATGTAACCAATTGATATAAATAGGCGTTATATGACGGCCTAAATATGCCAATATCGTTTCACGGCTAACGGACTACATTCATGGCGCCAATTTCCTTGCCGCCGCCCGCCGCGAGCCTCGGTTTTTCACCCGAAACCGTGAATTGCCATTCACGAATCTGATCGCTTTCCTGCTCACCGGCATTCGCGGCGCAGTTCAGGCGGAGCTTGATTCCTGCTTTGCCCTGCTTGCCGGAAGAACCCGCCTTTGTCGGGCGATCACGGCCAGTGCCTTCTCAAAGGCGCGCAGCCATCTGGTCGCCAATCTCTTTGAGCCGCTCAATACAGAATTGCTGCGCCTGGTCGATGAGGTCGTTCCGCAGCAGCCGGACTGGCAAGGCTTGCGGGTCTTGGCGGCGGATGCATCGAAGGTACGTCTGACCTTGCTTGACCTGGAAGGGCGCCGCCATATTCGAGAAGCGGCCATCTTCGGTTTGTTTCGGCCAGGGATCGAATTGTTCGACTCGCTGATTTTGCACAGTTCGCTGGTCGGCGAACGTCAGATGTTGTTTGAGCGGCTTGACCGACTCGGTGCTCAGGACATGCTGGTGCTTGATCGCGGGTATCCGGGTGCCTGGTTGGTCGCGGCGCTGTTGCATCGAGGTATCCCCTTTTGCATACGCTGTGATTCGTCCGCTTCCTTTTCTGCCATCACCCAGTTCATGCGATCCGGAGAAGATGAGGCGCAGGTGACATTGCCGCCACCGCATCGTCAGGATGCCATTGATTACGAGTGTCCGCGTCTGCCTTCTATGGTTCGCCTGATTCGTCAGGTGACGCCGACTGGCAAGGTACGGGTCTTGATGACCTCCTTGCTTGATACCGCGCGGTATCCGGCCACAAGCTTCTCAGCCCTTTATCACAGCCGTTGGCGTATCGAGGAGGCGTTCAAGCGCATCAAACACCGGCTCAATCTGGAGCACACGTCCGGCCTGACTTGGCTGGCCGCCTGCCAGGATGTTGGGGCCAAGATGGTGTGTGACAATCTCAATGCCCTGGCCACCTACCTGGCTGCGGAAGAGCGGCTGCCCAGCGATTCGCCATGGCGAGTGAATCGGACGATGGCCTTCAATACCGTACGTCGTATCTTGCCCCGAGTCTTGGCGGGTGTGCAGCAAATCACCACCCGAGTTACCAAGGAAATCTTCTCGGAAATCGTCAAAAACCTTCAGAAATTTATCCCTGATCGTGCTCGACCTCGGCCAAACCAGCGAAAGCCTCACCTGTCCTTTGCTTACAAACCCGCCGTATGACTATGGACTAAGTTGAGAGGATTGCTTCCAGCACCCCCGGCGCAACACCTCCCACTTTCATCTCATTCAGCATTTCAGTACCCCTTTTTCAGACACGATTTAACCCCAAATCTGTGTCCAGAAATATCGGGGCCGGTTCACAAATCAGTATTTCAAAATACCATACGCATGCATGGAAAGATGGAATCAATTAGCGTTTCCTTAGGTCGATTCATCAACCGGGCTATGCTGCTTCGGTCATGTCCTGTCTTGGCAAGGATGGCAATCTGGTAACGTTCGTTCCGGGTGAACTGCGTGTAACTCATGTTGGGCAACCTTGACTTGGCGGTCGAGGGGCTCGGATGCTACTGCATCTCGCCCACTCAACCTGTTATTCAATTTCTAATTCGTTAATGCATTAACGATCCACGGCCAGTGTACGATTGAGCGGACACGCTGGTGCTCTGATTCAAGGGTTTTGAGGCTCGATTCGAGCTGATCTTCAAGTGCATCGATGCTATCGAAGGCCAGGTTGTGGAAGAACTTCTCGCGCAGTTCATCCCAGAGATGCTCGACCGGGTTGAGTTCAGGGGCATAGGGAGGCAACGGTAGCAGGTGTATGTTTTCGGGTGTTCTGAGTGCTTGGCTGGCATGCCAGCCCGCACCGTCAAGGACCTTGACGATCCGATCCATCGGATGACGTGCCGCCACTTCGTCGAGGAATAGCTGCATGCACGTAACCGGTAACTCTGCGGCGTTCTTTCCAGCGCCGATCGTGCTGTCGACAATGTCCTCCTCGAATCACGAAACGCGGAGGAGGCCAGGATGGCCAAGGCAGGGGAAGGGTCGCGGGTGCGGCGTAGCGCGAGCGAATGGGAGGCGTTGCTGTCGCGATTTCCGGGCAGCGGTTTGAACGTTGCGACCTTCTGCAAACGCGAAGGGATCAGCGATACCAGCTTCCATCGCTGGCGCACACGTCTGGGCATCGCCCTCGACAGTCAGGACAAGGCCAGCGGCCAGCCGGCCACCTTCGTCGACGTCGGCCCTCTGAGCACAACCACGGCGACGCCCGCTCGTTTCCACCTCACCCTCGACCTCGGCGGCGGCCTGATCCTGCAGCTGGAGCGCCGCTGATGTTTTTCCCTGAAGGCCAAATCCGCGTCCAAGTCTATGGCCAGCCGGTCGACCTGCGCAAATCCTTCGACGGTCTGTACGCGATCACCCGTCATGTCCTCGGTCAGGACCCGCTGAGCGGCCAGCTCTTCGTCTTCTTCAATCGCCGTGGCACTCAGGTGAAGGTGCTCTACTGGGATCGCAGCGGCTTCTGCCTGTGGGCCAAGCGTCTCGAAGAAGGCCGTTTCGTCGCCAACTGGGATAAAGTGCGCACGTGCGAAATCGACTGGACCGGTCTGAAACTGCTCCTCGAAGGGATCGAGCCGGGACGCCGGAAGAAGCGTTATCACGCCTCTGGAGCGCCCATAAAAACGCTTCAAAACAGCGGCTTGTGTTAAAATACACGCATGGATTCAGCACGTTACCAGACGGTTTTACAACCTCGAACAAGCCGCAGCATTGTGCCCGCAAGAGGTGCTGGATCTGTGCCAGACGCTGTCTGCTGAAATCACCGCACTGAAGCAACAAATCGACTGGTTCAAGCGCCAGATCTTCGGCCAGAAAAGCGAACGACGCATCGACGTCACGCCGAGCGGCCAACTGAGTCTCGGCGAGTTCCCGACGCCCCCACCAGGTTCTGAGTCACCAGGTCGCCCCGTCGCCGCGCATACCCGTCAGCCGACCAGCAAGCGTCCCAGTGACGAAAGCGTGCCCTTCTTCGACGAGAACCGCGTCCCAGTCGAAGTCGTCGAGCTCACCGCGCCGGAAGTCGAAGGCCTCTCTCCCGAGGACTACGAGGTCATCAGCCACAAGGACAGCTATCGCCTGGCGCAACGGCCGGGTAGCTACGTGGTGATCAAGTATCGCCGGCCGGTAATCAAGCTCAAGAGTAACCAGACACTGGTCTGCGCCAACGCGCCGGCCGGTGTCATTGAGGGCAGCCGGGCCGACGTCAGCTTCGTCGCCGGACTGCTGATTGACAAATTTGCCTACCACCTGCCACTGTATCGCCAGCATCAACGCCTGGCCGATGCGGGAATCACCGTCAGCCGGCCGTGGCTGACGCAGATCGGGCAACAGGGCATCACTCTGCTCGAACCGATCTACGAGGCGCAGTTTGCCTCGATCCGCAGCTCGCGCGTCAAGGCGATGGACGAGACGCCGATCAAGGCCGGACAGGGCGCACCCGGCAAGCTGAAAGCGGCGTACTTCTGGCCGGTGTATGGCGAAGGCGACGAAATCTGTTTCCCCTTCTTCGCCAGTCGCGAGTTCAAGCACGTCGAGGCGGCCCTCGGACTGACCGCCGCCGAAGGCGCGGTGCTGTTGTCGGACGGCTATCAGGCCTACAGTCATTACGCGGCGCAGATCGGGATCACGCACGCCCAATGCTGGGCGCACACGCGTCGTAAGTTCTTTGACGCGCAAGACGCGGAACCAGAAGCGGCAGCGCAGGCACTCGCGCTCATTGGGGACCTGTATCAGGTCGAAGAGCGCATCCGCGAGCAAAAGCTCACCGGTGCAAGGAAGCGCGACTATCGTCTGGAGCATGCCAAACCGATCGTCGAGCGTTTCTTCGCCTGGGTTGGCGAACGCTTCGCGGCGCAGGGGCTGTTACCGCGCAATCCGCTGACCAGGGTGCTGGCCTACACGCGCGATCGACGATGGGGACTGGAGGTCTTCCTCGCCGACCCGGACGTGCCGATCGACACCAATCACCTCGAACGCGCCCTGCGGGTGATTCCCATGGGGCGCCGCTCCTGGCTGTTCTGCTGGACGGAGTTCGGCGCCAGGCAGGTCGGGATCATCCAGAGCCTGATCGTTACCTGTCGGCTGCATCAGATCGACCCCTACGATTATCTCGTCGATGTCCTGCAGCGCGTCGCCGAGCACCCCGCCGACCGCGTCCATGAACTCACGCCACGGGTCTGGAAAGAACTGTTCGCTCAGAACCCGCTGCGCTCGCCTTTGTACGCGTTGCCGAAGTAGGGGCGCTCGACGCCGCGTAGTTGCCGGTTACGCCCGAAGCGCGCTTCGTCCTGAAACATCAGACGGATCGGGGTTCCTTTAGCGAAATCTCTCCGGAGTTCGCCAAGGGTGTCGGGGAGTTTTTTCCACGCCTCCTGCGCGGTCGGATCACTTTGCGGATGTCGCTTGTCTGGCGCCAGCTTGCGCCAACCGTTGCGATGCAGCACGTTGTAGGCGGAGGACAGCGCCATCGGGCGTCCCAGCGCTTTCTCCAGGGCCGGCTTGATCTGACTGACGACCAATATACCGCCCTTGGCCGCTTGGTCGAAAAAGGGTTTCAACAGTTCGGCTTCTTGCGCTCGGGTGAAATTCTCCCGGTGGCGTCCGCCTCGTGCAGGTTCCGATTCACCGCCTACCCGATGTCCAGCCAGAAACGCGTTGCGTAATCGTGAGGCCCAACTGAGCGAAACGCCGATCACCGCGGCGGTCTGCTCAAGATTCAAACCGTAGCACAACGGCAGAACAACCGCTTGGGCCTGGCGCAGTTGTTCCACACTCTTGGCTTCTTTGACAATCTTCAGCGCCTCTGCTACCGATCCCTCTCCCTTGAACGGCCTTCCCATCCCACACCTCAGGTCTCATCGAGATGCTCTAATTATTGCTTAATCGGTGTGGAAATTGAATTAAACATCAGAGTTGCACTTCGGTTTTGAATCCGCGCTGCAATGACTTGGTCGATATCTTGCGCCACAAGCTGCCGTCCAGGATCGAGGCAGATGCGCTGACCCCGCCACCATGATCGCAAATCACCATCGACGGCGCCAGAAAGCTATGGATTTCACTTATCAAAAATAGGCCGCTACCCTGAAGGCATTACGTTGTTATGGAATCTGACAAAGTAGAATTACCCGCCCGGTAGGTTTCCCCGGCATTACCTCCGTTCTTTGCCACCCGCCAAACCATCGACGCGCTATATTACTGGGCAATCTGGTGTCGACCGCAGGTCTGCGCGGGGCAATTTCTCCCATTCCACTTTGGTTGCGGCGGTTCGCCGGCGTTTGGCGTGATTAGAGGAATCTGACTTGTCGCACCCCGCACCTGAATGCAGTGGTCGGGGTCGCACGGGACGTTCTTGGGTTCATTTGGGTGATTGCTCAATTCTCCTCTCTCTATAAGCCCAGATGCCTTGCGTGAAACCGCAGGTGCTGCTCGATGAAACTTGCGATGAAGAAGTAGCTGTGGTCGTAACCTTCGTGGCGGTTGAGCTCCAGCGGATAAGCACTGGTTTTGGCAGCGGCTGCCAACACTTCTGGCTTGAGCTGTTCCAGCAGAAACTCGTCGGCTTCACCCTGGTCGACCAGGGCCGGCACGAACTGGCTGGCATGGCGCATCAACATGCTGGCGTCGTAGTCGGCCCAGCTGTCCGTGTTTTTCCCCAGATAGGCAGACAGCGCCTTCTTGCCCCACGGACTATTAACTGGGTTGCTGATTGGGCTGAAGGCCGATACCGATTGAAAACGCTCCGGATTGCGCAGCGCCAATACTAGCGCGCCGTGGCCTCCCATGGAGTGGCCGGCAATCGATCGCAAGTTGCTGACCGGGAACGTGGCCTCGATCAGTTGCGGCAACTCCTGCAGTACATAGTCGTACATCCGGTAGTGCTCGTTCCACGGGCTTTGCGTGGCATTAACATAAAAGCCGGCGCCTTTGCCGAGGTCATAATCATCGGCATCCGCCACCGCGTCGCCCCTGGGGCTGGTGTCGGGGGCCACGATGGCAATACCCAGTTCGGCCGCAATGCGCTGGGCACCGGCCTTGTGCATGAAGTTCTCGTCGGTGCACGTCAGGCCCGATAACCAATACAACGCCGCCACCTTCTGCGAGTTGGAGGCCTGCGGTGGCAGGTAGATGGCAAAACGCATGTCGCAATGCAAGCTGCTCGAAGCGTGTCGGTATTGTTTGTTCCAGCCGCCAAAACTGCGATTGCAGCTCAGATTTTCTATCGTCATCAGATCGTCCTGGTCATAAGCGCAGCCACCCGCGTGCGGGTGGCCAGGCCACTTTACTTGTCGAAATGGATCACGGTGCGGATGCTTATGCCCGCATGCATCAGATCGAATGCTTCGTTGATCCGGTCCAGTCCCATCGTGTGCGTGATGAAGTCGTTGAGCTTGAACTCACCCTGCATGTACCGATCGACGATGCCAGGCAGTTCCGAACGGCCCTTGACACCACCAAAGGCGGAACCGCGCCAGACCCGGCCCGTCACCAACTGGAACGGACGGGTCGAGATCTCCTGGCCGGCACCGGCCACGCCGATGATGACTGATTCTCCCCAGCCCTTGTGGCAACACTCGAGCGCCGAGCGCATCACGTTGACGTTGCCGATACATTCGAACGAGTAGTCCACGCCGCCGTCGGTCAACGCGACGATCACATCCTGGATCGGTTTGTCGTAGTTCTTCGGGTTGATGCAATCGGTGGCGCCAAGCTTGCGCGCCAGTTCGAACTTGCTCTCGTTGATGTCGATCGCGATGATGCGGCTGGCCTTGGCCATGGTGGCGCCAATGATGGCCGACAGGCCAATGCCGCCGATACCGAAAATGGCCACGGTAGCGCCTTCCTCGACCTTGGCAGTGTTCATCACCGCCCCCATACCCGTGGTGACGCCACAACCGAGCAGGCAGACCTCTTTCAGTGGCGCATCCTTGTTGACCTTGGCCAGCGAGATCTCCGGCAACACTGTGTATTCGGAGAAGGTCGAACAACCCATGTAGTGGAAAATCGGCTTGCCGCCCTTGAAGAAGCGCGTGGTGCCGTCCGGCATCAGGCCTTTGCCCTGCGTCTCACGGATTTTCTGGCACAGGTTGGTCTTGCCTGACTTGCAGAATTTACACTCGCCACACTCCGGCGTATACAGCGGAATCACATGGTCGCCCACCTTCACACTGGTGACGCCTTCACCCACCGATACCACGATGCCGCCTCCCTCGTGACCGAGGATGACGGGGAAAATACCTTCCGGGTCATCGCCAGACAGCGTAAAGGCATCGGTATGGCAGATGCCCGTGGCAATGATGCGAACCCGCACTTCGCCGGCTTGTGGTGGCATCACGTCCACTTCCTCGATGGACAGGGCCTGGTTCGGGCCCCATGCGATGGCGGCCTTGGATTTGATCGTCTGACTCATATATTTCCTTGGTGGGTTGCAAGACGCGATAAAGTCACCGTGACCAAGTATTGCGCTGCTAACTGAAACCAGCAAGCCCGGATCGCCACGATGTGAATCCGTGCCTGCTACGTATAGCGACGTGGCTACTCGATGCGGACCGTGATGGCTGTTTGTAGGCTGCGCTTAAGCCAGATTTGTCGCCACCACTGCGTGGCGTGGCGGGGGTGGAGGGCCGAATTCTCGGAGTTATGTAGGGACGCGCGCCGCTAAAGTTAGCGCCGTTCGCCGAAACCACCGTCCGGGCGAAGACGACGCCAGCGCTGTTGATGGCGATTAAATCCACGTGGAGGAAGTGCAAACAAGATAGTGCGCGGTGGCTCCGGTCCCTTGGACAGTCACCGGGGTGGAATAAGCTAAGGCCGGTGGTTGGGAGATGGTTTTGACGTTCCCGGATTTTAAACGGATAGTGGTAGGCGCTGTGGAGCTTGTGGGCAGCCGCCGACCTGTGGGCAAGCGGTGGGAACCGCGGCAACGCGGTTAGGCGGGGATCGGCGCAGCCGACTGTCCACAAATCCACGGTGCATGGTGCTTTTCGCCTTTCACGCCGCCAGAGCTTGCGCCGCGGCCAGCGCGCCGAAGTAGGCATCGTCCGGTGTTTGCCACGCGAGCGACTGGTGGGGCCGTCGGCGGTTGTACCAGTCGAAGCATTCGGCCAAGCTACGCTTTTGCTCAATGCCGTTTGCCGCCGGGCGCAGATAGACCCACTCGTGTTTCACGGTCCACCACAGGCGTTCGACGAAGATGTTGTCGTAGCAGCGTCCACGTCCGTCCATGCTGATCTGGATTTTGTGGGCCTTGAGCACGCCCGTGAATTCCTCGCTGGTGAATTGACTGCCCTGGTCGGTGTTGAAGATCGTGGGCTGGCCGTATCGGGCAATCGCTTCCTTGAGCGCTTCGACACAGAAGTCCGCCGTCAGCGTGTTGGACAGCCGCCAGGCCAGCACCCGTCTTGTCGCCCAGTCCAGGATGGCGGCGAGGTACAGAAAGCCTCGCTGCATCGGGATGTAGGTGATGTCGGTGGCCCAGACCTGATTAGGCTGGTCAATGCTCATGTCCCGCAGAAGGTAGGGGTAGATCTTGTGCTCGGGATGGGGCCGACTGGTGTCGGGCTTCGGGGTGACCGCCCACAGGCCGAGCTTCTTCATCAGCCGACGAATACGCCGACGTCCGACCAGAACGCCTTCGCGCTTGAGCATCGCCTGGAGTCGCCGGCTACCGTACATCGGATTCTCGGTGAAGAGCTCGTCCAGTCGCTTGAGCAGATCAAGTTCCTCGTTCGACTCGGGTTTGGGGTGGTAATAGACGCTGCTACGGGAAACCCCGAGCAGCTTGGCTTGCCGGGCAATGGACAGTTCCGCGTTCGGCTTGATCATCGTGCGCCTTTCATCAGGCGGGAGATGGCGGGCTGTCCGACCAGAAAATCCCGTTCGACCTGGAGTTGCCCAATCTTGCGATGCAGATCGTCGATCACCTTCTGTGGGTCGGCAGCATTCTTGTTGCCGCGCTCAAAGAGCTCGTCGGCACGCTTCACCAATTCCTGCTTCCAGGTGCTGATCATCGTCGGATGAACCCCATATTCCGATGCTAGATCCGCCAGGGTCTTGTCCCCAGCCAGCGCCGCCATCGCCACTTGCGCCTTGAACTTCGCGCCGTGCTGCTTGCGTTTCACGCTCATGTTTCACGTTCCTTTCGTTCGGTCGGCTTTAGCTTATCCGACTGTCCGAAAAACCGTGACCGCCGCAGTGTATATTGCACTAATTCTACTTCTTGATTCACTACTGTCCGCTTAAATAGTGAATAGATTCAATTTGTTGCACGGAACCCCCTGTGGAAGAATGTACTCGCTGGCTGGAAAGGCTTGCTGCAAGGGCATCTTCTCGAACAGGGTGACCGATAGAATCTGTAGCAAAGTGTAGAGCGAGGCGTCCAGTTGCAGCTTTTTCTTGATGATGGCGACGAGCACATAGACTGACACCGCGATCCAGATTTGCGTGTTGACCGCATTCTTCGATGTCCCGAAAAACCTTTTGATTCGCAGATGCTGCTTGATCCACTTGAAGAACAGTTCGACCTGCCAGCGATTCCTGTAGAGCGCACAGATCGTTGTTGCCGGCAAAGTCATCTGGTTGGTGATGAAGATCAGCATCTTGCCGGTCCCGGGATCGTTGAAGCGCACCCGGCGCAACGACACCAGATAGTCCCGCCGTGTGTAGAAGCCATCCAGCGCGATAGTCTGATCGCAAATAATGCCGGAGTTGCGATCCACCTTGGCGGAATAATCCCGATGCCACTTCATGTTCGACTTGGCTCGCGTCACGAAGAAAGCTCCCGCCAGATGCATGGTATACAACCTGGCGAAATCGATGTAGCTGCGATCCATCACGTAGATAACCCCCGCCTCCAACTCCAGAAGGTCGAGGGCATGCACGTCGTGCAGTTTGCCGTCGGAGACGCGGATAACGCTGGGAATGTTGCCCTTGAGGTCGAGCAGCGTGTGCATCTTCACGGCGGCCTTGGTGGTGCGAAAGTGCGCCCAAGGAAACACCAACAGGCACAAGTCGATGGTGGTCGAATCCAGGGCGTACACCGTATGCGTCAGATCGAGCCCCAAGTCCTCGCTGAGATACAACTCGCAGGCCTGAATGATCAGGCCTCCGGCAAAGCGCTCCCAGATTCGCCAGCCGCACAATTCGTTGGCGTCCGCCAAGGTCGATCGGGCGACCGGTTCGCGAAAACCCATGTGGTACACCTTTGCCGCCTGCGCCAGCAGGCAGGCTTCGATGTCGCGCAGGCTCTCCCGGTAGGTCAACTGGGCAAAGGCCATGGCTAGGAATTGCTCGGCACAGGTCAGCGACCTCACCCCCTTGTCGCCACCGTAACGCGCCACGATCCGGTGAAAGGTCTTCCATGGCAGAAAATCCATGATCTGGGCGAACAATGTCTTGCCGGTGTTCATGGCAGCCTCCGAGCCAAAACCCGGAAGTTTGCGGCAACCCCCATTCCAATTTCAAATCGGAGACACCCCTCGTCGCTCGGAATCCTTTGTCATTCATGGCTTACAGCGATTCACCCTTCAATTTAACTGGACAGTAGTGATCCTGATTGGCAATGAACGTCAGCCAAGCTCATATGGTGAGCCTGTAGACCCGTACAGTGACCGCCATCAACCAATGCGAGGTGGCTATCATGGCGATGGACCGAATCCAATTTCAGTCTGGGCTGTCGATGCCGGAATTTCTCAACGACTACGGAACCGAGGCGCAGTGCGAGCAGGCGCTTGAGGCCGCGCGCTGGCCGGCAGGGTTTTGTTGTCCCCGATGCGCAGAAACGGCGAATTTCATATTTCGTGACGGCGTACGCAAAGTCTTTCAATGCACTGCTTGCCACCATCAAGCCTCACTGATTGCCGGGACTGTCTTTCAGGGCACGAAACTGCCGCTGACCACCTGGTTCCTGGCGATCTACCTGATCAGCCAGGCCAAGACCGGGCTGTCGGCCTTGGCGCTGCGGCGACAACTGGGCGTGAGCTACCCCAAGGCCTGGCTGATCCAGCACAAGCTGATGCAGGTCATGGCCGACCGGGAGGAGCGCTATCACCTTGAAGGCAAAGTTCAAGTGGATGATGCTTACCTCGGCGGTGAGCGCACGGGTGGCAAGGTGGGGCGAGGTTCCGAGAACAAGGTGCCGTTTGTTGCCGCCGTTTCCCTGACGCAAGAGGAGCACCCGCTGCGCGTGTGCCTGACACCGGTTTCGGGATTCACGGGCGAGGCCGTTTCGGCGTGGGCGAAATCCAATGTGGCTCCGGGGAGCACCGTGTTCTTCGATGGCTTGGCCTGCTTTGGCGCCGTGACCGAGGCCGGTTGCCGTCACCAACCCAACGTCATGGCTGGGCGCAAGCCCAGGGACGTTCCCGCGTTCAAGTGGATCAACACCGTGTTGGGCAATCTCAAGACCAGCCTGTCGGGTTGCTACCATGCGTTCGACTTCGAAAAGTGCGCTGCTCGCACCTTCGCAGCATTCTGCTATCGCTTCAACCGCCGCTTTGATCTGCGTACGCTCCACCAGCGCCTGCTCATCGCGGCCATCACTGCAATACCTTGTCCGCTGCGCTCAACTCGGATGGTAGCTGACGTACATTGCTAATCAGGTTCTACTTTGTCAGATTTCATCACTACTGTTCGGTTAAATGAGCACTCGAACTGCCGATCGCCATGACTGACGGGGCTTTCCGAGCTAAAAGGTGTGGTGTCGATTTGAAATCGGCGAAAAATGGCCCTTCGGAATTTTCTGAAGGGTATTGCCATGAACGCCGGCAAGACACTGTTTTCCCAGTTGATGGATTTCCTGCCGTGGTCGACATTCAATCGCTAGGCGGTTTCAAGTCCGAAGTGCAACAAGCCGATGATGATGCTTAAAGAAGTCGAAGGATTCTGGGATAAACAGTTCGGCCGGACAGTGAAAGTTGAGGCTCTTTCGAGGTCGGGTATTGAGTTGCCAGGCAACGGCATCGAGTTCGGTCTGAGAGAATCCAGAGAGATCGGATCCCTTGGGAAAATACTGGCGAAGCAAGCCGTTGGTATTTTCGTTGATGCCGCGTTGCCAAGGGCTGTGCGGATCGGCGAAATGGACCGCGACGCCAGTGATTTCAGAAAGGCGCGCATGCTGCGCCATCTCGCGCCCTTGGTCGTAGGTCATACGCAGATGCTTGAGCGTGATGGCGTGCTTGTTGCGCATCGTTTCCAGATGCCGGGCCATGTCGCCGGCAATGGTCTCCAACTGGGTTTCCGAGCCGAAGGCGCGCAGCCCCTGGACCTCGTCAGGCAGCACCACATCATCGTGCGGGATATGCGGCACGACAAAGGAGCGCATCTTACGTTTATCGCGCTGGCCCACGGTACCGGGGCTCCCCACCGGCAGGGTCGGCAGGAGATTGAGTACGCCGTTCTTCTCTTCGATGAGTATCTGGCGAAAGCGTACCAGACGCGCCGGGAACAGATTGAGGGATTCCAGCCGGCCATAGCGGTTCGGCAGGAGGTTGAGGGCGGCCGTGAGGTTCGCCATCGAGGAGGCGGGATTCGAGAACGGGTTCTGCATGTAATTTCTCCTTTAAACAGCGTGGCGAACGAGCACACCGGCCGCCTTGAGTTGGGCAATGGCGGTGGCTTTTTCCAGCGCGGCGATGCCGGCTGGCCAGATCAGCGCGTGGTCGGCAACCACGGCATGACGGGCGATCAGAAGCCCGTCCTCGCGATCGATGAGACTGGCATCGACCGAAGTGGCGAGCACGCCGACGGCGATCTCAGTGCCATCGGTGGCGGCGGGATCGATCTGCTTCAGCTTGGCTGTGGCGGCTTCGATGCCCACCACCGTGCCGAGACCGAGGTTCTGGCCAGCGGCAATCGTGACCGGGTCACGTGAATAGAGATTGGGGGCTTCGTACTTGAGTAGATCGCCGAGGTTGAGTCCTTCGGTAATGACGGGCATGGCTTATTCCTTTCCGGTGAGATTCTTGACGGCCGCCATCAGGGGATTGGCGGACGGGGATTGCTGGGGCGGTGCGGCATCCGGCGCGATCGTGGAGCGGATCTCCGGGCTGTCGGCGCGTGATGCCAGCAGTGCTTTCCTGACGTGGGCTTCGGAGACGCCTTTGGCGAGGAAGGCAGCGCTCAGTTCGGGATGGCCGGCGAGTTGGCACAGTTCGGCAATCGCCACCGCATCGGCACGGTGGGCTTCGGGCGCTGCCGGATTAGCCGCCGCAGGTGCTTCGTTGGTGACGTGTTTCTCCGTTTCCGGATCGGTTAGCTCTGCCGGGTCATCGGTCAACGAGTTTTCGACAGGATCAGTCATTGGCATGCTTGTGTTCTCCATGAGCGTTGAGGGGGGTGCGATGAGTGAGCGCGTGGAACCGGATACCGCGTGGCCGCGCGCCCGACGAGCCACCAGAAAGTTGCTGAAATCGGAGAGCACCGCATCGAGGCTGCCGACTGCGTCGGCCAGCCCGGCAGTAACGGCGTCCTCACCGAAATAGGTACCAGCCTCGGTGGCACGCACGGCATCACCATCGAGCTTGCGCATAGCGGCAACGTGGGCAACGAAGAGGCCGTAGAGGCGATCGACCTCAACCTGCAGACGGGCATGGGCGTCGGGGGTAAGTTTTTCGTGGGGCGAGAAGTCGTTCTTCTGCTCCCCGGCGGTGATGGGGGTGTAGCGATAGCCCTGCTGGGCGTCGCGCGCCGTCTGGTCAACATGCATGGCGATCACGCCGATGGAACCGACGCCGCCGGTGCGACTAATGACCAGGCGCGAAGCGGCACAGCCAATGGCGTAGGCGGCTGAATAGGCCGCGTCCGAGGCGACCGCCCAGACCGGCTTCATCGTATCGGTCGCACGGATCCGCTCACCAAGCTCGAAGACGCCACCCGCTTCGCCACCCGAAGAATCGATGTCGAGCACGATGCCCTCGACGCTCGAGTCACTGAGGGCGGCGTCGACCATGCCGGCAATCTCGGCGTAGGAGGTAAATCCTGACGCTAGGTCCAGTCCCATCGTGCGGCGCACCAGTGACCCCACCACCGGAATCACGGCGATCCCCGCAGGGGCATCACTACGTGGCCGGGCATGCGCTAGTGGTGAGGCCAGATCAAGTTCCGGCCAACTCACCCGATCGCCCAGTACCGAGAGAATCACGTCCAGTTTGGCTCGGGCGAGCAGAAGCGGCATCCCGTAGAGACGGGACGCCAGGTGCGGTAGCTGCATTTCAGTTGTACTCCTTGAAGGACTTACTACAATTGTGGTAACGTTCTGCTTATCCGTTGAACGGACTTTTTCTGGAGAACCACCATGACTGCATCGACTTCCATTCGTATCGATCAGACGCTGTACGATCAGGCTCGCGCTGATGCCATGGTCGAACATCGCAGCATTGCTGGTCAGGTCGAGTACTGGGCCCGTGTAGGTCGCGCCGCACTGGACAATCCAGACCTTCCAGCGGGTTTCATTGCCGAATCACTGGCATCGATGGCTGAGTCCCATGACGATGCGACGACCTTCATTGCCCGGTCACGGCGGGCATGAGCTATTCGCTCAAGCAGACCCGACGTTTCGCACGCGCCTACAAGAAACTCCACGACAACGTCGTCGCCGATGTCGACGCGGCCGCCGAGGTCATTGCGGATAATCCTGCCGTCGGCGAACGTAAGAAGGGCGACCTGGCCGAACTGTTCGTCTATAAATTCCGCAGCCAGAACCAGCTCTACCTGCTCGGCTACACAGTGGATGATGAAGTCCGCCTGATCTATCTTGAAGCCGTCGGCCCCCACGAGAACTTCTATCGGGACCTCAAGCGCTCTTCATAGCATCAGCTGAGGACTCGCTGCTCACGGGAATCTCTGGCAGCGCAGGCGTCGGCAATTCGTGACGCGGGTCGGACTCGAACACCAGGCCGAGCGCATCGGCCCGGGCGTTGTCGGCGGCAATCTCGCGATCAACATCCTCAGCGTCATAGCCAAATGACGAGATCGCCTCGGAGCGCGATAACAGGCCGGCGCGCATCGCGGTGAGCATGGCGTCAAACTCTTTCTTGGGATCCACCCACTGCCAGCCCTGGGGAATCCATTTCACGGACAGATACTCGCGGCGCTTGGCCTGACCACCCCGGGCATAGCCCAATCCTCTCAACTTAGTCCATAGTCATACGGCGGGTTTGTAAGCAAAGGACAGGTGAGGCTTTCGCTGGTTTGGCCGAGGTCGAGCACGATCAGGGATAAATTTCTGAAGGTTTTTGACGATTTCCGAGAAGATTTCCTTGGTAACTCGGGTGGTGATTTGCTGCACACCCGCCAAGACTCGGGGCAAGATACGACGTACGGTATTGAAGGCCATCGTCCGATTCACTCGCCATGGCGAATCGCTGGGCAGCCGCTCTTCCGCAGCCAGGTAGGTGGCCAGGGCATTGAGATTGTCACACACCATCTTGGCCCCAACATCCTGGCAGGCGGCCAGCCAAGTCAGGCCGGACGTGTGCTCCAGATTGAGCCGGTGTTTGATGCGCTTGAACGCCTCCTCGATACGCCAACGGCTGTGATAAAGGGCTGAGAAGCTTGTGGCCGGATACCGCGCGGTATCAAGCAAGGAGGTCATCAAGACCCGTACCTTGCCAGTCGGCGTCACCTGACGAATCAGGCGAACCATAGAAGGCAGACGCGGACACTCGTAATCAATGGCATCCTGACGATGCGGTGGCGGCAATGTCACCTGCGCCTCATCTTCTCCGGATCGCATGAACTGGGTGATGGCAGAAAAGGAAGCGGACGAATCACAGCGTATGCAAAAGGGGATACCTCGATGCAACAGCGCCGCGACCAACCAGGCACCCGGATACCCGCGATCAAGCACCAGCATGTCCTGAGCACCGAGTCGGTCAAGCCGCTCAAACAACATCTGACGTTCGCCGACCAGCGAACTGTGCAAAATCAGCGAGTCGAACAATTCGATCCCTGGCCGAAACAAACCGAAGATGGCCGCTTCTCGAATATGGCGGCGCCCTTCCAGGTCAAGCAAGGTCAGACGTACCTTCGATGCATCCGCCGCCAAGACCCGCAAGCCTTGCCAGTCCGGCTGCTGCGGAACGACCTCATCGACCAGGCGCAGCAATTCTGTATTGAGCGGCTCAAAGAGATTGGCGACCAGATGGCTGCGCGCCTTTGAGAAGGCACTGGCCGTGATCGCCCGACAAAGGCGGGTTCTTCCGGCAAGCAGGGCAAAGCAGGAATCAAGCTCCGCCTGAACTGCGCCGCGAATGCCGGTGAGCAGGAAAGCGATCAGATTCGTGAATGGCAATTCACGGTTTCGGGTGAAAAACCGAGGCTCGCGGCGGGCGGCGGCAAGGAAATTGGCGCCATGAATGTAGTCCGTTAGCCGTGAAACGATATTGGCATATTTAGGCCGTCATATAACGCCTATTTATATCAATTGGTTACATGCTCGATTATATCTTGGCGCGGCCAGATGGCAAAGTTGCCAAAATTAGATGACAGACCGCTAAGTCAAGAGGATTGGGGCATAGCCAGGCAGAGACAGCGCGCCTTCCAGCACGGCCTGCTCGATGAAGGCTTGCCAGATTGGCCGGCACAACTGATGAACGATGACACCATGCTGCAAGGCTTCGCAACGACGGCGAAACTCCGGTAAGCCGGCCCGGATCGACGAGTAATTGACCTGGGTGAGATCCCCGGTTAGTTGCTCGTAGGTCACGCCCATGGCGGCGGCGACAGCGCGGAACTGCATGCGCAGGAACTCGGCGTAACTTGCGCCAACATCGGCGGGTTGCGAGAACTTCACGTCCTCACCGGGCTCCAAGGTTTGCAGCGTGCCGGGTTCGAGGCCGGTAAAGGCCACTCCATTGGCGTCCGAAACGCCTTCGCCCGTCAGGTTATCTTCTGGCGCGAGCCGGGTGATGAAGCCGGCAAACATGGCGGCTGTTTTCTTGCGCACCAGTTCGGCATCATTCTACTGGTCTAGTTCGTTCAGTTTCACCAGCGCCCGTGCCAACCAGGGCTCACCCCGAATCTGTCCTGGACGCAACGGCCGGAACAGGTGCAGGATTTCCGACGCATCGATGCGAACCGTTTCGATACCCCCGTTGCCGGACATCGGAGCCAGTGCGCCATCCTCCGGATGCGCCCGATACAGGTGGTAGGCCACCCGCCGACCCAGCCGATCGAACTCGATGCCGGCACGAATTACGTTGCCGTTTTCTGCCGTGGTGTTCATCGTGACGGGTAGATGCTCAGGTTCGAGCACTTGCAGTTGCAGGGCGACCGCCAGGCTACCCGCGAGAACTTGCTCAGGTTCTGCGCGGTGAGTTCGTCACGGTGGGCGAGCACACAGGCCTTGGCATCGGGATGGGCGAGAAACTCGCCCGCCGTGCCTGAGAGGCAGATGGTCTTGCCAGCACCGGTCGGGGCGGCGCCCAGCGTATTGCCGTGGGTCTTGAGCGCCCCGACACAGCGCGTGACGAACTCGCGTTGGCGCGGTCGGAGAATCATAGCTGTTTCTCCTTATTGCGCCCAAGTGGGCCGCGTAGATACAGAAGGAGCGGCAGCCGGTGCAGCGTGTGCCGCCGGCGCACTGCTGCTGAATCCGCCGGTGGGAACAAGTGCGCGACTGACGGCACCAATCAATGCCGCGTACTCCTTGCTGTCGGGCTGGATCGCAGACTTGACGACATTCTTGGTCTTCCCGACACCGGCGGGTCCGAGGATGACGCCCGAGGAACGGCGGTTTTCTGCGAGGCGCTGATCGGCGGTAATGATCGGAAAGGGCATCTCAGACCTCCGTGCCAAAGATCTCGGCTACCTTGTCGGTACCGAGTACGCCCCGGTTACGGGCCAGGTCATGCAACTTTCTCAGTGCGTGAAGTTGCCCACCGATGTTGGCCGATTCGTATTCCAGACCTTGGATGGCAAACGCAATATCGTCGACGCTGGCATCTTCAATCTGAAGACCATCGATCGTTGGCTTACCGCCGTGCCCCGGCACCCTGACAGTGGCCGGAAGTTCGGACAGAAAAACGGACTTCTTGCGCAGCGATTCAATAAGGGATTTCAGCATGGTGATTACTCCGAAAGCAGCGCGAGGCGATAGCTGGCTTTGCCAACCTTGACGGTGCGCGCGGGGGTGAATTGGGAACGCAGGGATTCCTGCCAGGCTTGGTAATTGGTTTCGCTGACCCGGTAGGACGTCTCGATGAACTCGGCCGGGTTGTCACCGGCTGCAGCAATACGTGCGATGAGTTCGGCCAGTAGCTTCTGGTCCCACTCGACTTTCTTGGGCAGATCAGCGGTGACGCGTACATTGCCGTCATCGAAATGGACGACGCCGGTGTCCTTATGTGCTGCCAGGCGTAATTGATGCGCGCGATCTACGTACTTCAGGTCCAGAGCACGGTCGATGTGCTCGACGAGTGCCTTGGATACAGTCAGTAGCTCTGCCGCATCGTTCTTGACCTGAAACAGTGAATTACTGGCCAAGTTGGCAAGCTCACTAACCGGAGTGGCGGTTAGTGCAACATCCGTTCTGTAAATTCTTTTCCTGTTGGTTTTGCGTGGCTGTGCTGGCCGGAGCGACAAGGGTGCGTAGCGCCCGAGTCGCGGAGGACGGCACAGCCACGCGGCGAAACATTGACCGGCTACTCCCGCAGGCGATTTCTTCGGGGCATTCTTACCCATTCCCACGAAAGAATCGACAGCATGGCACAACGCGTAGAACATCACCCTCTGGATGCCCGTTTTGCGGTGCTGCTAAACAACGGTCTGGATGGCGCCGGCGAAGCACTGCGCATTCTGGTCAACGAGGCCAGCCGGATTGAGCGCAAACTTTTTCTCAATGCCCAGCCCCATGAACGTACCGTCGAGCGCTCTGATTACGCCAACGGCTTCAAGCCCAAAACGATGATGACCCGGGTTGGCGAACTAACCTTCGAGGTGCCACAGGTGCGCGGCGGCGGCTTCTACCCCAGCGCCCTGGAGAAAGGGTCGCGGACCGAGCAGGCGCTCAATATCGCCTTGGCCGAAATGTATGTACAGGGGGTTTCCACACGCAAGGTGATCACCGTCCTGCAAGCCTTGCTTGGGCCAGAGGTGTCGATTTCGTCGACGCAGGTGAGTCGTGCCGCCGAACAACTGGATGCCGGGTTGGCCGTCTGGCGTGAGCGACCGCTCGATGAAACGCCTTATGTCTTTCTCGATGCGCGGTACGCCCCGAAGGAAGTCCTCTTGGGGGACGAGCGGGTGCGCGAGGGCGGGCAGCTGGTCGACTGTGCCGTGCTGGTGGCGGTCGGCATCACGCACAGCGGTCATCGCCGGGTGCTGGGCGTCTCGGTCGCCTTGTCCGAGGCGGAGGTGCATTGGCGGGCCTTCCTCGACAGCCTGGTGCGGCGGGGACTCAAGGGCGTCAAGATGATCGTCGCCGATGCGCATGCCGGTCTCAATGCGGCACGCCGCGCCACCTTGCCCAGCGTACCCTGGCAACGTTGCCAGTTCCACCTGCAACAGAACGCGCAGTCGTATGTCACCCGCCTTGATCAGCGCAAACCGGTGGCGCAGCGGATTCGGGCGATCTTCAATGCACCGGACAAAACCGAAGCGGAGCGCCTCTTGCGTCAGGCGATCGAGGCCTGGCGGACCGAGGCGCCCAAACTGGCCCAGTGGGCCGAGGAGAATCTGCCCGAGGGGTTCGCTGTCTTTAATTGGCCAGTGGCCCAACGCGTCCGGTTGCGCACGACCAACGGCCTCGAACGCATTAACCGCGAGATCAAACGCCGTACCCGGGTGGCTTCCATCTTCCCCAACACCGCTTCCTGCCTCCGCCTCGTCTCAGCGCTCCTCGCCGAATGCGATGAGGAGTGGATGACCGGGAAAATCTATCTCAACCTCAAAGACTGAGCCCATCCCGATGGAATCGCCTGAGAACTTTTACAGAAAAAAAGTTGCACTGCCGAGTGGCGAGAATTTGGTCGGGAATTGTGCGGCTCATGCTGCACCTCCGACCACGACGCGTTCAGAGGTGCTCTTGCGCAAGCTGTCGGCCTCAAAGGATTCGACGTCTTCGAAGCGATACAGCACGCGCCCTTGCAGTTTCAAAAATACGGGTCCGATTCCCTCGGTCCGCCAACGTTCCAGTGTGGCTTCGCTGACGTCCCAACGGTCGGCCAAATGGCGTTGGTTGAGGTGTTTGATACTCACGTTTATCTCCCTTCGGGTGATTGCGAAAACGTGAGATCAGTGTCGAATGGCACTTACTTAACATTCAACTCTTTGATGCAAATGATGAAACAGGCTGGATCGACGCGTGATAAGTTGGCGTCGCCAAACACCCAACCCGCCCACGATGAGCCAGCCCAAATGCATCCTATCCGCAGTACACGCGCACAGCAACACCGAACGGTCAAGGCCCACGCTGCCCAGAGCGACGCCTATGCGTTTTTCAACCTGTTGATGGGGCCGGAATTGTTCGATGCCGTGGAATCTGAACTGCCGCCCCACCGAGAAAGGCAATATCCCCCGACGGAGACGTTGTCGATGTTTCTGGCCCAAGCGCTGAGCACCGATCGTTCCTGCCAGAAGGCAGTCAATGACCGTGCGGTCAAATGCCTGGTTGGCGGCCTGGTGCCGGGCAGCACCCACACGGGCGCCTATTGCCGGGCGCGAAAGCGCTTGCCTTTGAAGATGCTCAGTACACTGGCGTGCCACGTGGGGCAAAGAGTCGCCACGCAGGCGCCGACAGCTTGGCATTGGCGGGGTCGTCCCGTCCGTCTGGTGGACGGGACGACCGTCGTAATGCCCGACACCTCAGACAATCAGGTCGTCCCGCAACCGACGAGCCAGAAGCCGGGACTGGGTTTCCCGCAGTGCCGGATCGTTGGGCTCGTTTGTTTGGGTAGCGGGGCGGTACTCAATGCCACGACCGGCTCCTGTCGGGGCAAGGGCAGCGATGAGCAGTCGTTGCTGCGTTCGATATTCGATTCCCTGGAGCAGGGTGATTTACTGTTGGGCGACGCCTTCTACGCCACCTATTTTCTCCTCTGCTCATTACGCGAGCGGTGCATTGATGCGGTGTTTGAACAAAATGGCGCGCGGCAACGCACCACCGATTTTTGCCGAGGTCGGCAGTTGGGGCAGTGCGATCATCTGATCGTGCTGCCAAAACCCGCCAGCAAACCCGACTGGATGCCTCAGGCCGACTACGATCAGGCCCCCGAGAGTCTGACCGTACGCGAGCTTCGGGTCGGCGGCAAGACACGGGTGACGACATTGCTTTGCCCAAAACAAACCGACAAGACTGCCTTGAAATCGCTCTATCGGGATCGCTGGCACGTTGAACTCGATCTGCGCAACATCAAGACCACGCTCGGCATGGAACGACTGAGTTGCCTGACGCCTGCGATGGCGATCAAGGAAATCTGGGTCTATCTCCTCGCCTACAATCTGATTCGGTTAATGATGGCTCAGGCTGCAATGCTCTCCCACAGATTGCCGCGCCAACTGAGCTTCAAGCATACCGTGCAAATCTGGCTCGCCTGGGCACCCTTTGCGAGCCGCAGCCATCACAACATACACAGCGAACTATTCGTTTTAATCGCCCAACAACAGGTCGGTAACCGACCGGGCCGGATCGAGCCTCGCGCCGTCAAACGACGACCTAAACCCTATCCAATGCTCACCAAACCACGTAATCTCGCCAAAGCTATCGTCATGAAAAATGGACATCCCAAAAAGCTTAAGTAAGTGCCATTCAGATCAGTGTCGGATTCGTGGTGTACGGGCGTCCGCCACCGCCATGTACGGGCTTGTGTACGGGCACAACAAAAACGAGAAAATTGGGGGTCTAGAAAGCAAAAAACCGCCCGAGGGCAGTTGTGCGGAGTTAGGCGGGATGGCGATGGTTACTCAAGATTGAATCCGTACTCACTGTCGTCGTTGTTCACGATGTAGTCTTCCCAGAACGTATTGCCACTGAATAGATTTTGCATTCGGCGGCTACCAGAGGGTTGAGAAGCGCGAGGAAAGCCAGGGGAGCGAAGTTGAATGGCACGTTGCCATGAAACCGTGCAAACGCAAACTTCTGGAAGGAACGGAGCTGGGCCGGTTGGTTGCGCAACTTGAACACACCAAAGCCAGCATCGGGGCCAAGGTTGAACATCCCTTCCATGTCGTGAAGAACCTCTTCAAACATCGCCAGACGCGTTATAGGGGATTGGTCAAGAATACGGCGCAGCTGTTCTCGCTGTTTGCCATGGCAAATCTGGTGCTCACCCGCCGCTGGTTATTCGCGGACAGCCAAGTTGCGTCCTGAAGGTCAGAAATGCTCCGAATAGTGGGCGATATCATTTTTTTTCGGGCTTGCAGCCAGATAGTTTCGTAAAAGACTTCACTTCTCAGCATTTTTAGGTGAATTGATCAGCGGTTCCCTATGTCTTTACGCTGGTGCATAAATTCCAGACGCCGGAGCTGCTCTGTGACCGCACCGACGTCATTGTGCTGACTGACGAGGCGCACGGCAGCCAGTACGACACGCTGGCGCTCAACATGCGCGCCGCCCTGCCCAAGGCGATGTTCCTCGCCTTTACCGGAACGCCGCTGATCGCCGGTGAGGAACGCACCAGGGAGCTCTTCGGCGACTACGTGTCGATTTACGACTTCCAGCAGTCGATCGAAGACGGCGCCACCGTGCCGTTGTTCTACGAGAACCGCACGCCGGAATTGCAGCTCATCAACCCGGACCTCAACGAGGACATCTACCGGCTGATCGAGGACGCCGAACTCGACCCTGAGCAGGAGGGCAAACTCGAACGCGAGTTGGCGCGCCAGTACCACCTGATCACCCGCGCCGACCGGCTGGAAGCCGTGGCGCAGGACATCGTGCGGCACTTCCTCGGTCGCGGCTTTGTCGGCAAGGCGCTGGTGGTGTCGATCGACAAGGCCACCGCGCTCAAGATGCACGACAAGGTGAGGGTGTATTGGGCGGTGGAAACGGAACGGGTGCGGAAGGAACTGGGCGAGCTGCACTATCAACCGGGCGGCGGCATGACATCCGAGCAGGCGCGGCGCGACTTGCGGATGGCCGAACTGAAACAGCGTCTTTCGGTGCTGACGACGACCGACATGGCGCTGATCGTCTCGCCGGGGCAGAACGAAATCGCCCAGATGCAGGCGCGGGGCCTCGACATCGCGCCGCACCGCAGGTGGATGAACGAGTCGCAGCCGGGCCTCGAAGAGAAGTTCAAGGACACCGAAGACCCGCTGCGCCTGGTCTTCGTCTGCGCCATGTGGCTGACTGGCTTTGATGCGCCGAGCTGCTCGACGATATATCTCGACAAGCCGATGCGCAACCACACGTTGATGCAGACCATCGCCCGCGCCAACCGCGTTTTCCCCGGGCGCGGATTCAAAACCGAAGTGCAACTCTGATGTTTAACAGGTTGGGTGGGCGAGATGCAGTAGCATCCGAGCCCCTCGACCGCTAAGTCAAAGTTGCCCAACATGAGTTACACGCAGCTCACCCGGAACGAACGTTACCAGATTGCCATCCTTGCCAAGGCAGAACATGACCGAAGTAGCATAGCCCGGTTGATGAATCGACATAAATCGACGATTAGCCGTGAGATGACACGCAATCGTGGTTAGCGTGGTTATCGGCCAAAGCAGGCCCATGCGTTCTCAGAGGCCCGCATGCGGGCCTCTGAGAACGGTCCGCGCATTGCAGATCTGACATGGATTTTTGTCGAGACCCAGTTGGCGGAAACCTGGAGCCCTGAGCACATATCGGGTTACCTGAAGACCAACGATAAACCGAGTGTCAGTCATAAGTGCATCTATACTGACAAGCGAGCGGGTGGCACTTTACATCGCAAATTGCGCTGCCAGAAGGCTCGTCGAAAACGCTACGGTGGCCGCGAACGACGTGAAACCATTCCCAATCAGGTGTCCATTGACTTACGCCCCGCCATCGCGAATTGCCGTGAACGCTTTGGCGACTGGGAGGCTGACTTGGTGATCGGTGCCGGCCAGCATCAGGCGCTGGTCACGCTCAACGAACGCATCTCTCGCTACACCCTCATCGCCCATGTGCCAGCCAAGACCACACAGGCTGTCTCAGATGCGATGATTTCCCTGCTGACGCCTTTCGCGAACGCTGTCCACACACTGACGACGGATAACGGGAAGGAGTTTGCTCAGCATCAGCGATTTGCCGAGCAACTCCAGGCTGATTGCTACTTCGCCCACCCCTATGCTTCTTGGGAACGCGGGGCCAACGAGAATATGAACGGCCTCATTCGGCAGTTCTTCCCCAAGAAAATGAGCTTTGATGGCATCTCCGAAAAAAATATCGGACTTGCCAGGCTCCGTCTCAATCACCGACCTCGAAAATGCCTTGACTACAATACACCTCACGACCTCTTCATGAGTCAGCTACACTCCCGTCATTACCCTGTTGCATTTCAGAGTTGAATCCGCCCATCGAAAGAAGGTCGGCGCGGCTTTAATGCCAACTGACGCGCCACTCTCCAAGTGCTGACAATTCTCTCAGGTGGCTGGCCTGCCGCTCCTGTCGCACACTCCAAGACCATCACAAGGCGGCCGTACCGGGCTTTGCGGGCCGACTATCCGAATCGCCGTACCCCGCTCCGTGCCAGCATGGCAGGAGGCATCGAGCGCAAGAAAAATGCGTCGTTTGATCTTTCAGGAGCGTGGCCGTCCGGCTTCAAGCGTGATCATCCGTATCTTGGGCGAAGAACAGGCGCCGTTCGACGATACAGTCAGCATCCCCCATCCGGTACTCACGACAGACATCCGGGCGGCGTTCGTAGATGACGCAGCGCATGGTGTTGCGGTCGACGGCGGCACACCAGCCATCGGCAAGGCGGCGCATTACCGAGCCGCCCCATCGATCCTCGACCACGAAGCGCGCCGGGACGTTGTCTTCGCCGGCCAGCAGGACTTCCAGCCGGCAGCAGCAGGCTGCGCAGGAGGCACATGAGATGGCCGCGCCACCGTCCGTTGCAATATTAGTATCCATGCGTGACATTGTCCCACAGCACCTTATCCGTTCGGGCAGTTCACGGCCAATCCTCGTGACTTAGCATCTTGTCATGGAGCGGTTTTGTAGGCATGAGACTTGTGTGGCTTGGGTCGAATAGGTCGCGGTCGGTTTCGGTTGGGGATGAATTTTTGAAGGTTCAGGACAATCTCGGAGAACAGTGCGGCGACGATGCGCGAGGTCAAGCGAAGGCGACCGGTGAGCACTTGGGGCAGCAGGCGGCGCAGATGCGAGAAAGCCAAGGTGCGATTGATACGCCACGGCGAATCTGGGGCGATGAGGTGCTCCGTGGCCAGATAGACCGCCAGCGCATTGAGGTTGTCGCAGAGCATCTTGGCGCCGACGTCCTGACAGGCCGCGAGCCAGGTCAAGCCAGACGTATGCTCAAGCGACAGGCGATGCTTGAGGCGCTTGAAGGCCTCTTCGATGCGCCAGCGCCGATGATAGAGATCTGCGAATGCAGGCGCCGGATACTGCGCACTGTCGAGCAAGGACGTCATGAGCACGCGCACCTTACCGGCGGGTGTCACTTGGCGGATCAGGCGCACGGTCGAGGCCTGGCGGGGACACTCATAATCGACGGCATCCCGGCAATTCGGCGGTGGCAGGGTCACCACGGTGTCGTCCTGGCCGGAGCGCATGAACTGCGTGATGGCGGCAAAGGTCGACGACGAATCGCAGCGCATGCAAAAGGGAATCTCCCGATGCAGCAAGGCGGCCACCAGCCACGCGCCCGGGTAACCGCGGTCGAGCAGCAGCATGTCGTGGCGGTCAATCCGGTCCAGGCGCTCGAACAGCATCTGCCGCTCACCAACCAGGGGGCTGTGCAGGATCAGCGAATCGAACAACTCGATGCCCGGACGAAACAAGCCGAACAGCGTCGCCTCGCGCACACACCGCTTGCCCTCCGCGTTGAGCAAGGTCAAGCGAACCTTGGAGGCATCGGCGGCCAGAACCCGCAATCCCTGCCAGAGCGGCTGACCGGGAAGGGCTTCATCGACCAGCCGCAGCAACTCTGTGTTGAGCGGATCGAAGACATTCGCATAGAGGCGGCTACGCGCCTTCGAGAACGCACTGGCGGTCACCACCCGAGACAAGCGGGTTCGCCGCGCCAGCAGCGTGAAGAACGCATCGAGTTCGCCCTGCACGGCCCCACGCACACCGCTGAGCAGGAAAGCGATCAGATCGGTGAAGGGCAATCCACGGCTGCGCGTGAAATTCCGGGAATCACGGCGAGCCGCTTCGCGAAAGGCTGTGCTCTGAATGAAGTCCGCAAGCCTGAAAAGCACATTGACATATTTAGGACGGCATATTTAACCTATAAATATCAATCCGTTACGAGACCCAATTCTACCCCGACATGGCCGGCTTATCGCGGCGGCTGTAAAATATGCAAACGCGCTAAGTCAAGGGGATTGAGTTCACGGCCCCGCTCAACGGCGCTATCAGGCACCATAATCCGTGAGCCGCGGTCACCACAGGCGATTCGGGCAACTTTTCGGCGTTGACCGCACCCATTGCCGTCGGTATGGCTGAAGCGGCGGAATCGCTGGCGCCGGCGCTCGACACGCGCCGGTTGCGGCGCCTCGGCCGAGCGACGGTTGCTGTATGCTTGCTCGGGCGACTCAAACTGATCCGCCTATGAAGAATCCCGTTCCCGTCATCGTGATTGCACAACTGTTCGGCACTTCGCTGTGGTTTTCCGCCAACAGCGCCGCCGATGACCTGATTCGCACCTGGGGCATCGCGCCGGCGGAAATCGGCACGCTGACCAACGCCGTCCAGTTCGGCTTCATTCTCGGCACCCTGAGTTTCGCCGTCTCCGGGCTGGCGGACCGCTACGCGGCAAGCCGGATCTTCGCGCTTTGCGCACTGCTCGGTGCGCTGTTCAATGCGGCCTTTGCGTTGTTCGCCAGCGACATGGCGAGCGGCATTCCACTGCGTTTCGCGGTCGGCCTGTGTCTGGCCGGCGTCTACCCACTGGGCATGAAACTGGTCGTCAGCTGGGTGCCGGAACGCGCCGGCGCGGCGCTCGCCCAACTGGTCGGCATGCTGACCCTCGGCACCGCGCTGCCCCACGGCATCCGCCTGGCCGGCGCCGGCTGGTCGTGGCAGGCGACGATCCTCGTTTCGTCGGCGCTGGCGCTGATCGCCGCAGCGATGATCCTGTACCTCGGTGACGGGCCGCATCTGAAACGACGCCACGATGCCCCGCCGCTGCGCCTCGGGCGCGTCTTCTACGCCTTTTCGGTGCGCGAGTTCCGCGCTTCGGCGCTCGGCTACTTCGGCCACCAGTGGGAGATTTACGCCTTCTGGACGCTGGTGCCGGCGCTGTTGCTCCTGAGCGGTCTGGCAGCCGCCGGCAGCGCGACGCTGTCCGGCCTGTCATTCGCGATCATCGGCATCGGCGCCCTCGGTTGCGTGCTCGGCGGCTGGTGGAGCCAGTGCATCGGCAGTGCGCGCGTCGCGGCCACCGCGCTCGCACTCTCCGCCCTGTGCTGCGCACTCTTTCCGTTCAGCGAAGCGTGGCCAGCCTGGACAAAAATCAGCCTGCTGCTTCTCTGGGGTGCCAGTGTGGTTGCAGATTCGCCGCATTTTTCTGCCCTTTCGGCACGCGCCTGCCCACCCGAGATCGTCGGCAGCGCGCTGGCGATCCAGAACTCGATCGGCTTTGCCATCACGACGATTTCAATCCATCTCGGCACAGCCTGGATCGGCGACTGGGGCATCCACATCGCATGGCTTCTTCTGCCCGGGCCGCTGCTGGGGCTGCTCGGGCTTTATCCCCTCTGGCGGCGGGCGAATTCTCGGTTAATACTTCCTTAAGCTACTCATAAGGCGGCGTTAAGGCTGGCTCTCTACACTCCTTCTCCATGAACACGACAAGGAGAACGACTGTGAGCACCCTTCCAGCCCTGTGCCTGCTGCTCGCCAGCATCGCCGCCCACGCCGAAATGGCGCAACAGATCGCCCAGACCTACTCCACCGAGGCAGCCGCCCGGCAAGCTGGCTTCATGCCTTCCGCAAAACGCGGCGATGCATTTTTCCGCCAGCGCTTCGCCAACAACGACAAGATGCCGGCGTGCACCAGTTGCCATACTGACAGCCCACTGAACGCCGGTCAGCATGTTGTCACCGGCAAGGCGATCCGTCCGCTGGCGGTGGCCGCCAATGGCCAGCGCTTCAGCGACCCGACCAAGGTCGAAAAATGGTTCGGCCGCAATTGCCGGGAAGTCATCGGGCGCGACTGCACGCCGGCCGAGAAGGCCGATTTCGTCACCTATATGAGCGAGGTACGCTGACATGAAACGCATCGCCATCACCTTTATCCTCGGCGCCGCCCTCCCGGCGCTCGCCGACCGGGTGCCGCTCCCGGCAAACGCGCCAGCCAGCTACCAGGCCGAATGCGCCAGTTGCCACATGGCCTATCAACCGGCGCTGCTTTCGGCGAACGACTGGCGGCGAACGATGGCCGGCCTGAAGGAGCACTTCGGCACGGATGCCGCGGTCGACAGTCCTGCAGGGCAGGAAATCGCCAGCTTCCTCGAGCGCAACGCAGGCAACGCCGGCAAACTCGGAAGCGCCGGCGAACCGCCCCGCATCAGCCAGACCGCGCGCTTCGTCCGCAAGCACTGCAAAATTTCAGCGAAATACTGGAAGGACCCGCGTGTCAAATCGGTGGCCAATTGCGAAGCCTGTCATCGCGGCGCGGCCGAGGGCAACTACAGCGAGCACGACATTCTCATTCCGGAATTGCGGAGGTAGGCCATGCAAAAAATACTCGTCTGGGACTGGCCAGTTCGCCTCGGCCACTGGCTGATGGTCGCCGGCTTTATTGTGGCCTGGTTGACCGGCGACAGCGAAACCTTTCGCCTCGTTCATCTCGTCGCCGGCGCCACGGTGTTTGCGGTCGCCATATTCCGCCTGCCCTGGGGCTTCATCGGCAGCCGCTATGCGCGCTTTGTCGATTTCGTGCGCGGTCCCGGCGCCGTCAAGGATTACGTCGTCAGCCTGCTCAAGCTGGAGCCGGCCCACCATGTCGGCCACAATCCGGCCGGTGGTTGGGCCATCGTGCTGCTGCTCGGCCTTGCCATCCTGACCGGTTTCTCAGGCTGGGCGAACTACAACGACCTCGGCGGCGACTTTCTTGAAGCACTGCACGAAGGACTGGCTGTCGCGATGCTCACCGTGGTCTTCATCCACGTCGCCGGCGTCCTGTCCGGGAGTCTGATGCACGACGAGAACTTGGTGCGCGCCATGCTGAACGGCCGCAAGCAGGGAATGCCCGACGAGGCCATCCGCTCGGCCCGGCCGCTGGCCGGCGCTATCTTGCTGGCCTGGGTCGCCGTCGCCGGCTGGTGGATTGCCACCTGATAAAATTAAGCCATGCGTATCCTGCTCGTTGAAGACGACCCCCAGCTTGGCGACGGCCTGACCGTCGGCCTGCGCCAGGCGGGTTTCGCGGTCGACTGGGTAAAGGACGGCAATTCCGCTGACCATGCGCTGCAGGCCGAATCCTTCGATCTGGTCGTCCTCGACCTCGGCCTCCCGCGCCTCTCCGGCATGCAAGTCCTGACCCGCGCCCGCGGTCGCGGCCAGACCGCGCCAGTGCTCATCCTGACCGCGCGCGACGCCACCGGCGACAAGGTTTCGGGCCTCGATGCCGGCGCCGACGACTATCTCGTCAAGCCGGTCGACCTCGACGAACTGGCCGCCCGCATTCGCGCCCTGACCCGGCGCAGCGCCGGCCGCGCCGCCCCGCTGCTGACCCATGGTGACATCGTGCTCGATCCCGCTGCTCATAGCATCACGCTGGCCGGCGCGCCGGTCGAACTTTCCGTCCGCGAGTTCTCGCTGCTGCAGATGCTGCTCGAAAACGCCGGCCGGGTTCTCAGCCGGACCCAGCTCGAACAATCGGTCTACGGCTGGCGCGACGAACCCGACAGCAATGCCCTCGAAGTGCACATCCACTACCTGCGCAAGAAGCTGGGCAGCGAGTTGATCCGCACCCTGCGCGGCGTCGGCTACACGATCTCCAGGTGACGACCGCCTGGTTCTCGCTGCGCCGCCGCCTGCTCGGCTTGCTGCTTGGCGGCGTCGCCGCCGCCTGGCTGGTGACCATGGTCTTCAGCTATATCGATGCCCACCATCAAGTCGACAAACTTTTCGACGCCCAGCTTGCCCAGGCGGCACAAACCCTGCTCGCGCTGGCCAGCCACGACGAAGGCGATGACATCGATGACCTTGGCGACGCGGGTCACAAGTACCAGCGCCGCCTGCGCTTCCAGATCTGGCGCGCCGACGGCAAACTGCTGATGCGCTCGAAAAATGCCCCGAAAACGGCGTTGACCGCAACCGACGGCTTCTCCGAAACGCGTGACCGAAAGGACCGCTGGCGCCACTACAGCCAGTGGAACGACGACCGCAGCCTGCAGGTCCAGGTCAGCGAGAACCACCACATTCGCGACGAGCTGATCGGCCACATCGCCTGGCGCCTGCTCGTGCCGGCCCTCTTTGGCCTGCCGCTGATCGGCTTCTGGGTCTGGCTCGCCACCCGCCAGGGACTGTCGTCGCTCGACGGCATCGCCAGACAGATCGCCAGCCGCGCGCCGCAGCAACTTCAACCGCTGACCCCGGCGACCGCCCCGGAAGAAATCCGCACCATACTCGAGGCGCTGAACGGCCTGTTTCAGAGGGTCGAAACCGCGCTCGAAACCGAGCGGCGGTTTACCGCCGACGCCGCCCACGAACTGCGGACGCCGCTCTCCGCGCTCCAGGCGCAAGTGCAGGTCGCCCTGCGCGCCCGTGACAGCAGCGAACGCGACTGCTCGCTGGCACAACTGCAAAGCGGTCTGACCCGCGCTTCCCACCTCATCGACCAGATGCTGCAACTGGCCCGCCTCGACCCCGAATCCGGCCTGCCCGATCCGCAGCCGGTCGACCTGGCGGTGCTTGCCGAAACCGTCTGCGCCGATCTTGGCCACCAGATACTCGATAAGGATCTCGATTTCGCGCTTGCTGCGGCCCCCGGATGCATCGTCACCGGCCAGGCAGAATGGCTGCGCGTGCTGATCCGCAATCTGATCGACAACGCCATCCGCTACACCCCGACCGGCGGCTCGCTGCGTGTCCAGGTAGCTGCCACGAACGGTCAAAGCCGTCTGAGCGTCAGCGACAGCGGTCCCGGAATTCCCGCCGGCGACCGGGAGGCGGTCCTGCGCCGCTTCCATCGCCTGAACCGGGGAGAACATCCAACGGGCAGCGGGCTCGGCCTGGCCATCGTCGCCCGGATTGCCGAATTGCACGGTGCCGATCTTGAATTCGCGGCCGGTGAAAACGCGCAAGGTTTGCAGGTCACGGTCACCTGGCCGGCCCCGGCCTAAGCCTAGAAATCAGGGTCGATGCGCCATCGCGCAGAAGCGTGGTCCTTTACTGTTAACTAACCTAAGCCGGACGATCCGGAACCAAACAGGTATTACGATAGAAGCCTGACGAATGACCGAGGAGGCGATCATGTTGGCGATGGCTCTGGCGGAACGATACGTGACGAACATGCATGGCGTGCTTTCGTGCTTTGACCGGATCATTATCACCGGCACGCTGCCTGGTGCGTGCTACGCGGCAGGAATGACGAGTTATTTGTACACGCACGGAATTCGGGTATTCGACTACCCGCGATTTGCCGAGCCGCTGCGAGATCGCATTCGTGAGCGTGCGCAGGAGGTGTGTCTGGCGGCGGGTATTGAAATCGAGCACGTCAGCAAAAGCCATATTCGCAAGGAAGAGTTGGTCGCGCGAGTGCTCGCCGGTCGCGGCGACGCACCGGGTTTGGTGCATGTGCTCTCGGCCATGGAAGCCTGTCCGAGCTACAAACCGTGGCATGACAAAGGCAGTGGCAAGACTTACCTGCGCCCCGATCAAGGCAAGTGCCTGCACTACTACTTCTATTTCATCGACGAGGAACTGGGGTTGTGCTACCTGCGTGTGCCGACGTGGGCACCGTTCGGGTTGCAGTTCTACTGTAATGGTCACAGCGCTCTGGCAAGAACTCTGACGCGAGAAAGGATCGACTTCCTCCAGCAGGACAACGCCTTCCTGCGTGTCGCCGACATCGCGCAGGCGCAGGCGCTGGCGGATGCGTTCAGTCCCGACGTACTTCACCCGCGACTGGATCGCTATGCGCAGTGGTTGTGCCCAGTGCTTGACGTCTTTGGATCCTCGTATCACTGGAGCTTGCGCCAAGTCGAATACTCCACCGACCTGATGTTTCGCAGTGAGCAGATATTGGTTCCACTGTATGACGCCATTTCGCGCCAAGCGGTCTTGGCCGCCAACGCAGAACGCGTCTCCAGCTTTCTGGGCAAGAAGGTCACGCCACAACTGGCCCAGGAGATCGGTTCCCGGTTGTCCACCCGTATCGAGGGGCGCTGCATCAAGCACACCATGGGCGCCGCTGGCGTCAAGGTGTATGACAAATTCTCCCGCGTACTGCGGGTCGAAACGACCGTCAATGACGTGAGTTTCTTCAAACACCACCGCAAGGTGGAACACAAGGACAGGCACGCCACCCGAGAATTGGCGCCCCTGAAGAAGACAATCTATAGCCTGATCGACCTGCGCGACATCCTGCTCGGCTGCAACCAACGTTACCTGGCGTTCCTCTCCAGCCTCGATGACCCCAGTGCCGGCGAGCGTGACTTGGAGCGATTGAGCATGCCACGGTTGGGGGCGGCTCCCGGTGTCAAAGGGGTGAACTTCTTTGATCCTGCCGAGAAAGCCTTGCTGCAAACCATGCAACGCGGCGAGTTCAACATTCACGGTTGGCGTCGTGCCGATCTTCTCAGCTATCTGAAGCTCACTCCGTCCGCCATGTCGCGCCAACTTGCCCGACTGCGTACGCTCGGCTTGATCAAGAAAGTCACTCATACCTATCGCTACTACCTCACTCGATTGGGACGTTCAGTCGTCGCTGCGGCCTGCTCATTGACCCGCTTCAACATAGTGCCAACCATGGCTTGCGCATCCTGAATTCTTCTCATGATTTGTGATGATTGAACTGGTTAGTGACTAAAGAGTAAATGCGTTTGCCCTGAGAGAGAGAGAGGAGAGAGCTGGTCCCGTTTGTTTGGACAGTTTTTCCACGGAGATAGGTGGAGCCCTGCGGGGTAACGCGGTGGTCATGCTGCGACCGTCTCTTTTGGCAGGTTTTCGACGTAGACCGTATCCGGCGTTTTACCGTCAAGGGTTTGATGCGGTCGGCGGGCGTTGTAGAAATCCAGGTAGCGCCCCAGGTTGGCCTTGGCATCGGCCACCGTGTCGTAAGCCTTGAGATAGACCTCCTCGTACTTGACGCTTTTCCAGAGTCGTTCGACAAAGACGTTGTCACGCCAGCAGCCCTTGCCATCCATGCTGATCCGGATTCCGTTATCCTTCAGCAACCCGGTGAAATCGCTGCTGGTGAACTGGCTACCCTGATCGGTGTTGAAGATATCCGGCTTGCCGAAATGCAAGATGGCTTCGCTGACCGCCTCCAGACAGAAATCCGTAGTCAGCGTGTTGGATAACCGCCAGGAGAGGACTTTCCGGCTGCACCAGTCGATAACGGCGACCAGATAGACGAAGCCCCGGCGCATCGGAATGTACGTGATGTCGGTGGCCCAAACCTGATTGGGGCGGTCGATGACCAGGTCCCTGAGCAGATAGGGATGGATCAGGTGGGCATCATGCCGTTTGGAAAGGTTCGGTTTCCGGTAAAGTGCTTCGATCCCCATCTTTTTCATCAGCGTGCGCACGTGCTTGCGGCCGATGGAATGGCCTTCCAGGCGCAGCAGGTCGCGCAGCATCCGGCTGCCAGCGAACGGGTGCTCCAGATGCAATTCATCAATGCGGCGCATCAGCGCCAGATCGGCGGACGAGACAGGTTCCGGGGTGTAGTAGGCGGTCGACCGGGCAAGCCCGAGAATCCGGCATTGCCGGACTACCGGCAGGGTGTGGCTGCGGTCAATCATCGTCTTGCGCTCAGCAGTCCCGCCTTGGTGAGCGCGCCTTCTAAAAAATCATTTTCCAGACTCAGGCGACCAATCTTTGCTTCCATGGCCAGAATGTCCGGGCCTTTCTCCTTGGCGGCCGTGTCGCCAAACACGACTGACGAACGCTCCATCAACTGTGTCTTCCAGTCGGTAATCTGGTTGGGGTGAACATCGAACTGCTGCGCCATCTCGGCCAGCGTCTTGTCGCCCTTGATCGCCGCCATCGCCACCTTCGCCTTGAACTCCGGCGAGTGATTCCGCCGCTTCCTTCTCGTCATCTTCTTGCTCCTCATTTCGGCCGCTACGCGGCCTGCGATTGAGCAAGGCTATCACTTATCCCACTGTCCGAATTTCTGGGGCCGGCTCTGGTGCAGGTCCGATGTGAGACCGAAAGTGCCGCCACGCCGATGGGACAATTGGCCTACTTCATCGAGTTTCTCAACCTGACCGGGCTGTGGTCGCGGTGGGAGGCAAGCTGCCCACTCGCCTACACCAGCCCAAACGCACCGACGAAGGCGGAGGTGCTGGGCACCTGGATGCTCTCGATGCTTGCCGGGCAGCGGCGCTATGCCCACGTGACGGCGATCCGCTGCGACGGAATCAATCCCGGCCTGCTGGGGATGCGGAAAGTGATCTCCGAAGATGCCTTGCGCAATGCCCTGAAGCGCATCCCGGAAGCGGAAGGCACGACGTGGCTGGACACGCACCTGGCTGACAGCGTCGCGCCTTTGCTCGACGCCCCCTGGATTCTCGACACCGACACCACCATCAAGCCCCTCTACAGGCATCAGGAAGGTGCGCCCATCGGCTAGCTGAGAAGATCGGCACGACGCCAACCGTGAATGTTGAACTCGCCGCGTTGCATGGTTTGCAGCAAGGCTTTCTCGGCAGGATCAAAGAAGTTCACCCCTTTGACACCGGGAGCCGCCCCCAACCGTGGCATGCTCAATCGCTCCAAGTCACGCTCGCCGGCACTGGGGTCATCGAGGCTGGAGAGGAACGCCAGGTAACGTTGGTTGCAGCCGAGCAGGATGTCGCGCAGGTCGATCAGGCTATAGATTGTCTTCTTCAGGGGCGCCAATTCTCGGGTGGCGTGCCTGTCCTTGTGTTCCACCTTGCGGTGGTGTTTGAAGAAACTCACGTCATTGACGGTCGTTTCGACCCGCAGTACGCGGGAGAATTTGTCATACACCTTGACGCCAGCGGCGCCCATGGTGTGCTTGATGCAGCGCCCCTCGATACGGGTGGACAACCGGGAACCGATCTCCTGGGCCAGTTGTGGCGTGACCTTCTTGCCCAGAAAGCTGGAGACGCGTTCTGCGTTGGCGGCCAAGACCGCTTGGCGCGAAATGGCGTCATACAGTGGAACCAATATCTGCTCACTGCGAAACATCAGGTCGGTGGAGTATTCGACTTGGCGCAAGCTCCAGTGATACGAGGATCCAAAGACGTCAAGCACTGGGCACAACCACTGCGCATAGCGATCCAGTCGCGGGTGAAGTACGTCGGGACTGAACGCATCCGCCAGCGCCTGCGCCTGCGCGATGTCGGCGACACGCAGGAAGGCGTTGTCCTGCTGGAGGAAGTCGATCCTTTCTCGCGTCAGAGTTCTTGCCAGAGCGCTGTGACCATTACAGTAGAACTGCAACCCGAACGGTGCCCACGTCGGCACACGCAGGTAGCACAACCCCAGTTCCTCGTCGATGAAATAGAAGTAGTAGTGCAGGCACTTGCCTTGATCGGGGCGCAGGTAAGTCTTGCCACTGCCTTTGTCATGCCACGGTTTGTAGCTCGGACAGGCTTCCATGGCCGAGAGCACATGCACCAAACCCGGTGCGTCGCCGCGACCGGCGAGCACTCGCGCGACCAACTCTTCCTTGCGAATATGGCTTTTGCTGACGTGCTCGATTTCAATACCCGCCGCCAGACACACCTCCTGCGCACGCTCACGAATGCGATCTCGCAGCGGCTCGGCAAATCGCGGGTAGTCGAATACCCGAATTCCGTGCGTGTACAAATAACTCGTCATTCCTGCCGCGTAGCACGCACCAGGCAGCGTGCCGGTGATAATGATCCGGTCAAAGCACGAAAGCACGCCATGCATGTTCGTCACGTATCGTTCCGCCAGAGCCATCGCCAACATGATCGCCTCCTCGGTCATTCGTCAGGCTTCTATCGTAATACCTGTTTGGTTCCGGATCGTCCGGCTTAGGAGAGAGGCCGAGCAATGAGGCCCGATATTTTGGGAGTCGATCTGCGGTTTTTCGGCGGGAGCGCAAACTGCGCTTGGGGTACTGAGTATCTTGGCGTAGCAACGCAAGGGCGAACTTGCGCAGGGTGGCGAAGTTATGCGGCGCGTGGTCTTTGCGGACACGGCAGTTGTCCTCTCGAAACGTGACATCGAGCACCCAATGCAGGCTGTTCTCGATACCTCAATGACTGCGTGCTGCGTTGGCAAAAGACGCTGCGGAGGTGACGCCCTTGCTGCCGATGTAGAAGGCGCGCTCCTTGGAAAGCGTGCCGTTGATGTCCCGCTGTCGCTCGATCATGCCGACGCCAGCGAGTTTTGGCCAGTGTGTCTGGAACTTCTTGTCCAGCCAGGACAGGTTCGTGACCCACATCGCCCGTCGGGCTTCGATGCGGCCATGGTTCTTCTCGACAGATTGGAATCGATCAACCGGCAGCGTGCCGAAGCCGGCTGTCTCGCCATTAGAAAAGAACTCTCGCAAGGCATTCGCCAAGGTTTCCTGATTATCCTTGACGGCCAGCAGGTAATTCCCGCCCTGGTCGAGAATCTTCCGGGCAATCTCGGTCTGGCAACCGATGGCATCAATCGTCACGATGCATCTCTTGAGGGTCAGTGTGTCGAGCAGAGCCTTGATGGCGGGTATCTCGTTGCCCTTGCCACGGGTATGCTCCCGGGCCAGACACAAGCCGCTGGCAGTGGCGTAAGCGCTGATCGTGTGCAGCGCGCTGTTATGGCCATCCCGGGAACCACAGGCGGTCTTGCCGTCGATGGCGACTACCCCCGCCACAACGCCGATGAGGCCACTGATCCATTCACGGAAACAGGTCTCGAATACTTGGGCATCCAGCAGGCGGAATACCCGGCCAAAAGTGTCATGGGACGGTGTGCCGTGCTCAAGAACCAGGTGCTGCTTCAGCCAAGCCTCGTTGTCCTCGGCCCATTCGGCGACATCCACCCAACTATCCGCTCCGCACAACACTGCGCACAGCGCCATCAGGATCATTTCCGTCAGATCGTGCCGCTGCGCAGGCCCGGTGCGAGGATCATCCAGACCAACAAATACTTCCGCCAGTGTCATTTCCATTCCCGACAAAAGTCGAGAGTAGACCTGATTCCGGCCGAGTCCACAAGCCCCCGTCATAACTCCCTGATAGTAAACAACTTTCCAGCAGGGTTTACGATATCTGCGTATGCAATAGCCCTGGCGGGACTCTCGCCTTCTGCTGAAAAGCAATCAATCGTGATAGGATCGCGTCCGGTCCGGGTTTTGCATCCTGAGCCGTTTGGTTTGGGAGCTTGCTTGGCGTGGGCTGGGGCCGGTCTTTGGATCTGCCGTTAAGTATTTTTCAATATGGATTGAAGGAGGACCGGAACCGATGGAACTGTCCATGACGTTCAAGAATGACAAGCTGGTCGGTGACTTCTGGGGGGGTCTAGCGGCCATGCTGGTGGCGTTGCCATCGGCGATCGCTTTCGGTGTGACCATCTATGCTGCCATCGGCCCGGAGTACGCCGGCCTCGGCGCGCTGGCCGGAATTCTTGGCACGACCGCTCTCGGCCTGGTGGCGCCCGCGCTGGGTGGCACCAATCGCCTGATCACGGCGCCTTGTGCTCCAGCTGCGGCGGTGCTCTCGGCCTTTGCGATCGAGCTCGTACAGAGTGGCACCCCGGCGTCATCGATCATCCTCATGTTGACGGCAATCGGGCTGATTGCCGGAGTGGTGCAACTGGCCCTGGGTTTCGTGGGCATCGGCAGCCTGATAAAGTACATCCCATTCCCGGTGGTCAGCGGCTATCTCACCGGCGTCGGGCTGATCATCATCGGCAGCCAGATTCCCAAGTTCCTCGGTCTGCCCAGCGGCACGGCGTGGTGGAGGGCACTGATCTCGCCAGAGCTTTGGCTGTGGCAAAGTGCCGCCATCGGGACCATGACGGCGCTGGTGATGCTCTTCGCGCCACTGGTTACGCGTGTCGTGCCGGCGGCGATTCTCGGCCTGCTGGCGGGCGTGCTGACCTATTTCGGACTCGCCATGATGGACGAGTCGCTGCTGGTCATCGAAGGCAACACGATGATCATCGGCTCGCTGGGCGGAACGGCTTCAGGCATGCTGCACGCGATCACCGGGCGCTGGCAGGAGATCGGCGAGCTCAAGCTGAGCCAGATCGGCAGCCTGCTCGGAACGGCGTTTACGCTGGCCGTATTGTTGTCGATCGATACACTGAAGACAGCGGTCGTTCTCGACGCGCTGACCCGCAGTCGCCATGATTCCAACCGCGAACTGGTCGCGCAGGGTGTGGCCAATGTTGCGTCGGCCTGTGTCGGTGGCATGCCGGGCGCCGGTCAGATGGGGGCGACGCTGGTCAATCTCGCCAGTGGTGGCCAGACCCGCGTCTCGGGGGTTGCCGAGGGCGTACTCGCGCTGGTCACCTTTCTTGCGCTGGGAACGTTCATCGCGTGGATCCCGGTCGCGGCGCTGGCCGGCATTCTGATAATCGTCGGCTTTCGCATGATCGACCGCCACAGCCTGAATCTGCTCGGGTCGCCATGGACCGTTCTCGATTTCATCGTCATCGTGGTGGTGGTGGCCGTGGCGGTCGGCTACAGCCTGATCGCCGCCTCCGGTACCGGCATTGCGCTGGCGATGATCCTGTTCATTCGCGAACAACTGAGCAGCACGGTGATCCGCCGCAAGACGGAAGGTGGAACCCGGTTCTCGAAGCGTGTGCGCTTGCGCCATGAAATGGCAGTCCTCGAGAAACAGGGTCATCAGTCGGTCATCTTCGAGCTGCAGGGTGGCCTGTTCTTCGGTACCAAGGACCAGTTGTATACCGCCCTCGAATCAGAGCTCGGCAAGCGCAAGTACGTCCTGCTCGACATGCGGCGCGTACAGTCGGTCGATGTCACGGCGGTGCACCTGCTGCAACAGATCCGCGACTCGCTGATCGATCGCGACGCATTCCTGATTTTCAGCAGCTTGACGCATACCTTGCCCAATGGCCGGAATATCGCCGAGTTCTTCGATCAGATGGAACTCACGACGATGACCGAGCACGTCAAGGTGTTCGGCCAGCTCGAGGACGCGTTGGAGTGGGTCGAAGACCAGATACTGGGACTGGGCGAGGGCGGGAGCGTGGCGCCTCAGCTTGCGGCGCTGGAACTCAAGGATCTCGAGCTGTTCAAGGGCCACAAGGAAGAGACGCTCATCGATCTCGAAGCGGCCATGGAGCGACGCAGTCTGGTCAAGGACGAGAAAATATACTCGTTCGGCGACCCCGCCAACGAGTTGTACCTGATTCGCAAGGGCAACATCCGCATCACCCTGCCGAGTGCCGTCGAAGAAGGTGGGCATCACGCGCTGACCTACGGGCGCGGCGACTTTTTCGGTGGCATGGCCTTCCTTTCACAGATGACCCGCCTGAACGATGCGACGGCACTCGAAGACACCGATCTCTTCGTGCTGCAGCGCGAGCAGTTTGAAGTGCTTCGCGAGGAGCACAAGCGGCTGGCGTGTACGCTGGTCGAGGAACTTGCCAAGGTGCTGGCGATGCGCCTGCGCTATGCCGACAAGGAACTCATGGCCTTGCAGGAATGACAGTTCCGGTCCGATTCCCGGCAAAGCGCGCGTTGAGCCCTAGACATCAGGGTGCGCGCTTTTTTCGGCTAGACTGGCTCGTGTTGCATGTAATTGGGCTATCATCCACCGCGCCGTAAGGCGCGAGTGGCGCTAATTTGTGGGAGATCAGGAATGTTCCAGCATATATTGTTGCCGACCGATGGCAGCCAACGGTCCCGAGACACCGCCGTGCGCGCGGTTACCTTTGCCAAGGAGGGCAATGCCAAGATAACGGCGTTGTACGTCAAGGCGCTCGGGCGTGCCGGACACTACGGCGATCTGATCGAACCCGATATACTGGATCGCCTGTCTGCGGGGTCCGAAAGGAAAAGCGAGGAGTACCTCGGGTTCATAAAGGGACTGTGCAAGGACGCCGGCGTCGATTGCAAGACGATCTCGGTCGTCAGCGAGAAGCCCTGGGAGGCGATCATCAAAGCGGCCGAAGACCGCGACTGCGATCTCATCTTCATGTCGAGGCAGAGTCGCGGCGAACTTACCTCGTTGTTGCTGGGCAGTGAGACCTACCGGGTATTGACGCATTCCAGCGTTCCGGTTCTCGTCTATCGGGCGCCGGAAATAGAGAAGAAGAAGGGCTGAGCGCGCCACTGCCTTCCCGGGCGCCGCCGTGACCATCAGGGTGGCTATGTGACGCTGCTGCGGTCAACCGTGCATTTGCACATGAAATGCTGGCCTTTGCTCCCCGCGGTTGAATGCAGTTGCGGACCCTGTACGGAACAGCCGACGGCGTGCATCATTCTGGTGTCAGGGTTGTCGCGGATGGCCTGAACCGGTGAGAACATCGTGGCCGCGGCGGCAATCGGTTTGCGCATGGCGGCGGGGCAGGGCGTCCGCCGGGCCAGATTCGCTGGACTTGCTGACAATCATGACGAAGAGCATGCATCGATGACTGTGAGAAGCATTCTGCGCATGGGCGATCCGCAACTGCTCGAAGTCGCGCGCCCGGTGACCGATTTCGCGACGCCGGCGCTCCATGAACTGATTGCCGACATGTTCGACACGATGGCGGCGGCCGGCGGCGTCGGCCTGGCGGCACCGCAGATCGGCGTCGGGCTGCAGGTCGTGATTTTCGGCTTCGAGAACAGCGAACGCTATCCCGATGCCGAATCGGTGCCGCAGACAATTCTGCTCAATCCGCGGATCACGCCTCTGACCGGCGAGGAGGAACTCGGCTGGGAGGGGTGCCTGTCGGTTCCTGGCCTGCGTGGTGAGGTGCCGCGCTTTACCCGGATCCGCTACCAGGGCTGCGATCCGCAGGCGCGGCCAATCGACCGCACGGTCGATGGCTTCCATGCGCGTGTCGTGCAGCACGAGTGCGACCATCTGATCGGCAAACTCTATCCGATGCGCATGCGGGACTTGTCCCGCTTCGGGTTCACCGATGTGCTCTTCCCCGAACTGACCTGACGCAGGAGATTCCAGTGGAACAACAGTTACCGGCCATCGAGGTCGAGACGCGCGGCGATCCGCAATATGCGGTAATCTGGATGCACGGCCTCGGCGCCGATGGTTCCGATTTCGTGCCGATGGTGCCGGAACTCGGGTTGGCGGATGCGCCGGGTGTTCGCTTCATCTTCCCCCATGCGCCGGAAATTTCGGTTACCTGCAACGGTGGCTACGTCATGCGCGCGTGGTACGACATCATCGCACTCGACAGCAGCAACCGGGAGATCGACGAGGCGGGCATCGTGCAGTCGCGGGAAGCGATCCGGCGCCTGATTGCCCACGAAAACCGGCGCGGAATTCCCTGCGCAAGGATATTTCTCGCCGGCTTCTCGCAGGGTGGGGCGGTAGCCTACACGACGGCGCTGACCCATGACGAGCCGCTGGCCGGCATCATCGCCCTGTCAACCTATATTCCCTGCGGTGAACTGGTAACCCGCGAGCACACCGCGGCAAACAGTGACATCGCGATCTTTGCCGCCCACGGTCGCGCGGATGATGTTGTCTCCCCCGAACTGGGCCGGCGCGCCAGGGATTTCCTGGTCCGCCATGGCTACCGGGTCGACTGGCACGAATACCCGATGCCGCATGCGGTCTGTCTCGAGGAAATCAACCTGCTTGCGGAATGGCTCAAGGACCGCCTGCAGTGAACAATGTGGCCGTGCAACGAGCACAGCCCGGCAGTGCCGACCTGCCCATATACGAGGGCATCCCGCTGTCCCAGATCAGCCTCGTCGTCTCCGGTGAACTTGCCGGCCAGGCGCTGGCCGCGCTGATGGCGGCGGATGCCGTCGGCTTCGATACCGAGTCGAAGCCGACCTTCCTCAAGGGCGAAGTGTCGACCGGACCGCATCTGGTGCAGCTTGCCACCGACCAGCATGCCTACCTGTTCCCGATTTCCCGGTTGTCCGGCGCCGAGGCCGTCAAAAGGATCCTCGAATCGCCTGCCATTCTGAAGGTCGGCCTCGGTCTGGGCAATGACCGGAGCGCGCTGAAGTCGGTGCTCGGTATCGAGGTACGGCACCTGCTCGACCTTGGCGAGATTCTGCGCGGCCCCGGGCATCGCGGCACGGTGGGGGCGAAAGTGGCGGTCGCCCATTTCTTCGGCCAGCGTCTGCAGAAGTCGAAGAAGACCGGCACCAGCAACTGGGCAAACCCGCGCCTGAGCGAACGCCAGTTGCTTTATGCGGCGAACGATGCCCACGTGGCCCTGCAACTCTATCGGGCGTGGCTGCGCGCGCAACCCGCGCCGGTCTGAATTTCCGTTCGCGCAACGCTCAATTCGCGAAAGAACGCTCGATGAACGATTCCTGTCCTTCACTCTCTCTGCTGGAAACACGCATCGTCGGCACCCTTATCGAAAAACAGCGCACGGTACCCGACACTTACCCGCTGTCGGTGAACGCGCTGGCGGCGGGGTGCAACCAGAAGTCCAGCCGCCATCCGGTCATGGAAGCCAGCGACAGCGAGATTCTCCAGGCCATTGACAACCTGTCCACGCTGGGCCTGGTGTCCGAAGTGAGCGGCAGTCGGGTGGCCCGCTTTGTGCACAGTCTGGAACGGGCGCTGGGTGTGTCGACCCAGGCCTCGGCCTTGCTCGCGGCGCTGATGCTGCGCGGCCCGCAGACGGCGGGGGAATTGCGGCTGAATTGCGAACGCCTGCACCGGTTTGCCGATATCTCCGCAGTCGAGGCATTTCTCGAGGAGCTTGCCGCCCGCCCCGAAGGCGCGCTGGTGATCGAACTGCCGCGCCTGCCGGGATCGCGGGAGAACCGCTGGGCGCACCTGTTGAGCGGCCAGCCCGCGGGTGGGTCGGTGCCGGCGTCGCTCGTGGGAGCGGCTGCGGGCAGCGAAGAAATCGCTCAACTTGTGGCGCGCGTCGCGGTGCTTGAAGCCGAAGTCGCCGAACTGCGCACCATGGTGGCCAGGCTGTCAGGCGGGCCGACAGCGTAGGCCGCTGGTCAACCCGCCGCGCTCGCACTGGGGATCCGGCTACCACCGGTTTATGCCGCGTAGTGGATTGCCAGCCAGATGGTCAGTTGATCGGGATCCGTCCAGTCCACGCGGTGGCGGCGATGCGGGGCGATATCGACGAAATCGCCGGGATTCAACTGTCGTGCTTCGGCTTCGTCGGCGAGACGCAGGCGGGCGGCGCCCTCAATCAGCAGCACCCATTCCCCTTCCGGCTGGTCGTACCAGAAACCGGGCGGACTGCACTGGCCGGTCGAGACAATGCGCTCAATGCGCAGGCCGGGCCTGCCGAGCAACTCCGAAAATTGCTCGTCGGCTACGGTCGACCGTGGCAAATCGGCAAAAATGCTGTCGCTCACGCGCGCGCCCTAAATGTATGGCGCTTCAGCCAGCTGATCGTGTCATCGACGTAGGTGAAAACGACGGGAACGACGAGCAGGCTGAGGAAGGTCGAGGTGATCAGGCCGCCGATGACGACGATGGCCATCGGCGCGCGGAAGCTGGGGTCGGTGCCGAGGCCGATGGCGATCGGCAGCATGCCGGCACCCATCGCGACGGTGGTCATGATGATCGGCCGGGCACGCTTGCGGCAGGCGTCAAGCAAGGCGTGCCAGCGGTCGAGGCCGTGGTCGCGGCGGGCGAGAATGACATAGTCGATGAGCAGGATCGAATTCTTGGTGGCGATCCCCATCAGCATGATGAGGCCGATCATCGACGGCATCGAGACCGCGGTCGAGGTCACGAACAGCGCCAGGAAGGCGCCAGGAACCGAGAGCACAAGGGCGGCGAGAATGGTCACCGGCTGCATGAAATCGCGGAACAGCAGGACCAGCACGATGTAGATGCAGAGCACCCCGGTCAGCATGGCGAGGCCGAAGCTGTCGAACAGTTCGGCCATCGCCTCGGCGTCGCCGATCGTGGTGCGCAAAATGCCGGGCGGCAGTTTGCTGACGCTGGGCAGGGCCAGGATTTTTTCCTCAATCTCGCCGAGCGGCTGCTGGTTCAGTTCGATCTCGAAATTGATGTTGCGCAGGCGGTCATAGCGGTCGATTTCCGCCGGACCGCCGGCCAGGCTGAGGGTGGCCACGTTGGCTATCATCACCGGGCCATTTTTGCCGGGGACGGTCAGGCGTTCGAGCAGCGCAATGTCCTGACGGGCCGCCGGCGGCAGGCTGACGACGATGGGAATCTGGCGCTGGGTCAGGTTGAGCTTGGCCAGACTTTGGTCGTAATCGCCGGCGGTGGCGATGCGCAGCGTGTCGGCAATGGCGGCCGAGGTGACGCCGAGATCGGCCATCCGGGCAAAATCGGGGCGCACGACAAGCTCCGGGCGGACCAGGCTGGCCGTCGAGGTGACCGCCCCGATCCCGGGAATGGTGCGCAATTCGCGCTCGACGATGCGGGCGTGCTCGGAGAGCGCTTCACCGTTTTCTCCGGCGAGGACCAGGATGTATTTCTCGCCGCTCGAGCCGCCGAAACCGATCTTGACCTGGACGCCGGGCAGCACGGCAAGGGCGTCACGCAACTGACGCTCGACGTCGAGCTTGCGGACGCCGCCGCGTTCGCGGCGCGGCGTCATGTTGATGGTCAGCGTCGCCTTGCGCACTTCCGCCGCGCCGCGCGGGGCGAACGGATCGCTGCCGGTGGCGCCGCCGCCGATGGCGGTATAGACCATGCGGACGTGGGGGTTCTCTTCGACGATCCGGCGCGCGTGCTCGGCGGCGGCAAACGTCTCGCTGAACGTACTCCCGGGGGGCAGGGCGAGGGCGACCTGGGTCTGCGACAGGTCGTCCGGTGGCAGAAAACCCTTGTTCAGCAGGGGCACCAGGGAAAAGGAACCGAAGAAGAAGACGGCGGTGGCGCCCATGGTTGCCAGCCGGTGCTTCAGGCACCAGGCCGCCCAGCGCGTGTAGATGGCCATCCACGCGGGCTCGCGATGTTCGCCACGCGGCGGCTGGAGGATGTAGGCGGCCATCATCGGCGTCAGCATGCGCGCGACGACCAGCGAGAAGAAGACGGCGATGGCTGCGGTCCACCCGAACTGGACGAAGAATTTGCCCGGCACGCCGCTCATGAAGGCGGTCGGCAGGAAGACGGCGATCAGCGTGAAGGTGGTGGCGATCACCGCCAGCCCGATTTCGTCGGCCGCCTCCATCGCCGCCTGATAGGGTGTCTTGGCCATGCGCAGGTGGCGCATGATGTTCTCGATCTCGACGATGGCGTCATCCACCAATATTCCGACCACCAGCGACAGCGAGAGCAGGGTGACGACGTTGAGCGTGAAGCCCATCAGGTAGGTCACGGCAAAGGTCGGGATGATCGACAGCGGCAGCGCCGTCGCCGAAACCACGGTGGCCCGCCAGTCGCGCAGGAAGAGCCAGACGACGATGACGGCGAGAATGGCGCCCTCGATCAGCAGCCACATCGAGCCCTCGAAATTCTCGATGACCGGATCGACAAAATTGAAGGCTTCGGTGATGGTGACGTCGGGATGCTCGGCCTGGATCTTCTCGAGGCGGGCGCGCACGCCGTCGGCGACCTCGACTTCGCCGGCGCCGCGGCTGCGGACGATCTCGAAGCCGACTACCGGCTTGCCGTTGAGCAGGGCCGCCGAGCGCTGCTCGGCGACGGTGTCGGTGACGCTCGCCAACTGGTCGAGGCGGATCCGCCGGCCGTCGCTCAGCGCGATCTCGAGGGCGCCGAGTTCCTCGGCCGACTTGACGGTGGCGATGGTGCGTACCGACTGTTCGGCGCCGCCGATGTCGGAACGGCCACCGGAGGCTTCCTGCTGGATCTGGCGCAACTGGCGGGAGACGTCGGATGCCGTGGCGCGCAGCGCGAGAAGGCGGGCCGGATCGAGTTCGACGCGGATTTCGCGCGTCACCCCGCCGACGCGCGACACGGCGCCAACGCCGCGCACGCTGAGGATGGACTTGGTCACCGTGTTGTCGACGAACCACGACAACGCCTCGTCGTCCATGCGGCTGGAGGTGACGGTATAGGTCAGGATCGGCGCGCCGGAGAGGTTGACCTTGCTGATGACCGGGTCGCGGAGTTCGCCGGGGAGGTCGGCACGGATGCGCGAGACCGCATCGCGGACGTCGTCGACGGCTTCCTGCGTCGGCTTTTCGAGGCGGAACTCAATGGTCACCGTCGCCGTCCCGTCCTGCACCTTGGTGTAGATATGCTTGATGCCCTGCAGCGTCGCCACCGAATTCTCGATCTTGCGCGCCACCTCGGTTTCCATCTGCGCCGGCGCCGCGCCGGGCAGCGAGGCAGTGACCACCACCGTCGGCAGGTCGACGTCCATGAACTGCTGAATCTTCATGGCGTGGAAGGCCATGACGCCGAGCAATGTCAACATGACGAAGACCAGGATGGCCGGAATCGGGTTCCGGATCGACCACGCGGAAACGTTCATGGCTGCTTTTCGGCGGCGACGATGCGGACGGTGTCGCCGTCCGCAAGAAAGCCGGCGCCGCTGGCGACGACCTGCGAACCGGCGTCGATGCCGCTGACCTCGATGCGCCCGACGTTGCGGCGGTCGGTACCGACCTTGGTCAGTGTTACCTTGGCCAGATCATTGCCGCCCGGATCGATGCGGAAGACGTAGGCGAAGCCCTCGCGCAGCAGCACGGCCGATTGCGGCAGCGTCAGTGCCGGGCGTTGCCCGAGATCGAACTCGCCACGCGTGAACATGCCGGCACTGAGCGCCTTGCCGGCCTCGGGCGGCAGGTCAACATAGACGATGCCGTTGCGCGTCTGCGGGTCGACCGTCGGCGCGACGGCACGAATGGTGCCGCTGACGGCGATGCCGTTCGGGCTTTCCAGACGCGCCGGCTGGCCGGGTTGCAGCCGGATCAGTTCAGCGGCGGTCACTTCGGCGCGCCATTCCAGCCGGCCGCCTCGAATCAGGCGGAACAGTTCCTCGCCGGTTTGCGTCAGCGAGCCGACCGTGGCACTGCGTGCCGAGACAATGCCGTCGTCGGGCGCTATCACACTGGCCTTGGACCGTCGCAATTCGGCCGACTGCAGGCGCGCCTTGGTGGCGTTGAGGCGGGCCAGCGCGGTGTCGGTGGCGGTCTGCGTCTGAACGCCTTGCTGCGCGCTGTAAAAACCCTTGTCACGCAACTGCCGGGCGCGCTCGTTGTTGGCTCGGGCCTCGGCCAGCGTCGCCTCGGCCTCTGCCACCGCCGCGCGGGTTTCGGCGAGTTCGCTGTCGACCGCATCGCTGGCGATGCGCGCCAGCACATCGCCCTTCTTCACCGCATCGCCAATATTGGCGCGCACCTCGGTAATTCGGTAGTTGCTGATTTCCGGGCCGATGATCGCTTCCTGCCAGGCAGCAACGTTACCGCTGGCCGAGAGGGTTTGCGGCCAGGGCAGGGTTTGCGGGGTAACGGTGGTGACGGTGAGGGCAGGCTTGGCTGTTTGGGTGGCAGTTGGCGTCCTGTCGCTGCAGCCGGCCAGGGTCAGTGCGCTCAGGGCGCTGAGCAGCCAAAGCATTTTGTTCGATTGGGGTCGGTTCATTATTGGGCGGTCTTAAGTCTTAAGTGCAACAAGTTGATGATGCTGGTGGTTTCAAGCTTGTAGGGCAACAAGTTGATGATGGATATCATCAAAGATAGCCTTCCTGCTCGGCCTTTTCGCCAAGTTCCAGGAGGGTGGTGGCGAGTTGACGAAGTTCGGGCGGGAGTTCGCCGGCCAGCAGCTTCGACAGTTGTTGGCGGTCATGTTCGGTCAATGACTTGCGCTGAGGGGCGGCAATCAGGTCGTTACGACCCATGGCCCAGGGCCGCCATGGTAACCCCAGCCTTTCCCAGAGACCGGCCGCCTGCAGCGCGATAGCGATGCCGGCCGGGTCGGGATCGCAGGCGATTTCGGCGGGCGCCGGGGCGCCGACGAGAAGGTGGCGCATAGCGTCCTGCCACCAGCCGGGCGGAAAGCCGGGCAGCCAGACCACTGCTTCATCCGGCGCACGCCGACGCGCGATGCGCTCGAAACTGGTCAGGTTTTCGACGAGCCGCCAGAGACGGGGCTGGCCATCGCTGTGCAGCGTCGCGGCGACGGTTTCCGGAGTCAGCGCGACCCAGTCGGCGCTGGCATCCAGATCGATCAGGCCGTTGGCTGTGTAAAGCCGGATCGGTCCAGCCAGCAGCAGGTGCGGCGTGTGCTCGAAAATGCCGCTGTTTTGCAGGTCGACCGCAGCATTGAGCCAGGCCCATTCGCTGGCCGTCAGACCTTTGCTGTCGCCGCGCGCAAAGAGCGCAAAGTCGCGGCGCGTGCCTTGCCGTTGATCGCTGCGCCAGGCTTCAAGTTTTTGCAGCAGGGGAAAGCGCTTGAGGCGGCGGGCGAGCGGCAATCCGGCGAGCGCGGCATGCGCAACAGCGAGATCGGCGGCGGTTAACTGCTGCTCGCCGGCCCTCGCCCAATCGGCGGCGAGTTGCACCGGGTCGGGTAACTGGAACATCTCGCGCAGGCTTTCCAGATGGGGAAATTCCAGCCAGGTGGTCTCCCAGCGGCTGCCAACGCGCTTTTCATAGTGCACGGCCCAGCCGTTACGGAGCAGCCAGTCAGCGAGCTTGAGCGCTGCTTCGAGATGTTTGCTGCCGGCATCGGCGAGCAGGGTGGACCATTTGCGCCGCGCCTGTTGGGGTCTGATCCAGCGCCGCAGCAAATCGATGTGCTCGCCCGGCAGTTCGGTGGGCGAGCCGTGAATCTTCCGGGTATAGCGTTTGCGAGTGGCGTTCGGGCTGGCCAGCGACGCCCCGCCAAGCAGTTCGGTTTCGATCTCGGCCATGGCTGCTTAACGGCTACGCATGTAGTCGGCAAAAATATCGGGAGCGAGGGCGCGCAACTTGGCGCGCTGGGCAATCAAACCCGCCTGTTGGCCGGTTCGCTCCAGGTGCAGGAGATTGAGCAAGAGGCTGAAAGCCCGCGCCGGATCGCTGGGATTGGGCTCGGCCGGACGCAATAGCTGGCGAATCTCCGGCTGATGGATGAGCAGCCAGGCTGGAAACCAGTTGAGGTCGTGGAATTCGCCGTTGTTCTCGAACTCTCTGGAAAAGCGGGCAATGAGCGGGTCGACCGTGCCCGATACGTTCCGCAGTTGGCTTGCGAAAGCTTCCGGGGCCAGCCAGGCCGATTCGGCGAGCAAGGGCCACCAGACTTCCGGAGAACTGGCGAGCAGTTCGATGCGAGTCATCCAGACCAGGGGTTGAGGGATGCGCCGCCAGGAGGGAATGCTGCTGACCGCACGCCGCGCTTCCGCGATCTCATTGGCCGCCAGCCAGAACGCCGTGGCGTGGCATTCGGGGCGCCTGGGGTCGTAGGGCAGGGGTAGAGCGACTTCGGCCAGGGCGCGCCAGAGCGGCCGCGTCCATCGGTCGCGGTGGTGCCAGCCGAGCAGACTCTCGGCCAAGGGCAGAATCTGCTCGCGCAGTTGCGTCTGGCGCAAGGACAGTTTGCCCGGCTGCAAGCCCAGCGCGAACCGGTGCAGTTGCTGCCGAAGGCGATCATGCTGCGGCAGATCGACGTGCGCCGGAAACTCCTCGCGCAACAGGGCGATCCCTTGCTGGACGGCAGGCAGGTCATGCCGGAGCCAGGCCTCGACTACCGCGTTGTTGAGCATCACATCACGCGAGTGCTCGAAGATGTCGAGTTGCATCGGCATTTCCGCTTACTCGCTATCGCGCACCAGAACGCCGACACGTGGCGCCCAGGGCGCGCCCGGTTTCTTCTTGAAGGTGACCAGGGTCAGCAATGAAGGATCGTGCACATTGACGTTGTGGGTGACCGGCGTCGTCAGCAGGTACTGCGCCTGGGTGGTCTTGAGAAAGCCGGCGACGCGGTCGATGTTGACAATGTCGAGGTGGGCGAAAGGCTCGTCGATAAAGACGAAGCCGCCGGGGCGGGATTCCTCCATCATCAAGGCAATGAGCAGGATCAGCGATTTCATGACCTGCTGGCCGCCGGAAGCATCGCCGTCATTGAGGCCCATGAAGCCCTTTTCGTCGAAATCGAACTTGACGGTTAGCGCGGCCTGACCGAGTGCGACATCGTCATCGGCCAGCAGGGGTAACTCGGCTTCGACCTTGATGTCGGCCATTTCACCGAGTGTGCGCAGGTTGCGCCCATAGCGGCGGACGGTGGCGCGTAGCACGTTCACATATTGCTCGCGGGCGGCCAGCGTTTGCGCTTCGGCCATCCGGTTGTCGCGCGCGCGATCGGCCAGTTCTTCGGCTTGCCGGTCGGCATCGGCCTTCAGCTTGTCGCGGGTGAGAAGGATGTTGGCGTCGGTGATCCAGGTTTTTTCCGCCAGATCGCGTTCGATTTTGTGGATTTCGCGGTCGATGGTGGCGAGGCTTTCCCATTCTTTGGCGATTTCGGCATTGGCCGTCTCGTCAAGCCAGTTGGCAGGCAGGGTACGGCGGCTGCGGCGCAGGGATCTCAGACGTTCGGCCTGTTGCAGGCGGGCTGGCTTGTTGGCTTTTTCGGCCAGACGCTTGTCGACATCCTGTAATTGCGCGGTAGTTTTTTCGACAGCGCGCTCTGCCTGGCGCCAGGCATCATCGGCCTCATTGCGTTGCTGGCGGGTGTGGTTCAAATCTTCCCGAACTCGCTGACGGTGGCTTTCCAGGCTGGTGTTTTGGGCTTCCGCAGCAGCGAATTCGGCGGCGCGGGCAGCCAGGTTTTGCGTGGCGTTTTTACCGTCCTGGTGGGCGCGACAGGTGGCGATGGTTTGCTCGCATTCGGCAATGTCGGCCTTGTGCTTGGCGATGCGTGGGGCGAGTTTGGCCAATTGGGCTTGCACGGCAGTCAGGCGGGCGGCGCCGAAACGCGCCTGTTCCGGCGCGGCATGGCGACCGCCGCGTCGTTCGCGCAGGTAGCCGCTTTTTGTGACCCAGTCCTGAGCGCGTGGCAGCCGGGCGCCGGCATGGGCAGCGTCGACGCGCTGTGTGCGGTCGAGTAGCCTGTCGATCCAGCCGGGAACCGGTCGCCGGAAATGAACGACCTCGGCGACGCTGCCCGGCGCCGGCAGGCTGGGTTCGCTACGTTCGGGGACGATGAAATGCCGGTACTTGTGCTTTTCGCCCAGCGCAAAGGCTGCTTCGGCATCACGTTCGCGGTGCAGCACGACCAGATGGGCATAGGGGGCGAGCAGGGCTTCGACAGCTTTTTGCCAGCCGGTGTCGGTAATTTCCACCAGGTCGACCAGCAGATCGTGGGCAATACCAGCATCGTCCAGCGCGGCGCGAAAATCGCGGATGTCGCCCGGTTCGGCGCGTTGACCACTGGCGAGGGCAGCGATGACGGCCTCCAGTTCGCGCTGCTCACCTTGCCAGCCGGCGAGTTCAAGGCGCAGAGCGTCGCGCCGGGTTTCCGCCGCGCCTTGCTGGCGGACGATTACTTCCGGATCATCGCCCGCTTCCTTGGCCAGGCGCAGCAGGCGGTCACGTTCGTTGAGCAGTCCTTCAAGTTTGCCGGCTTCGCGGTTGATCGGCGCTTGGGCGTCAATGGCGCGTTGTTCTTCGGCGAGGGCGGCGACACGGCGGGTTTCGGCGGCTGAAAGATCGGCCTCGGCTTGCGGTCGACTGGCTTGCAAAGCCATTTTATCAGCCAGAAAACTGCGCCATTCGCGCTGCATGCCGATGATTTGCGAACTGCCCTTGGCGATCGAGTCGCCCAGCAGGTGATATTCCAGCCGGAGGCGAATCTCGCTGAACAGGCGGTTACGGTCGGCGTTCAGCCGACTCCAGGTCTGGTAGTTGTCAACCTCAAACTCGGTTTTTTGAATTCGCACCTGCAAGCGGTCCAGCTGCGCCTCCAGTTCCAGCAGCTCGCGGCGCGTAGCTTCCTGATGCTGGCGGGCTTCCTGATAGCGGTCGAGTACCTCGCGGTCGCCGAAAACCTGAAACACCAGATCGAGCAGTGCCTTGGGCGACAGTTCGCACAGCTTGTCGGTCTGCCCCTGTTCCAGCGACAGCACCTGTCCGATGGCCGGCGTCAGCCCGGCGCCGTGCAGCATTTGCTGGTATTCGCGGACGCCGAGCGGGGTAGCTCCGGTGTGCAGGGCTTCGATCGGTGTGTCGCCTTCGGCGATCAGGTAATGCCGTGTCCAGTCGCCGCCCTTCTTCTCGATACGGCAGGCCAGCGTTACCCTGTCGCTGGAAAAGGGCGGCCAGAACGGTCGCCTGCCCGAGGGCTGGCGACGGTTATCGACGACGCCGCGCAACCAGCAGAAATCCTCGCCATTACGCCGCACATAGCGTTTATAGTCGCGCTTTTTCGAGCAGTCGAGCGCGAGCAGGGTGCGCAGGGCATCGAGCAGGGTGGTCTTGCCGGAACCGTTGGGGCCGACAATGGTGACGATCGACGCATCCAGCGGCAGCACCAGGCGTTGCCAGAAATCCCAATGGACAACCTCCAGTTTTTCCAGACGGAACATCAGACAGATCCTTCTGCGGTCGACGCGGTTTTTGCCGCTTTTATGCTGTTGACCGCAGCCAGTACTTCGGCGAGCGCACCGTCAAGAATACGCGGCGCCAATTCAGCGTAGTCAAATGCCAGATCGAGCAGTGGGCCTTCGTGCAGCACCTTGTTGCGCCGTTCAATAAAGCCGAGGCGCGAGAGTACGGGCAGCAAGAACTGCAAGCGCCCCTTGCCGCCAATCAGCTTGCCGTAATCTTCGAGCAGCACATTCTCCGGCACGCCGCGCGTCGCATCTTCGCGCAGCGGCGCCGGTTGCGTCTTGCCGAACATGTCGGTTTGCCCTTCGTCGGTGGTCGCCTTGCGGGAAAGCTGGCGTTCGCGCTTGGGCAGGATGATCAGCGCCCAGAGCAAAATCAGCAGGGCGACACCGTCGCGATTGAGTCCGGCATTGTTCGACAGCCAGGTGTCGCCGCGTCCGAAAATGGCATTTTCGGTGCCATCGGCGAGTCCCAGGGCAATATGACTGGCAAAGGGGTTGTCGAGCAGGCGCAGGCCGCTGGCGGCCAGGCGGTGCTCGATGTCCTGGCGGAAACTTTCGTCGATCAGGAGGCGGCGGACATCGGCATCGGCTTTCGGCAGCCAGCGCTCGACGAGCAGGCGGGCGATGAACTGAACCGGGGTATCGGCATTCATGGGCGGCTCCGGGACAAAATCCAGCCGCGACTGATGGCGGCGACGCCATTGCGCTGCGGGTTATCGAGGGCGCCATCGTCCGCCCAGCGCAGGCTCAGCGGCAGGGCGCCGAGCGCGGCAAGGTCCGGGTCACCAGCGGGGTCGCCGAGGAAGGGGAGCAGCGAGAAACGGTAGGCGGCGGCGCGGTAGTTGTCGCCAATGACGGCATCGGCAACCTCCAGCGCTTCGTCGCGCCCGGTCAGGTTAGCCAGCAGACGCGTCAACGCGGCTAGTTCCGGCGGTGGCTCGCGCGGGATTTCACGGGTATTTTCGGTGTCGACCGCAGGCGGCAGGCTGGAGCGTTTACGGTCCGGGCGCTCGCGTTCCAGCAATTCAAATTCGGCGACATCGGCCATCACATCACCGAGTACAAAAGGAATTTCCGGTACCAGATGGGTGACGCCGACGGCAAATTCGGCGAGTTGGTCGATGCTGCGCGTGGTCAGCCAGGCCGCCAGTTCCGACGAGGTCAGACCCCCTTGCGAGAGGTGCACGCGCTGGCGGGCGATGGCCGCGAGTTCGCGCTGGAAGATGCCGGTCATGCGCATGATGCGGCTCTGCCGGGCGCCGATTTCCTGCGCCAGTCGCCAGGTGGCGTCGTCAGGCAAGCCGTCGGCGGTCAGCTCACGCATGATTTCGGTGCCTTTTTCCATCCATTGCCAGACCGAGTTCAGTTTTTTCTGGGCACTTTGCAGGCGAAATTCCGATCCGGAGGCGACGGCGCCGGAAAACTCATCCTCCAACTCGGCGAGGCGCGCCAGCAGATGTTGCAGGTTTTCCGGTGAAATGCGCCCGGTCGCGCCACCGGCGGCGATCTGCGCGGTCAGGTAGCCGAGTTCGGCATCGTCCTCGGCGGCAAACTGCAGCAATGTCGATAATGCGGCCAGCACCATGCGGCCGGTCGGGGAAATCTGGTAAGCGCGCCTTTCCGTATCCCAGACCAGCAACTCATGCTCACGCAGGCGCTTCAAGACCGTTTCGAGCTTGACCGCGTCGAGAAATCCGAAATGCATCTCCAGTTCGCGCGGCGACCAACTCGGGCTGTCGGCACGTGCGCCGATTTCACGCAGTACCAGAAGCCGCACCATGACCTCGGCTTCACCGCCGCGAAAGACGGCAATGCAGGCGGCGATCAGCCCGCGGGCGCCAAGCAGCGGGTAGAGTGGCGCGACGTCGGCGGGTTCGACACCATGCGCGAAAAAGTCGGCAAGGTCGAGGCGCTCCGTCGCCGTAGCCATTTAGACGCCCTGTTTCAGGCTGGCCTCGATGAAGTCGTCGAGATCGCCGTCGAGCACGGCCTGGGTGTTGCCGGTTTCGTGGTTGGTGCGCAGGTCCTTGATGCGCGACTGGTCGAGCACGTAGGAGCGGATCTGGTGACCCCAGCCGATGTCCGACTTGGCGTCCTCCAGCTTCTGCTGCTCGGCCATCTGCTTGCGCAGTTCAAGTTCGTAGAGGCGGGCGCGCAGCATTTGCCAGGCTTCGTCGCGATTGCGGTGCTGCGAGCGGTCGTTCTGACACTGGACGACGATGCCGCTCGGGATGTGGGTCAGGCGCACGGCAGAGTCGGTCTTGTTGATGTGCTGACCGCCGGCGCCCGAGGCGCGGTAGGTGTCGGTGCGCACGTCGGCCGGGTTGATGTCGATCTCGATCGAGTCGTCGACTTCCGGATAGACGAAGACCGACGTAAAGCTGGTATGGCGGCGCGCGTTGGAGTCGAACGGCGACTTGCGAACGAGGCGGTGAATGCCGGTTTCGGTGCGCAGCGTGCCGTAGGCGTAGTCGCCGGTGAATTTGATCGTGGCGCCCTTGACGCCGGCGACGTCGCCTTCGGATTCTTCCATGACTTCCACGGTGAACCCCTTTTTCTCGCCGAATTTGAGGTACATGCGCAGCAGCATTGCGGCCCAGTCCTGTGCCTCGGTGCCGCCGGCGCCGGCCTGAATTTCCAGGAAGCAGGGGTTCGGGTCCTGCGGGTTGTTGAACATGCGGCGGAATTCGAGCACCGCCAGCTTCTGTTCCAGCCCGGCATTGTCGGCTTCGACGGCGAGCAGCGTGTCGTCGTCGCCATCATCCTTGCCCATCGCGAACAGTTCGCGCCCGTCGTTGATACCGTTGTCTACGGTTTCAAGGATCAGCACGATGTCTTCCAGCGATTTCTTTTCGCGGCCCAGTTCCTGCGCGCGCTTCGGATCGTCCCAGATTTTGGGATCTTCCATCTCCAGGTTGAGTAGGGTCAGGCGTTCGCGTTTCTGGTCGTAGTCAAAGATACCTCCGCAGCTCGGCGGCGCGCTGCGCCAGATCGTCGAGCTTGTAGGAGATGCTGTTGATGAGTTCGGCTTCCATGAGGCGCTTTCCGTTATGTTGCAAAGCCGCAATTATAGCCGTCCCGGGTGGATGCCCGGGAGCAGTGGGCTGCCGGTCACAGTTTTTCAACAATTCAATTGCGAACAAGGTACGCAGTGTCTATCGTTGCGCGATCAACAACATTCGAAAGCGCTCGATGAGCGATCAGCGAGAACGCATCAAGGTGCTCAGCGCCGGCATATTCAGCCTGATTCTGGTGCTCGGCGTCGCCCGCTTTTCCTACACACCGCTCTTGCCGCTGATGCAGCAGCAGGCCGGTCTCGGAGTTGCCGAAGCCGGCTGGCTGGCGGCGATCAACTACGCGGGCTACCTGAGCGGGGCGCTGATCGCCTCGCTGATCAGCGATCTGGTGCTCAAGGATCGCCTCTACCGGATCGGCATGGTGGTGGCGATCCTCAGCACCGCGCTGATGGGCATGACGAGCGATTTTACGGTCTGGGCGATCTCGCGTTACGTCGCCGGACTGTCGAGCGCAGCCGGCATACTGCTGGGCACCGGACTAATCCTGAACTGGCTGATCCGCCATAACCACCGCAGCGAACTGGGTATCCATTTTGCTGGCATCGGCCTTGGCATTGCCGGTTGCGCGGCGGCAGTGGCGCTGATGAGCCACTGGCTGGACTGGCAGCAGCAATGGTTCGCGTTCTCGGCATTTGGCTGCCTGCTGCTGATTCCGGCGCTCGGCTGGTTGCCTCCACCGGATACCAGCGGCCTGACCAAAAGCGGCCAGGTGATGGTCGACAAGCCGCCGAGCCCGCTCTTCATGCGCCTGTTCATGGCCGCCTACTTTTGCGCCGGGGTCGGCTATGTGGTCAGCGCCACCTTCATCGTCGCCATTGTCGAGAAACTGCCGGGGCTGGGCGGGCAGGGGAATCTCGTCTTTTTCGCTATCGGCATCGGCGCCGCGCCGGCTTGCATCAACTGGGATTTCATCGCCCGCTTTATCGGCGACCTCAATGCGCTGATCGCCGCCGCGCTGCTGCAGATAATCGGCATCCTGCTGCCGGTCATGGTCGGCGGCCTGTTCGTGACGATCTTCGGCGCCCTGCTGTTTGGCGGAACCTTCATCGGTATGGTCAGCCTGGTGCTGACCATGGCCGGGCGCTATTACCCGACCCGGCCGGCCAAGATGATGGGCAAGATGACGCTTTCCTACGGGGTGGCACAGATCCTGGCGCCGGCCATCACCGGCTGGCTTGGCACGCGGTTCGGCAGCTACAACGCCGGCCTTTACCTGGCGGCAGGCGTCATGCTGCTCGGGACGATCCTGTTGCTGATATTGAAAGTGGTCGACAAGCGTGATGCGGTGGCAGGCGTACTTGCCCGACCCGCTTGAGGGCAGTTGCTGGGCGGGATGGGCAAGCAGTTCGCGAGTAAAATGACGGATTGAACGAAGCGTGGCAGGCGAACAAGTCCGCCGGCGCATTCTATTAGCACGATTCTTTGCTGGCTGGAGTCCACTCATGCTACAGAAGCTCCCTTCCTTTCCCGGTATCCAGGGCCCGGTGGTCATCATTGTCATGGACGGCTACGGCCTTCCCAGGTCAGACGCCGGTAGCGCCATCGCCGCCGCGCGCAAGCCGACGCTCGACCGCCTGTTTGCCGATTACCCGAACATCCGCCTACGTGCCCACGGCACGGCGGTCGGCATGCCGTCGGACGACGACATGGGGAATTCCGAGGTCGGTCACAACGCCATCGGCGCCGGGCAGGTCTATAGCCAGGGGGCGTCGCTGGTCGCCGATGCGATCGCTTCAGGCGCCATCTGGCAGGGTGATGCGTGGCGCGAGATCGTCGCCGGCGCCAAAGCCGGGCGCGGGGTAATTCACTTCATTGGCCTGTTTTCCGATGGCAATGTGCATAGTCACATCGATCACCTGAAGGCGATGGTCGTCCAGGCCAAGGCGGAAGACGTCAGGGCGGTGCGCGTCCACGCCCTGCTCGACGGTCGCGACGTACCGGAAACCAGCGCGCTCGACTACGTCGTGCCGTTCGAGAGCTTCCTTGCAGAAATATCGGACACCGGCTTCAATGCCCGCATCGCTTCCGGCGGTGGGCGCCAGAACATTACGATGGATCGCTACGACGCCAATTGGGCGATGGTCGAGCAGGGCTGGAAAACGCACATCCTCGGCCAGGGTCAGCAGTTCCCCAATGCGACCGCTGCGGTTAACGCCCTGCGTGAGCGAAATCCGGGCACCATCGATCAGGATCTGCCGCCTTTCGTCATCGGCGACAACGGCCAACCGGTCGGCACCATCGAGGATGGCGATTCGGTCGTCTTCTTCAACTTCCGTGGCGACCGTGCCATCGAAATCACCCGCGCTTTCGAAGAAGTGGACTTCAGCAAATTCGACCGGATCCGGACGCCGCAGGTCACCTATGCCGGCATGCTGCAGTACGACGGCGACCTGCAATTGCCCAAGCGCTTTCTCGTCGCGCCGCCGGCCATCACCAACACCACCGGCGAATGGTTCAGCAAGATGGACATCGCCCAGTTCGCCTGCTCCGAAACCCAGAAGTTCGGCCACGTCACCTATTTCTGGAACGGCAACCGTTCCGGCAAGTTCGCCGGCGAGACCTGGCAGGAGGTGCCGAGCGACGTCGTTCCGTTCGAGCAGCGGCCGTGGATGAAGGCCGCCGAAATTGCCGACGCGATGATCGCCGCGCTGAAGACCTGCCAATATCGCACGCTGCGCTGTAATTTCGCCAACGGCGATATGGTCGGCCACACCGGTAATTTCCGCGCCACGACGATGGCGGTCGAGGCAGTCGACCTGTCGCTGGCGCGCATCCTGCCGGTCATTGATGCGCTGGGCGGAGTGGCGCTGATCACCGCCGACCACGGCAACGCGGACGAGATGTACGAACTGGACAAGAAGACCAAACAGCCGGCACAGAACAAGGATGGCAGCTTCAAGGCCAAGACCGCGCACACGCTAAACCAGGTGCCGCTGATCCTTTATGACAACGCCAGCGGTGGCAAACTTGGCCTCAGGCAGACGGAAAAGGCCGGGTTGGCGAACATCGCCGCCACCGTCGCCAACCTGCTCGGGCTGGAAAAACACCCGACTTGGGACGACAGCCTGCTGGCGATGTGCTGATTTCGGTGGCGGGCGGCAGTCGGTACGCCCGATGGCGTGGTGTCGCGATCATGGTGGGCAGTTCTCTGGATTTTTTAATGGGAGTTTGGCGATCATGAACTATTTTTTCGGACGAGACTTCCTGGCAATTTGCTTGCGCGTTTGGATTCCGGCCTTGCTCCTCGGCTTGACTGCCTGCTCGACGGCGCCTCCCGAAGGGGTGACGCCCGTCAAGCCGTTCGACCTTTCGCGCTATGAAGGCAAATGGTACGAACTGGCCCGCCTTGACCACTCGTTCGAACGTGGCTTGAGCGATGTCAGCGCCACTTACCGGGCGCAGGTCGATGGCAGTGTCGAAGTCATCAACCGGGGTTACGACACTGCGCGTGGCGAATGGCGCCAGGCGGTAGGGCGCGCCTTGTTTACCGGCGACCCGAATACGGCTTCGCTCAAAGTCTCCTTCTTCGGCCCCTTCTATGGTGGCTACCACGTCGTGGCGCTCGACCAGCAGAGCTATCGCTGGGCGATGGTGGTCGGCCCGGATCGCGACTATCTCTGGATACTGGCGCGCGACAAGCAATTGCCGGCAGCGGTACGCGACGATCTGCTCGCGCAGGCCCGGAAGCTTGGGTTTGCGGTCGACAAGCTGATCTGGGTCGCGCAAACCAAGGGCGACAGTTAGAACCGAAGCACAATCCGGCTGTCGACGTAGCTATCAGTTGGCGGTTTCGTTCGACTCGGCCGGGCGGGCAGCCGGTCGATCCCGTAATCGAACCTTGAGGAGCCGGTCATGACCATTCATGCCAAGTACTTGCGTCCATTGAACTTGCCGCAGGACGGCGATAGTGTGGCGCACTTTTGTTCCTTGCCCGCGCTGGCCGAAGATTACCCGGGCATCCGCCGTTTGCCGCGCTCATTGCGCGTCGTTCTTGAGTCGGTATTGCGCAATGCCGATGGCCAGCGCATCACCGCCGAACATGTTCGCCAGTTGGCCGAATGGCAGCCCAAAGCAGCGCGCAGTGCGGAAATTCCGTTCATGGTGGCGCGTGTGGTGCTCCAGGACTTTACCGGCGTGCCCCTGCTGGCCGATCTCGCCGCGATGCGCAACGTGGCCGCCGATCTTGACCGTGACCCGGAGCGCATCGAACCGCTGGTGCCGGTCGATCTGGTGATCGATCACTCGATCAGCGTCGATTATTACGGCAGCACGGATGCGCTCGATCTCAACATGAAGCTCGAATTCTCGCGCAACCGCGAGCGCTACCAGTTCATGAAATGGGGCCGCCGCGCGTTCAAGAACTTCCGCGTGATACCGCCGGGGACCGGGATCGTCCATCAGGTCAATCTCGAATATCTGGCGCGCGGCGTTCATGTCAAGGACGATGTTTACTATCCCGATACGCTGGTCGGCACCGACAGCCATACGACGATGATCAACGGTATCGGTGTCGTCGGCTGGGGCGTCGGCGGCATCGAGGCCGAGGCGGCCATGCTCGGCCAGCCGATCTACCTGCTGGCGCCGGACGTGGTCGGCGTTGAACTGACTGGTCGCCTGCGTGAAGGTGTAACGGCGACCGACCTGGTCCTGACCCTGACCGAACTGCTGCGGCGCGCCAAGGTGGTCGGCAAGTTCGTCGAATTTTTCGGCGAAGGAACGGCGAACCTGCCGGTGCCCGACCGGGCGACGATCGGCAATATGGCGCCCGAATACGGCGCGACGATGGGCTATTTCCCGGTCGACGACAAAACCCTCGAATATCTGACCAATACTGGACGCACCGCGGACGAGGTCGCTGCCTGCGAAGCTTATTTCCGCGCCCAGGAGATGTTTGGCATGCCGCTGGCCGGCGAGATCGACTATTCGGAATTACTCACTCTCGACCTGTCGACCGTGACGGCCTCGCTGGCCGGGCCGAAGCGCCCGCAGGACCGGATCGAGCTGGGCGCCGTCAAGTTCACCTTCAACGATTTGTTCTCCAAACCCGTTTCCGACAACGGCTTTGCCCGGCCGGCTTCGGCGTTGAGCGAGCGCCACCGGTTGCGCAGCGGCATCGATATCGGCTCGGGTGACGTGCTGATTGCCGCGATCACTTCGTGCACCAACACCAGCAATCCACAGGTGCTGATCGCTGCCGGCCTACTGGCGCGCAAGGCGCTGGCGCGCGGGCTAGCCGTCAAGCCGCATATCAAGACGTCGCTGGCGCCGGGATCGCGCGTTGTCACCGATTATCTGACGCGCAGCGGCCTGCTCGGCGACCTTGAAAAGCTCGGCTTCTACATCGCCGGCTACGGGTGCACGACCTGTATCGGCAATTCCGGCGATCTGAGCGACGAAATCAATGCCGCCATCGTCGACCACGATCTGGTCTGCGCCGCGGTGCTCTCAGGCAACCGCAATTTCGAGGCACGCATTCATCCGCGGCTGCGCGCTAACTTCCTCGCCTCGCCGCCGCTGGTTGTCGCCTACGCGCTGGCCGGCACCATGCTGCGTGATCTGGTCAACGAACCGCTGGCCACCAACGCGCGTGGCGAAGACGTGTGGCTGACCGACATCTGGCCGAGCAACGAGGAAATCCACGCCTGCCTCAGTTCGTCGAGCGACCCGGCGACCTACCGCCGGCTGTATGGCGATTTCGAAGAACGTAATCCGCTGTGGAATGCGATCTCCGACGCCAACCGCGACCTGGCAGTTTATGACTGGCCGGAGTCCTCGTACATCGCGCTCCCGCCTTTCTTCGCCGGTTTTTCAATGCAGCCGACACCGCCTGCCGCGATTCGCCAGGCCCGGGCGCTGGCCATTCTCGGCGATTCGGTGACGACCGACCACATTTCGCCGGCGGGCAATATCGCCGAAAGCTCGCCGGCCGCGCTGTGGCTGAAATCGCAGGGCGTGGCGCGTGCCGATTTCAACTCCTATGGTTCCCGCCGCGGGCAGCACGAAGTGATGGTGCGCGGCACCTTCGCCAACGTGCGCATCAAGAACCTGATGCTGCCGCCGAATGCCGACGGTTCGCGCGACGAGGGCGGCATTACGGTGCACCAGCCGAGCGGCGAGCGCCTGCCGATTTACGATGCGGCGATGCGCTATGTGGCGGCCGGCGAGGCCAGCGTGGTGTTCGCCGGCGAGGAATACGGCTCCGGCTCGTCGCGTGACTGGGCGGCCAAGGGCACGCTGCTGCTTGGCGTGCGGGCGGTGATCGCGCAGAGCTTCGAACGCATTCACCGCTCCAATCTGGTCGGCATGGGAGTCATGCCGCTGCAGTTCCTGTCCGGGGTCAATGCGCAAACGCTGAACTTGGTTGGCAATGAACGCTTCGACATCATGGTTGTGAACGGTGAACTGAAGCCGCAGCAGAACGTCGGCCTCAGGATTTTCCGTGCCGATGGCAGCGTCGACGAGGCTTCCGTGCTGCTGCGCATCGATACGCCGATCGAAGTCGAGTACTTCCGGCATGGCGGCATCCTGCCCTACGTGCTGCGCGAGTTGCTGGCCTGAGACGGTTGCCTATTTGATCTGGCGGAAAAATTTCCAGGCCATCTCGACCCCGGTGACCAGCAGGTCGCCGACGTCGATATCTTCGATGTGGCCTTGCCGTTTGGTCCTCTGGAGACGTGATTTCTCCTGTTCGCGCATGACGATGGCGTCACCAAGAGCCTCGACATCGAGTGTCGTGCGCTTGACCTCGGCATTCTGATAGCGGGTCAGCGCCTGTTCGATCGCCTCGGGGTCGAGAATGGCGATTGGCGCCCGGCAATGGCTGCAGGCGTGATCGCGGCGGATATCGACCGGTGCGCCGCAACCCATGCAGCGGACGATACCGATCCGGGCCGACAACTCGGTAATCTCGGCCGGGTGCAGTTGGCGGACGAAACCCTTTTCGATCATGAACTGGGCGAAGGTGGTGAAGCGGCCGTGCTTCTGCAGGCAGCGGTGATAGGTGAACTGGCCGCCATGCTTGGCGACATCCAGACCCTGCAATAGCCGATCGTTGCAGCGCGGACATTGCATGGGGTCACGCAAGGGTGTGCGCTGGTCGTCGCGGTGTTCGTGGATCAGTTTGAACAGTTCGATGGTGCCGCCGGGCGTGATCTGCACACTCTCGAACTCGTCGAACCAGATACCGTGGCAGGCGAAACAGAGGTCGAGGATGACCTCGCCATAATGTATCCGCGCGAAGCGCTGCGTGACCATGATTTGCCGGCAGGAAGGGCAGAGCGTAGGTTTCATCGGGAACTTGATTCTGAAAGTGAATGGCGCGTCGAGGCGGGCAACGTCGAAACTATAGCGCAGGCTACCTATCGTCGATGGTTCGGCACATTGATTGCCCCCGGAGCAACTGTTGCGGTCAACGGCCAAAAATGGGCAAAAATCAATGGCCGCCCTCGGTTAACATTAAACGATTCGAACGTTCAGGAAGTCACCCCATGAAAATCGCCGATTCCGTCCAGGATGCGCCAGTCAATGAAATCAAGCTCATGCTCGGCGAACTTCCGTTCGACGGCGCCAGCGTACTCGAACTGGGCTGCGGCAAGGCCGAAAAAACCCGCCAGCTGGCCGAGACCGGACGGCCGAAGGAAATCGTCGCGCTCGAAGTCGATGACATCCAGCATCGGCGCAATCTGCAAATCAACGACCTGCCCCACGTACATTTTCGCCACGGCGGCGCTGAAGCCATCCCGGCGGCTGATCGCAGCTTCGACATCGTGCTGATGTTCAAATCCCTGCACCATGTGCCGATGGAACACATGGACGCAGCCCTGAGCGAAATCACCCGCGTCCTCAAGCCGGGCGGGCTGACCTGGATATCCGAACCGGTATATGCCAGCGACCTGAACGAAATATTCCGCCTGTTCCACGACGAAAAAATCGTCCGCGAAGCCGCCTTTGCCGCCATCCGGAAAGCAGTTGGCACTGGTCGTCTGACTCTGGAAATACAGCATTTTTTTAACACCCGCAGCTACTTCGAAAGCTTTGCCCAATTCGACCAGCGAATGATCCAGGTCACCCACTCCAACCATCAACTCACCCCCGAGCTGTATCAACGAGTGAAAGAAAAATTCGAGTCCTATCTAACCCCTGAAGGCGCGACCTTCCTGACTCCGCAGCGGGTGGATTTGTTGCGCAAGGCAGGGTGAGTGTGGTTTTGGCTTCTTTTCGCGATTGACCGTGGACGTGGGAGAGGCTCCGATGATGAGCGCGTATTGTTCGGAATGTGCTGCTGACTGCGTTGATTTGCGATTGAGATATCAACGTCCGTATTGTGGAAGAGTCATCAGATTTCCTTATGCGGCCACAACCGGCCCGCCAACAGTTTGCCAGACCGGTCATTCAAGCGGCGGCTCCACGCTGAAACCTGCCCGATAGCCAACACTAATAACTCGGTCAATACAGATCGAGGCATTCGTCACCGCCAAGCTCCGCAATGAAACGGATGCCGAGTGCGAAGATTTCCCGTCTTTGGCGCCCCAGCCAGACTGGCCGCCCGTTACCGCTCCGGACCAGCCTGCCGGGTAACGCAATAGTTCAAAGGAATATTCCTCAAATCCGGCGTTCTGGAGTATATTTTTTTGGGATTGCCGTGGGGTGTGACGGTCACGCTTGGTTCATTGTCCTTGCTAACCATCAAGCACTTAACAAGAGGGGTCATCATGTCAGATCAACACGATTGCGGCGCAACCGCACTCTACAAGCCCAGGATGCCAACACTCGCGGCTGCAATATGCTTGGCCTTTGCTGCCTTATCAATTGCCGCGCAGGCACAGGTCGGTGAACTCATCTTGCCCACCCTGGGCGGCACCAACAGCACTGCCATTGCCGTCTCTGCCGATGGCGCGGTGGTCGTGGGTTCCGCCAATCCAGCGGGTAATACTGCCCAACATGCCTTCCGCTGGACGAGCGCCGGCATGGCGGATCTTGGCACTCTCGGTGGCACCTACAGCTTCGCCAGTGCCGTATCTGCTGATGGCGCGGTGGTCGTGGGTTCCGCCGATCCAGCTGGTAATGTGGCCCCACATGCCTTCCGCTGGACGAGCGCCGGAATGGTGGATCTTGGCACCCTCGGCGGTAACTACAGCTATGGCGAAGCCGTCTCTGCCGTAACCGGCAACTACGCGGCGTCGAGCGCCCCTACTTCGGCAACGCGTACAAAGGCGAGCGCAGCGGGTTCTGAGCGAACAGTTCTTTCCAGACCCGTGGCGTGAGTTCATGGACGCGGTCGGCGGGGTGCTCGGCGACGCGCTGCAGGACATCGACGAGATAATCGTAGGGGTCGATCTGATGCAGCCGACAGGTAACGATCAGGCTCTGGATGATCCCGACCTGCCTGGCGCCGAACTCCGTCCAGCAGAACAGCCAGGAGCGGCGCCCCATGGGAATCACCCGCAGGGCGCGTTCGAGGTGATTGGTGTCGATCGGCACGTCCGGGTCGGCGAGGAAGACCTCCAGTCCCCATCGTCGATCGCGCGCGTAGGCCAGCACCCTGGTCAGCGGATTGCGCGGTAACAGCCCCTGCGCCGCGAAGCGTTCGCCAACCCAGGCGAAGAAACGCTCGACGATCGGTTTGGCATGCTCCAGACGATAGTCGCGCTTCCTTGCACCGGTGAGCTTTTGCTCGCGGATGCGCTCTTCGACCTGATACAGGTCCCCAATGAGCGCGAGTGCCTGCGCTGCCGCTTCTGGTTCCGCGTCTTGCGCGTCAAAGAACTTACGACGCGTGTGCGCCCAGCATTGGGCGTGCGTGATCCCGATCTGCGCCGCGTAATGACTGTAGGCCTGATAGCCGTCCGACAACAGCACCGCGCCTTCGGCGGCGGTCAGTCCGAGGGCCGCCTCGACGTGCTTGAACTCGCGACTGGCGAAGAAGGGGAAACAGATTTCGTCGCCTTCGCCATACACCGGCCAGAAGTACGCCGCTTTCAGCTTGCCGGGTGCGCCCTGTCCGGCCTTGATCGGCGTCCGTCCATCGCCTTGACGCGCGAGCTGCGGATCGAGGCAAACTGCGCCTCGTAGATCGGTTCGAGCAGAGTGATGCCCTGTTGCCCGATCTGCGTCAGCCACGGCCGGCTGACGGTGATTCCCGCATCGGCCAGGCGTTGATGCTGGCGATACAGTGGCAGGTGGTAGGCAAATTTGTCAATCAGCAGTCCGGCGACGAAGCTGACGTCGGCCCGGCTGCCCTCAATGACACCGGCCGGCGCGTTGGCGCAGACCAGTGTCTGGTTACTCTTGAGCTTGATTACCGGCCGGCGATACTTGATCACCACGTAGCTACCCGGCCGTTGCGCCAGGCGATAGCTGTCCTTGTGGCTGATGACCTCGTAGTCCTCGGGAGAGAGGCCTTCGACTTCCGGCGCGGTGAGCTCGACGACTTCGACTGGGACGCGGTTCTCGTCGAAGAAGGGCACGCTTTCGTCACTGGGACGCTTGCTGGTCGGCTGACGGGTATGCGCGGCGACGGGGCGACCTGGTGACTCAGAACCTGGTGGGGGCGTCGGGAACTCGCCGAGACTCAGTTGGCCGCTCGGCGTGACGTCGATGCGTCGTTCGCTTTTCTGGCCGAAGATCTGGCGCTTGAACCAGTCGATTTGTTGCTTCAGTGCGGTGATTTCAGCAGACAGCGTCTGGCACAGATCCAGCACCTCTTGCGGGCACAATGCCGCGGCTTGTTCGAGGTTGTAAACCGTCTGGTAACGTGCTGAATCCATGCGTGCATTTTAACACAAGCCGCTGTTTTGAAGCGTTTTTATGGGCGCTCCAGAGGCGTGATAACGCTTCTTCCGGCGTCCCGGCTCGATCCCTTCGAGGAGCAGTTTCAGACCGGTCCAGTCGATTTCGCACGTGCGCACTTTATCCCAGTTGGCGACGAAACGGCCTTCTTCGAGACGCTTGGCCCACAGGCAGAAGCCGCTGCGATCCCAGTAGAGCACCTTCACCTGAGTGCCACGGCGATTGAAGAAGACGAAGAGCTGGCCGCTCAGCGGGTCCTGACCGAGGACATGACGGGTGATCGCGTACAGACCGTCGAAGGATTTGCGCAGGTCGACCGGCTGGCCATAGACTTGGACGCGGATTTGGCCTTCAGGGAAAAACATCAGCGGCGCTCCGGCTGCAGGATCAGGCCGCCGCCGAGGTCGAGGGTGAGGTGGAAACGAGCGGGCGTCGCCGTGGTTGTGCTCAGAGGGCCGACGTCGACGAAGGTGGCCGGCTGGCCGCTGGCCTTGTCCTGACTGTCGAGGGCGATGCCCAGACGTGTGCGCCAGCGATGGAAGCTGGTATCGCTGATCCCTTCGCGTTTGCAGAAGGTCGCAACGTTCAAACCGCTGCCCGGAAATCGCGACAGCAACGCCTCCCATTCGCTCGCGCTACGCCGCACCCGCGACCCTTCCCCTGCCTTGGCCATCCTGGCCTCCTCCGCGTTTCGTGATTCGAGGAGGACATTGTCGACAGCACGATCGGCGCTGGAAAGAACGCCGCAGAGTTACCGGTTACGCCGGCACCGCCACGTCGTCTACCGGGTCGCCTGGCACGACCATCTGGGCGTTGCGCGCCCGGGTCGAATGGGAGGCTCTGGCCGATCCTGCCGCCCCGCAACTGAACCCGTATGGCGAACTGTCGTATGCCCGGGCGAATATGAATGGCTACACGGAAACCGGCGGCGGTTTCCCGGTAGCGTACAACAGCCGCACCGACAACGTCACCGATCTGCGGATCGGTGTCAATGGTACTTATCCACTGGATATGGGTAAGAAGACCCGTCTGCTGGGCGCGGTCGAAGGGGTACACCGCTTCCAGGACAATGCTTCAAATGTCAATGGCGAACTGCTCGGGCCCGGCGGTTTCAACTTCAGCTTCGCCGGCACCAGCTACGACCAGACCTGGATGCGTGCCAGTATCGGTGCTGAAACGATGCTCGGCAACGGCAAGGCTGTCGTCATGGTGAACGGCGCGACCCGTGGCGAATCGCCCAATGTCTGGCTGAATGCACGGTATCAGTTGGCGTTCTGATTAACTAGCCCGCAAGACCCCGGGCGCCAATGGCGCCTTGGGGCAGTTTCAATTAAAACGGGACAGCCCAGAATGGCACTTACTTAAGCTTTTTTGGGTGCCCATGGCGCTGGATATCCTCCCGTGCCATAGGGCGTGGTCTCATCAATAATGGGTAGGCATTGCGGCGTCGCTTGAGGGCACGAGGCTCGATGCGGCCTGGGCGATTGCCGACGGTTTGCTGGGCAATGAGGGCGAAGAGTTGGCTGGGGTGTGCGATGCCACCATGATAGGCATGAGGCGCCCAGGCGAGCCAGACTTGCACGGCATGCTTGAAGCTCAACTGACGGGGCAAGAGGCCGCTTTGTAGCGCCGCTTGAGCCATCATCAAGCGGATCAAATTGTAGGCGAGCAGATAGACCCAGATTTCCTTCACGGCCATGGCTGGCGTTTGGCAGCCCAGTTGCTCCATGCCCAAGGTGGTCTTGATGTTGCGCAGATCAAGTTCAACATGCCAGCGATCCCGATACAGGCGTTTGATGGCCTCCTTGGATGTTTGCTTTGGACACAGAAAGGTCGTGACGAGTGTCTTGCCCCCCGCCCGAAGCTCGCGAACCGTGACACTGGCCGGTGCCTGCGCGTAATCCTCCTGAGACATCCAGTCTGGCTTGATGCCTGGTTTGGATAAAACCAGCAGGTGGTCACGCTCCCCCAGTCGCTGGCCGAGGCAATAATCGGTGGTGCGTTGGCGTGATCCGTGTTGTTCAAAGACGGCATCAACCCCTCGCTCGATCAGCGCGCAGAGCAGGAAGTAGGTGGCAAAGAACGCATCGCCCACCAGCACATCGCCGCGCACCAAGGTGTCGATCTGGCGGCGCAGCAAGGACTGCTCGTCGCTGCCTTTGCCGCGACAGGCGCTGATCGCGGCATTGAGCACAGCACCGCTGCCCAGGCAGATCAGGCCGACGATCCGGCATTGCGGGAATCCCAATCCAGCCTTCTGGCTACCGGGCTGCGGGAAGTCGGCCTGATTGGCGTCAGTATCGGGCATGATCACCGTGGCCCCATCCACCAATCGTACCGGACGCCCCCGCCAGTGCCATGCCGCCGGGGCATGGGCCGTTAGCCATTGCCCGGTCTGATGGGTCAAGGTACTGACCATCGACGTCGGCACGCGTTGGCGAGCCCGGCAGTAGGCGCCGGTATGGGAGCTGCAGGGCGTGAGTCCGGCGATCAGGCGCTTGATCGCCCCTTCATTGACGGCGCGTTGGCAGGAGCGGTCGGCGCTGAGGGCTTGCGCCAAAAACATCGATAGCGTTTCAGTGGGCGGAAACAGTCGCTCTCGGTGCGGCGGCAAGGCCAACTCCACGGCATCGAAGAGTTCCGGCCCAGTCAATAGATCGAAAAACGCGTGGGCATCTACGCTGTTGGCCTTCGCCGAAATCGCGTGACGTTGCCGGGTGATGGCTTTGTGAGTAGCATGCATTGGGGCTGATTCCTCGGGTGACAGTCGGGTGTTTGGCGACTCCAACTTATCACGCGTCGATTCAGCCTGCTTTATCAATTACATCAGTATGTTGGGGCTTAAGTAAGTGCCATTCGGGACAGCCCACGTTTTGTCGGCAGATAAATCCTCATGCAGCCAGGCCGGATCAAGGTCTGCGCCATTAGGCCAGATGAGTACGCCAAGTTCAATCCGGACCTGTGCGAAAAAATCTGCACTAGCCAGAGGAGCGTAGATGCCGGGGTTCGTGCTTGTTTTTATCGCTGAAAGAGCGGCAATGCCTGACGAGCCGTCGCGGAAGGTCAGGGCGAGCCGATGATCCGGCAGGACTGAAACAGCCTGGATACGCCATGGCGCGGCAGGAATTACTCCAGCGGCCGAATTTTCCTGGGCTGTTGTCTGGCTTGGCATAAATCCCAATCCTCCGTCAGTTCATGTCGGTGTTCGATCGCCCATTCTATTGTCAGATTCATCGCCCGCCGGGGCAGGCTGCCAGCGATTACCTCCAGCGTTCAAATGTTTACCAGCGCCTCGCGTTCGCCATACAGTGCATGAAAGTAAGAAGGTAAATGTTCCCGCCAGAACATCTGAATCACGATACCGAAAGACTGGCTGATAGTTGGCATCGTCTTTTTCTCAGGCCATCCGTTCCGGCAGCACGTCGCGCAGCAGCACGGCGGCGTCGCGGATCATTTTCTCGGTGGTATCCCAGTCGACGCAGGCGTCGGTAACCGAGCAGCCGTAACGGAGCTGGCTGAGGTCGACGGGGATCGGCTGGTTGCCGGCTTCGATATTGGACTCGATCATGACGCCGATCAGCGACTTGTTGCCGAGGCGGACCTGGTTGACGATGTCGGCCATGACCAGCGGCTGCAGTTCCGGCTTCTTGAAGCTGTTGGCGTGCGAGCAGTCGACAACGATGTTGTTTGGCAGCCCGGCCTTGGTCAACGCCTGCTCGACCATCGCGATGGATACGGTGTCGTAGTTCGGGCGGCCGTCACCGCCGCGCAGGACGATGTGGCCATGGCGGTTGCCGCGGGTACGGACGACGGCAACGCGGCCCTGGCCGTTGATGCCGAGGAAGGAATGCGGCTTGGAGGCCGACAGGATGGCATTGACCGCGACACCGAGGTCGCCGCTGGTACCCGTCTACGCCATTACCGAGACTCGCCTGTTGCCCGCGAAGACCCAGCGCTTCATTGATTTCTTGCGGGAGCATTTGGTGCGAATTTAAGAGCACTTGGTGGGCTGTATTTCCCGCTGTCTGCGACAACCTCTAACCCGAATTTTTCATAAAAGCAGGCGAATCTCGTTTAACCCATTGATATAATTGGGGTTACGCCAATAACGCTTCGTAAGAAGCCTAAACGAGACCGCCCATGGACAATTCTATCCCAACCCAGCTTCGCTTTCCCGCCAGCGCCGGATTTACGATCCGGGCAGAGTTTGACGGCGGGGCGATGTCCTCCGACTTTGGCGCACTCCTGTTGCGTGGCATCGACCTGCAAATCGGCCTGATTCCCCGCCTGGTCAGCGCGATTCACGACAAACGCCACGCCTCGTACATTGACCATCCGCTGGCCGACCTGCTTCGTCAGCGGATATTCCAGACCGCCAGCGGCTACGCCGACGGTAATGACGCCAACACGCTGCGGCGCGATCCGCTGTTCAAACTGGCGGTCGGTCGTGCCCCGCTGGGCGAGGGAAATGACCTGGCCTCCGGCCCCACGCTCTCCCGGCTCGAGAACAGCGTATCGCGCAAAGACATTTACCGCCTGGCCAAAAGCTTCGTCGACGCCTTCATCGCCAGCTACGCCCAAGCGCCTGCCGTGATCGTGCTGGATATGGATCACTCTGAGGATGCCACTCACGGGCAGCAGGAACTGGCGTTCTACAACCACCACTACGGCAATCATTGCTACCTGCCGTTGTTCCTCTTCGAAGGACTCTCCGGGAAGCTGATCACCGCCGTCCTGCGTCCGGGCAAGCGTCCCACCGGTAAAGAGAATGCGGTCATCATCAAGCGCGTGCTGCACCTGCTCCGCCAGGCCTGGCCCGAGACCCACATCCTGCTGCGCGGGGATGGTCACTTCGCGAATCCCGAACTGATGACCTTGTGCGAGTCCGATCCGCATCTGGACTTTCTCTTCGGCCTGGCCGGCAACCAGGTGCTCTCGCCCAAGGCCGAGCCGCTGCTGAAGAAAGCCCGTGCGCTGCACCAGACACACAGCGCCAACGCCCAGCGCCTGGGGAACGCCGAGCCTGCGGCGACACGACTGTACGACGATATCGAGTATCAGGCGGGCTCGTGGCCCAAGGCTTACCGCGTGGTGGTCAAGGCCGAGGTGATGGCCTTGGGTGACAACCCGCGGTACGTGGTGACCTCGCTGTCCGACCCGACGCCTGATGTGCTTTACAAAGAGCTGTACTGTGCTCGAGGGCAGGACGAGAACTTCATCAAGGCGGTGAAGAACGACTTGGCCAGTGACCGGACCTCCGATCATGCCTTCCTCGCCAATCACCTGCGGCTGTTCTATTCGTGTGCGGCGTATGGGTTGATTCACGGCTTGCGCGAGAACACGCTGGTGCATACGGAACTGGCCAAGGCGCAACCGCTGTCGATTATCCTGAAACTCTTTAAGTTGGCGGTGCGCGTGGTGCAGTACAAGGATCGGATCAAGCTGTCCTTGCCTACGTCGTGTCCGATGAAGGGGTGCTGGCGCGGGTGACCGAGTTGCTTTACCTCGTCCCGCGCCCGCCGGCGCCGGCCTGATCGACTCGGCGACGCCGTCTCATGCTGCCGACTCGAATCCGCTTGAGCGGAGGTGAGGTCTCGCCAGCGCTCTGTCCAGGGATCGATGGCGGCAGGGTGTGATGCCCAAAAGTTGGGGTATTTGGCCGATCGTGGCGGGTTGGCAGCAAAATTCGCAGCAAGCTGACTCGCATCACGGCTGGAATGGCACGACATTGACATCGCGCGGCGGGTTTATGAAACATCCGGGCTAATTGCCTGCCATGGCATGGCAGGGGTTGCAATTGACGCGCAAGGTCGCTATAAATGACTTACCAGTCAATTATTAGTGATTCGCCCGATGTCCGCTTGTTCCGCCTCGCCGCGTTGGCAGCGGCGTGCCGATGCCCGCCCGCAAGAGTTGCTCGACGCCGCCTTGGCGCTGTTCGTCGAGCGCGGCTTTGCCGCAACTCGGCTTGAGGAGGTTGCCGCACGCGCCGGCGTTGCCAAAGCTACGCTGTACCGTTACTACGAAAACAAGCTGGAACTGTTCAAGGCAGTGGTGCGCCACTCGCTTATCGCTGGCTTCGACGAAATGGCAGCGCGGCGTCTCGGCGCGCCTGAGGGTGCGCGCGCCCAATTAACTCAGCTGCTGACAGCCTTCGTACAGCGCGTTGCCAGTTCGCCGCTGTCGGGCATTCCGAAGTTGGTGATCGCCGAAGCGGGAAACTTTCCCGAGTTGGCGCGCTTCTACCATGACGAAGTAATCCGGCGCGGCCGCACCCTGATTGTCAGCCTGCTCGAACGGGGCGCGGCGTCAGGCGAGTTTCGGCCCGTCGATGCCGATTACGTCTGGCGTATCGTCATCGCACCTCTCTTGCTGGCAATCATCTGGAAGCATAGCTTCGAGGCCTTCGAGTCGAATCGGCTCGACTTTCGTCGCCATCTCGACGCACATCTGGACTTGCTGTTCAACGGCTTGGACAAGAACAATTGAAAAGGGCATCGATCATGAACAAGAAGCTCCTGGCAGTGCCCGTGATCGTAGGGGTGGCGGTGGCTGCCGGCGTGTGGTGGGCTAACGAGGGGCGCCGTGATGCCGGAACCGAACTGGTCCTGCACGGTAATATCGACATCCGTCAGGTCGAGCTAGCCTTCAACGCCAGTGGCCGCATCGACCAAGTGCTGGTGCGCGAAGGGGACCGCGTGAACAAGGGGCAACTGCTGGCGCGGCTCGACACGACGCGGCTGCGGCTCGCCTTGGCTCAGGCCAAGGCGCTGGACGATGCCCAGCTCAGCCTGGTGGCCAAGCTCAAGGCCGGCTCGCGACCCGAGGAAATCAAGCAAGCTGCTGCCGAACGCGATGCGGCCCGCGCAGCCGCCAACGACGCGCACCAAGTCTACCAGCGCCAACTCGAACTAGTGGCGAAGCACTTCGTCTCGCAACAACAAGCCGATAGCGCCAAGAACGCGCTCGATGCGGCGCAAGAGCGTCTCAAGGCCGTAGAGGAAGCACATCACCTGGCGGTACTCGGCCCGCGCAAGGAAGACGTGCTCACTGCCGAAGCGAACCGGACTGCGCAAGATGCCGCCGTGGCCGTCCTCAGCCATGACATCTTGGAAGGCGAACTCTATGCGCCGGATACGGGCATCATCGAGAACCGTGTGCTGGAACCGGGCGACATGGCGTCGCCGCAGAAAACAGTGCTCACGCTGGCGCTGATTGATCCAGTGTGGGCACGCGTCTACCTGCCGGAGCAGGCGCTTGGCCGGATCGCACCAGGAGCGCGGGCAATCATCACCACCGACAGCCATCCGGATCGCAAGGTTGCCGGCTGGGTTGGCTACGTTTCGCCGACAGCGGAGTTCACGCCCAAGACGGTGGAGACCGCCGAGCTACGGACCAGTCTCGTCTACCAGGCACGGGTGTTCGCCTGTGACGGCCAGGAGGTGCTGCGCCAGGGAATGCCGGTCACGGTGACCATCGCCTATGATCAGATGGCATCGACAACCTCGCCTTGCAGCGACGTCAAGTGATGGCCACCGACGCCATTCTTATCGCCGAGGGATTGCGTAAGTCTTTCCAGACTGGTGGCCGGCAGGTCACCGCGCTCGACAGCGTCAGCCTGCGCGTTCGGTCCGGGGTAGTGACCGGCCTCATCGGCCCCGATGGCGCAGGCAAGACGACGTTCATGCGCATGGTCGCCGGCCTGCTCGTGCCCGATGCCGGCAGAATTACCGTGTTCGACCTCGACGCCACGCGCGATGCTCTCCGGGTGCAGGCCGCGCTCGGCTACATGCCACAGCGCTTCGGCCTCTACGAGGACCTGACGGTACTGGAGAACATGGATCTCTACGCCGACCTGCAAGGCGTACCGCGACAAGCCCGCGCCGAGCGCTATGCCGAACTGATGCGCATGACCGGCCTGGCGCCGTTCACCAAACGCTTGGCCGGGCGCCTGTCTGGCGGCATGAAACAGAAGCTTGGCCTCGCCTGCACATTAGTACGAGCGCCACGCCTGCTGCTGCTCGACGAGCCAACCGTTGGCGTCGATCCAGTATCACGCCGCGAGCTGTGGACGATTGTCGACCGGCTGGTGAAGAGCGAAGGCATGAGTGTGCTGTTATCGACCGCCTATCTTGACGAGGCCGAGCGCTGCGCCGAGGTGATCCTGCTCCATGACGGCCGGATACTCGATCAAGGTCCGCCCTCCGCGACCAGTGCGCGTATGGCCGGCCGTACCTGGGCGGTGTCGCGGCCGGGCGTACGGCCCCGTGACTTGCAAGGCGAACTCGATGGCCAGCAGGGCATCGTCGACGTGCTGGTGCAGGGCGAGCATGTGCGGCTGGTGACCGCCGAGCCGCGCCTACCCAGCTCACTTACCCGCCTAGCCGACATTGTCGTGCGTGAAACGCCGCCACGCTTCGAGGACGGCTTTGTCGACCTGCTACGCGAACGCCGGGGAGGTTCGGCGCATGTCGCGGTGATGAATGGCGCACTGCGGGTGGCAGACGCCGCCGCCGATGAGACGGTCATTCGCGTCGCCGGCCTACGCCGCCGCTTCGGCGACTTTTGGGCAGTTGATGGCGTTGACTTCGAGATCCGCCGTGGCGAGATCTTCGGTCTCCTGGGTGCAAACGGCGCCGGCAAGACCACGACGTTCCGCATGCTCTGCGGCTTGCTGCCAGCCAGCGCCGGCCACCTTGAAGTACTCGGCCTCGACCTGCGCCACGCCGCTTCAGCGGCACGTGCACGCATCGGCTATATGTCGCAGAAATTCTCGCTTTACGGCAATTTGAGCGTGGGCCAGAACCTCGAATTCTTCGCCAGCGCCTACGGCCTTACGGGCGCAGCGCGCCAGCGGCGTCTCGACTGGGCGCTGAGTGAATTCGAGCTGGCCGCGTCTGCCGACCAGTTGAGCGCCGACCTGCCACTTGGCTACAAGCAGCGCCTGGCCATGGCCTGCGCGCTGATGCACCAGCCGGAGATACTCTTCCTCGACGAGCCGACCTCGGGCGTCGATCCGCTGGCGCGGCGTGAGTTCTGGCAGCGTATCAACGCGCTTGCTAAACAGGGGGTGACGGTGCTGGTGACCACGCATTTCATGGAAGAGGCCGAATACTGCGACCGTCTGGCGATTATGGCCGCCGGCCGCATCCTGGCCATCGACGAACCGGCGGCGATCAAGGCCCTGGCCAGTAGCGCCGACCGTCCCGACCCAAGCATGGAGGATGCGTTCATCCGGCTGGTCGAGAACTCGAACCCAGCAGTGGCGGAGGCGGCATGAACGGGAAACGCGGGGGCTCGGCAATGCGCCTGCGCGGACTCGTTCGCAAAGAATTTCTGCAGATCGTGCGCGATCCCAGCAGCATTGCCATCGCCTTCCTGATGCCGATTTTCCTGCTCATTCTGTTTGGTTACGGTGTCTCGCTCGATGCAGACAACGTGCCGATCGCGCTGGTGGCCGAGGCACCTTCGCAGGACAGTGCCGAATTCATGGCCGCGTTGCAAGGGTCACATTACTTCGCCCCGCGCGAAATGAGTTCGATGCCGGAAGCGGAGCTGGCACTGCGCGAAGGCGCGGTGAGGGGCATCATCCGACTGCGCGGAACTTTTTCGCGCCATCTGCGCCAGCCGGACGCCGCATCAATCCAGGTCATCGTCGATGGCACTGATGCCAACACGGCGCGCCTGGTCGAAGGCTATGTTGAAGGCGCCTGGAGCAGCTGGTTGGCGGCTTACGCAGCCGGCCAGGGGCAGGAACTGAAGGTGCCGGTCGACCTGAAGCCGCGTATCTGGTTCAACAGCGAGCTGCGCAGCCGCAACTACTTGGTCCCCGGACTGGTGGCGATCATCATGACCCTGATCGGCGCGTTACTCACTGCGCTGGTGATGGCCCGCGAATGGGAGCGCGGCACCATGGAGGCGCTGATGGTAACGCCAGCGTCGATGACCGAGGTGCTGCTCGGCAAGCTGGTCGCTTACTTCGTCCTCGGTACTGGCGCCATGCTGCTCTCGGTGGCAATGGCAGTCTGGTTGTTCGAGGTGCCGCTGCGCGGGTCGTTCTGGCTCCTCTGGGCCTGCTCGAGCCTATTCCTGCTGGCGGCGCTGGGCATGGGCCTGACGATCTCGACGCTGGCACGCAGCCAGTTCGTCGCTGGCCAGATCGCCATCATCACCACCTTCCTCCCGGCCTTCCTGCTCTCCGGTTTCCTCTTCGACATTGGCAGTATGCCGCCGGTCGTGCAGGCGATTACCCATATCGTCGTCGCTCGCTATTTCGTCGCCATCGTGCAGACACTATTCCTGGCCGGCAACGTCTGGTCGGTGATTTTGCCCAATGCGCTGGCGCTCGCCATCATGGCGGCGATCTTCCTTGGCATTACCTGGCGCAAGTCGAGAAAGCGGCTTGACTGATGTGGCAGCGCATTTTAGCCCTCATTTACAAGGAGTTCCTGGCTCTGCTCAAGGACCCGAAGAGCCGCGCCGTGCTGATCGTGCCGCCCCTGATCCAACTGCTGGTATTCGGCTACGCCGCCAGCTTCGATCTCAAGCAGGTGCCCTACGCCGTCTACAACGAAGACCGCGGCGCCGCGGCGCGCGACTTGCTCGCAGGTTTCAGGGGTGCGACGAGCTTCCACCAAGTGGCGGAACTGCATGCCGAGGCGGAGATCGCCCCGCTGGTCGATGCGCGCGAGGTATTAGTGATGATTCACATCGGGCCGAAATTTTCTGCGGACCTCGCGGCCGGGCGGCCGGCGCAACTGCAAGTGATCATCGATGGGCGCAACTCCAACGCTGCGATGATCGCGCTTAACTACGTGCGCAGCATCGTCAATCGTTTCAACGACGACTGGATAGCCGCCCACGGCCAGCAGGGACCACCGGCGCGGCTGGTGACACGCGCCTGGTTCAATCCCAATCTCGATAGCCGCTGGTTCTTCATCCCGGGCATCATTGGCATGCTGACGTTGGTGGTGACCATGCTGGTGACGGCACTAACAGTTGCGCGCGAGCGCGAGCAGGGTACCTTCGACCAGTTGCTGGTGACGCCGTTGCGGCCGAGTGAAATCCTGATCGGCAAGATGGTGCCCGGCGTGGCCATTGGTATCGTCCAGGCTACCGCGATTCTTCTTGTGGCGACACTATGGTTCAAGGTGCCCTTCGTCGGCAGTCTGTCGGCCTTCTATTTCGGACTGACACTATTTCTGCTCTCGAGCGTCGGTGCCGGCCTGCTCATCTCGGCGCTAGCGGCGACACAGCAGCAGGGCCTGCTCGGCGCTTTCCTGTTCATGGTGCCGGCGGTGCTCCTGTCCGGCTTCGCCACGCCAATCGCCAACATGCCGCAGGCAGTACAGATGATCACTCTGATCGATCCGCTGCGCTATTTTCTCGTCATTCTGCGCAAAGTGTTCCTCGAGGGCGCCGGCTTCGGCCTGCTACTTGACCAGTTTTGGCCCATGGCTGTGATTGGTGCCGCCACCCTCACCCTCGCCGGCTGGCTGTTCCGCCATCGCATGCACTGAATAAGGTTGCCCAATCGGTCGCGCAGGAAATCGATGAAGCGCAGCGTTTTAGCCGGCAGCATGTGCGCGTCGATGATGGCGTAAACGGATAGCTGGACCACACCCGAGGGTGACCAGCTCACGCAGGTGCTAATGGCGGTCCGCAAAGTTGAGTTCGCCCCGCGTCCGACAGACCTCTTTGGCCGAGGCCTTGTCAGTCGTCAGTCGATTGGAATGGCTGCTGAACTTCGAAACCTTACGTTGAACCACTGAGACGGTGAATGACAGCAACGAGTCGAATGTGTGAGTTCCCTGGCGTTGGAAGCTGACATTCAGTGAGATTTTTGACTGAACGACTGGTGTTGGTAGGTTGCGGCCCATGACAATCAGATGGCGAATGCCCGCAATCACCGATGTGATGAAGTTACTCAGGCAGATCGCTCAGTTCATAGTTGGTACTGCGCCCACCCGCATCGGCTTTCCGCAGCACGCCGCGCGCCAGCAACTCGTTGATATCACGTAGCGCGGTGTCTGGTGAACACTTGGCGAGGGCAGCCCACTTGCTGCTGGTGAGCTTGCCTTAGAAGCCATCCAGTACCCTGTTGAGCAACGTCGCTTGGCGCTCATTCAATGGCGTGCTCGACCAACGCTGCCAGAAACGCGTTTTGACCAGTAGGGCATCCAGCGTGTGATGAGCTTGATCGATGGCACGGTGCAGGTTGTCCAGAAACCAGGCCAAACACGCCGTGATATCCATCGAACCCTTCTGCGTCCGCTCCAGGATGTCGTGGTAGTCCTTGCGCTCGCGCTGGATCTGCGCCGACGGGCTGTAAAAGCGTTGCGGGCTGCCATTTGCCCGCGCCAGCATCAGATCGCCAACGGCTCGGGCGATACAGCCGTTACCGTCATCGAAGGGGTGCAAAGTGACGAACCACAGATGACTGAGCCCTGACGCATCGTCGCGCCAGGTACCGACGTTGAGCTTTGACAGGCCGGAATATCCGGTGGGAAATAGAGTGGCATGCCAGCTGAACCAAGCGTTCCAGCGATATCGGCGAGTGACTGTTGGCGGTGGCATCGACCACGGCCTTGACGTGCCGGTTGACCGCCATCAGGGCACCGATGTCGACGCCCAGACGGCTGGCGATGGATGACCGCACCGATTGACATTGAGTTGCTCGCTCTCGATCTCACTGGTCTTGACCGCGTCCTCGGTGAGCGCGGTCAAGCTGGCCTGATCACGCAGCGCCATGCCGATATCGGCCAGGCGGCCTAGCAAGAGGCCCTGGGCGCGACCCATGTCCGCCATCAGAGCCGCCAGGTCGAAGCGCTAGGTCGGCCAATCGTTGGCCTGCCAGATGTATTGGTAATCTCCACACATGCAAGTTATGCGCCGCAAAATATGCGGCGATAGATGCTGCCATTCGCTGCATGGCACTTCGGCTATTGTATTCAGCCGCCGGACCCCGGCCGGATCATTCCCAGGCTCAGCTTCACACCCTTCTTCATCTTACCGACGACGTGCATTTCGCAAGCCTTGCAGTCAAATTTGAGGATCAGCTTTTCTTTGCCGTTGATCAGCGTCATCGGGTCCGGTTTCAGGTGTTTCACTTCCTTCGGGCACAGGTTGAAGCTGTAGCGCAGGCAGTGGCGGGTGATCATCAGCGAGACCATGCCTTTTTCGTTGCCGGCCTCGTAGGCTTCGTCAATTAGCTTGATGCCGTGCTTTTCGTAAAATTGCCGGGCCTTGGCGTTGAAGACGTTGCCGAGGTAGGTCAGCTCGTCCTGCGGGTAGGGCGCCGGATCGGCCGCTGGCGTGGCACGCGTTGGGCGCGGGTGGGCTGCGATGCGCGCGGACTCGAGTTTTTCGCTCGCGGCGCGGCGCAGGGCGTTGATAGCGGCGGTCGGCAGGAACCACGCCTGAGACAGTTGCAACTCGACCGGCTGGGCAACGAACATCGTATTGCCGAACTTGCCGAGTTGCTCGCGCAGCGTGGCGGTCGCCCGCTCGGGGTTCTTGGCGACTTCCCGGCCTGTTTTTTCGTCATTTTCCAGGTTGACCGCGACGCTTACGCCGTCTTCATCGGTCAAGGTCAGCCGAAAGCCGTCGGCGGACTCGGCGAAGTCCGGCTGCACGGAAATGTGGCGTTCTGCCGATTCCTTCTCCAGCGCGCGTTCGAAGGCTTGGTCGCGGTTGCGGAAGAGCGTGGTACCGGTGCTTAGTTGTTCCGGCATTGCAGCCGGGAACAGCATCGTGCCGTCCGCCCGGTTGATGCGCATGCCGACCACCTCGCCGTGCGCGTCGTAGAAGCAGACGCCGTCGCCGTTGTGGAATTCACTGGTCGAGTTGATCGTGAAATGCTCGCTGCCAATCTCGGTGACTTCGCCGACTGGTTCGCCGACGAAGGCGGGCGAATCGAAAGCGCCGATGTCGTCCTGGCGATCATTGGCAAAATAGTCAGTGTAGCCGCGGTTGTAGGTTTTGTCCGGCTGCGGGGTGAAGGTGAAGGTGCTGCGACCGGAGGAGGCGCGCTCGAATTCTGGGTGTTTTTCGAGGATGTCGTCAATTAGCGACCGATAGTGTGCGGTGATGTTTTTGACGTAGGAGAGGTCTTTCAGCCGGCCCTCGATTTTGAACGAAGAGACCCCGGCGCGCGCCAGTTCAAGGATGTTTTCGCTCTGATTGTTGTCCTTCATCGACAACAGATGCTGGTTTTCGCTGATTGTCCGGCCTTTTTCGTCGACCAGCGTATAGGGCAGGCGGCAGGCCTGCGAGCATTCGCCACGGTTGGCGCTGCGCCCGGTATGGGCATAGCTGATGTAGCACTGTCCTGAAAAAGCGACACAGAGTGCGCCGTGAACGAAATATTCCAATGCAACAGCAGTTTGCGAGGATATGTTGATAATTTCGTTTAAGTTAAGCTCGCGCGCCAGGACGATCTGCGAGAAGCCTGCATCTTCGAGAAACCTGACCTTGGCCGGGTTGCGGTTATCGGTTTGCGTGCTGGCGTGCAACTGGATCGGCGGCAGGTCCATTTCGAGCAGGCCCATGTCCTGGATGATCAGCGCGTCGGCGCCGGCGTCATGAATCTGCCAGGCCAGGCGGCGGGCGTCTTCCAGTTCGGCATCGTGCAGGATGGTGTTCAGCGCAACGAAGACCTTGGCGTGATAACGGTGGGCGAACGTGCTCAGGCGCTCGATGTCGGCCACCGTGTTGCCGGCCCCATTGCGGGCGCCGAAGGCTGGGCCGCCGATATAGACGGCGTCGGCGCCGTGTTTGATGGCGGCGATGCCGAAATCGGCATTTTTGGCCGGGGCAAGCAGTTCGAGCGGATGGTTCGGGCGTGGCATCGGTCTAGTAGGCAAAGCGCGGCTTCAGGTCTTCAAGATTGAATTCGCGCAGAATGGATTCGGCTCGTTCGTGGGCAATCTGGCGCGGTCGACCGCCATTTATATCCGATTTTGAGGCGATGATCAGTTCATTTTTCAGCGAGTGTTCCCAGCCGACCAGTTCGGTGACCGTGACGTCGTAGCCATGCGCTTCGAGCAGCAGGCAGCGCAGCACGTTGGTCAGATGACTGCCCAGTTCACGGGTATGGATCGGGTGTCGCCACAGTTCGGAGAGTGGTGTTCTGGCCAGCGATTCGCTCTTTTTCGTGCGCAGCGCGGCGGCGACCTCAGCCTGGCAGCAGGGCACGAGAACGACATGGCGCGCATCGCGGGCCAGCGCGAAGCGGATCGCGTCGTCGGTCGCTGTATTGCAGGCGTGTAGTGCGGTGACGACATCTACGCGTGCCGGCAGTTCGGGTGATGCCAGCGACTCCTCGACGGTGCAGGCGACGAAGCGCATACGCGGGAAGTCAAGCCGGGCGGCCAGTTCGCGGGATTTTTCGACCAGTTCCGGGCGGCTTTCGATGCCGATTATTTCTAATGTGGCACGGTCCTTGCTAAAGAGATCGTACAGGATGAAACCGAGATAGGATTTGCCGGCCCCATGGTCGACCAGCGTTTCGGCGCCATCCAACAGCGGCTCGATGAAGTGAACGAGGTGATAGACCTGTTTCAGCTTGCGTCGGGTGTCCTGGTTGAGTTTGCCGTCGCGGGTCAGGATATGCAGTTCCTGGAGCAGTTCGATCGACTGCCCGGGGCGGATTTCCGGAATCGCGACGGCGCTATCTTGCCTTTTCATGGGAGGGAATTATCGCATTCAATCTTCCGTCACTTCCGTGTCAACCGAATCCGCGGAGGGTCGTTATTAGCCTCATGGTCATGCAACACCACACTTCAAACGGAGAAATAAAATGGGCAGTCTGAGCACCGAATCCTTCGCACAGTTCCTTGATTCGCTGAAAAAAGCCGGTATCGCAATCTCCAACGAAGTCCAACTGCGGGAACGCCTGGCCGAGGCCCAGCGCTGGCGCTATGCCTTCCAGACACTGGCGGCCAATGGCAAGATCATCGGCATCTGTTTCGAGGATCACTCGGCAGGCAGCAACGAAGCTGAAATCAGCCGCGCGTTCAACGAATTTCAGTTTCCGGAAAAGACCAGGGCGGTTTTCTCGGCCAACCTCAAGCACTAGATCACAGGTTTCAGCTCTCCGCCATGGCGGAGAGCGGAAAAAAGGACGGGCGCCAGACGGCGCCCGTTCTGCCTTCAGCGGCGGCATTTGCCGCGTCCCGTCTCCCGAGGGGTGGGGTTGCCGGGAGCAGCGGGGCAACAATCAGCGGGTGATCGGCTTGTAGCGGATGCGCTTCGGCTTGGCGCCTTCCTCGCCCAGGCGTTTGCGCTTGTCTTCCTCGTATTCCTGATAGTTGCCGGCGAAGAAATTCCATTTTGAATCGCCTTCGGCGGCCAGGATGTGCGTGCAGATGCGGTCGAGGAACCAGCGATCGTGCGAGATGACTAGTGCGCAGCCGGGAAATTCGAGCAGGGCGTCTTCCAGCGCGCGCAGCGTTTCGACGTCGAGGTCATTGGAAGGCTCGTCGAGCAGAAGGACATTGCCACCGTCCATCAGCGTCTTGGCCAGGTGCAGGCGGCCGCGTTCGCCGCCGGAAAGGTTGCCAACCTGCTTGCCCTGATCACCACCCTTGAAATTGAAGCGGCCGATATAGGCGCGGCTCGGCATCTCGAACTTGCCGATCTGCAGGATGTCTCGGCCCTGCGCCAACTCGTCGAAGACAGTCTTGCTGCCGTCGAGGCAGTCGCGTGACTGGTCTACGTAGGCTATTTTGACCGTTGGCCCGATGACGATCTCGCCGGAATCCGGCTGCTGCTGCCCGGTGATCATCTTGAACAGGGTCGACTTGCCGGCGCCGTTGGGACCGATGATGCCGACGATCGCGCCCGGCGGAACGTTAAACGAGAGTTTGTCCATCAGCAGTTTGTCGCCGAAGGACTTGCTGACGCCACTGAACTCGATGACCTTGTCGCCGAGCCGCTCGCCGACCGGAATGAAGATTTCCTGGGTTTCGTTGCGCTTCTGGTAATCGTGGCTGGACAGTTCATCGAAACGCGACAGGCGGGCCTTGCTCTTGGCCTGGCGCGCCTTCGGGTTGCTGCGCACCCATTCGAGTTCCTGCTTCATCGCCTTCATGTGCGCGTCGACCTGCTTCGATTCGCTCTCCAGGCGTGCTTCCTTCTGTTCCAGCCAGCTCGAATAGTTGCCTTTCCAGGGAATTCCGTGGCCACGGTCGAGCTCGAGAATCCACTCGGCCGCGTTGTCAAGGAAGTAACGGTCGTGGGTGACGGCGACGACGGTGCCGGGGAAGCGGACGAGGAACTGTTCCAGCCATTCAACCGATTCGGCATCGAGGTGGTTGGTCGGCTCGTCGAGCAGCAGCATGTCCGGCCTGGCCAGCAGCAGTTTGCACAGCGCGACGCGGCGCTTTTCACCGCCGGACAGGTGCTTGATGGCGGCATCCCAGGGCGGCAGGCGCAGGGCATCGGCAGCCAGTTCCATCTGATGTTCGGTATCCGAACCGGCGGTGGCGATGATCGCCTCCAGCCGTCCCTGCTCCTCGGCCAGCTTGTCGAAATCGGCATCCGGATCGGCGTAGGCGGCATAGACTTCATCGAGCCTGGCCTGCGCCTGCATGATTTCGCCGAGGGCGGATTCGACTTCTTCCCTGACCGTCTTGTCCGGATCGAGCTGCGGCTCCTGCGGCAGGTAACCTATTGAGACGCCGGCCAGATGCTGCACCTCGCCATCGAATTCCTTGTCGACGCCGGCCATGATCCGCAGCACGGTCGACTTGCCCGATCCGTTCAGCCCGAGCAGGCCGATCTTGGCGCCAGGGAAGAAGGAGAGAGAAATATCCTTGATGATCTGGCGCTTGGGCGGGACGATCTTGCTGACGCGCAGCATGGACATGACGTATTGAGCCATCAATTATTCCCGTTTATTACAGTTAGTTGAAAATGTTTATTAAAGTTGATTCTAATGTCCGACATCGATGATCGCATCGACGACGACCGACGAGCCGGAGAGCAGCAGCACGTCGCCGCCGACACGCACATAACGGTGATGGGGCGGTGGAGGCGGCAGGCGCTGGACCAGATCGTAAGGTAGCGGATAGTAGACGACTTCGCGCGGTAAGGGGTGGCCCCGGTACCATTTCCTGGCCTGACCCGGTGGCATGCAGCCGTTGTGCTGCCTGGCCAGGCCGGGCGGACAGTGGCCACGGCTGAACTCGCCGCCGTAGTAGTCGTTGACGATGTGTCGATCGCTGTCGCCGAAATGGATGATGACCGACGGGCCACCGGGATGGTAATCGCGGCGGGGAGGGTTGCCGTATCCGTAGCCGCGCTCCGGTGGAGGGTTGCCGTAACCCGGGTCGGGATGGCCGCCATAACCGTAGCCGCGCTCGCCCGGGTCGCCGGATCCGTAGACGTAGCCGCGACGGTCATCGTGGTCTTCGCCCTGGCTGTTGCCGTCCTGCCCCTTGCCGTACTTGCCACCCTTGTCGGCGAGGGTGGGTGTGGTCGCCAGCAATGCGCCCAACGCCAGCACGGCCAGACGGGAAATCCGTGAGGTACCTGTTTTCATGAACGTTTGGCCTGAATCGGAGAGCTTGAAGTCTACGAGGCTTGGCCCGGAATGACCAGCCCCGACTTGTGTTCCACTGACGCAAAAAATCCGGCGCCGCTGACGCGGATGCCGGATTTACCGTCGTCCTGTTTGCCCGGAGGCGATTGCGGCCTGAGATCGCGGCCTGGCGCCAGGCCGCGACCGTCGTAAACTATGCCCCGACGGCGCTCAGGGAGGAAACGGTCTCGTTGCGCGCGCGTTGCTGGGGTGACTTCTCGGCCGCAATCGTATTGATGTCGCCGCACAGTTCACCACCCTCATCGACTACCAGCGTGCCATAGCGAATCTTGCCGCTGACCCGTCCGGTGGCATGGATGATCAACTGCGAACGTGCGGTGAGTTCCCCCTCGAACCGGCCGTGAATCTCCGCGATGTCGATACTGACCTTACCGGTGAACGCGCCCTGCTCGGCGATACGAATCACGCGGCTATCCATCGTTGCTTCGACGCGCCCTTCGACGACCAGCGTGTCGCAATCGAGGATCTCGGCCCCCTTGAGCTTGACGTCGGGACCAACGATCAGGCGTGCTTCGGACACGCTGTTTTCAGTGCCAGGCACCGCTTCAGGCGTCACCGGCGCGGGCGTCACCGGCGCCTCGGAAGCGCTTCCGCCCTGGAGCGCGGACCTTGTCGAGAGATCGGCGGCCGGCTGAGTGGCGGGTGTCGTGCCCGGGGTGAGGAAACTGCGGATTTCCTTGCGGACGATCGGCTCGTCACGGACGGAAGGGCCTTGCTTATTGAACATGTGATCTCCTCTGAGTGCGGTTGAAAGTTGAAACACGTTAGCGATTACCGTGCCATGATAAATAAACTGAATAAAAACAATGCAATGGAACGGATAGGTTATCTTGATTCGAGATATTTGCGATCGCTGTTGTCGTGAAATGGCGACAACGATTTCTTGATTCGTTCAATATCTCGGGCTGGCAGGCATTCAGGCTTGTCGGCAAAAAGCGACATAAATTCAACTGCATGATTTACAATCGAAACTGTATCACGGATTTGACCGTATCACTCATTCGCAGGATATGGCGGGTGGCTGCGTTTCAACCTCTTGCCGGCTACACTCATCCCTTTCAAGAAAAATAGTTCTGGATGTTCCGTATCTCATTTCGCCAGGCCATGCTGGCCGGCATCGTGGTGATCGTTGTCCTTCTCGGGGGCACATCGTTGCGTAGTTGGCTGGTGGTCGAGCGCTTTGTAGAACAAAGCCGGATGAATGGCGAACAGGCGCTGCAAGTTGCGGCCTGGATTCAGGAACTGGGGGAACGCACTGTCGATCTCGTGCGCAGCGCCAGGCAGTTTCAGGTATTGCAGGATCCGGTGATCCGGCAGCGCTTCGATGACCATCTCGGACAGGCGCTGGCGATTGTCGATCGCCTCGATACCCTTTCCGCGAAGCCGCTCCGATCCCTGCTTGGCGATTGGCGGGCGCGCGCCGAGGAACTGCGCGTTGGACTCGGTCAGGCGCTGCCGGCGGCCGAACTGGCACCGATCATGGGGGGGCTGGCCGAAATCAACGGCTTGCTGAAGGGAGCAGGACAGCACTGGATCGATACCCGGAACAGCGCACTCCTTACCGAACTGGAGGCCAGCCGGCTGCGTCTCGGCGGACAGATCGGTCTGGCGCTGGCCGGCGTGCTGCTCGTCGTCCTGGCCGTCGGCTGGTGGCTGGTCCGTCCCTTGCACAAACTCGAGCGAGCGATCGCCCGGCTCGGCGAACAGCGCTTCGACGAACCGGTCGAGGTCGGCGGGCCGGCTGATTTCCGGCAACTCGGCCACCAGTTGGACTGGCTGCGGCAGCGACTCGCAGAACTGGAGGCGGACCGCGAGCGGATGCTGCGCCACGTGTCACACGAACTCAAGACCCCGCTGACCGCTCTGCGCGAAGGCGTGGCGCTCCTCCGGGAAGAGGTTCCCGGTCCGCTCGGGACTGCCCAGTTCGAGGTGGTCAGCATCCTTCAGAACAGTGTGATTACCTTGCAGCGCCAGATCGAAGGACTGATCAGCCTGAATGCGGCTGCATTCGACAGCAGCCGCCTGGTCCGGCGGCCGGTCGACATTCGCGCGTTCCTGGCCGATGCCGTCCGTCGCCACGCGTTGCACGGCAAGGCTCGGAACTTGAGCCTGACGGTGGAGGCGCCCGATCTCCATGTTTCCGTCGATCGGGAAAAACTGGCGGTGATCGTCGACAACCTGCTTGCCAATGCCATCGATTTCAGTCCGGAAGGCGGGGAAATCCGCTTGCTGGCGGGTGTGGAAAGCGGCAAGCTGCGGCTGGAATGCGTCGATCAGGGGCCAGGCGTTGCCGACGAAGATGTCGAACGCATTTTCGAGCCTTTCGTTCAGGGTCGAAGAAAGCCGTTGGCGCCACGGCTGGGGAGCGGCGTCGGCCTGTCGATCGTGCGCGAACTGGCGCGTGCCATGGGTGGCCGTGTCTGCGTGCTGCCCAGCCATGTTGGTGCCCATTTCTGCGTGGAACTGCCCAATGACAAGAAAAACTAACCCTCCGCGCGCCGGCTACCGGGCAATGGCCGCCGGCGCGGCGTTGATCGGGCTGCAGCTGCTCGTCGCCGGGTGCGGCCTCATGCCGGCTGCCCCGCCACCATCCACGCCGGCCACCAGTCCGCCGGCGGCGGTGAGCGAGGATGGCGATCCGCTGTCGGCGCTGGCGTACTACCACTCCTTGCAGCGCATGACGCCCACGCAGATCACTCGCGAGCGTCAGGTGCTGGCGGCATCGACGCCGACACCGAACACCCAGGTGCGGATCGCCATGGCGCTCGGATATCCGCGCGGGCAGGACGATCTGGCGCGGGCGCTGATCCTGCTGGAGGCGGTGCTCAAATCGACCGACCCCGCGGCCGTCAGTCTGCAACCGCTGGCGCGCCTGCTGGCCGACAACTATGGCGAGCGCCACAAGCTCGAAGGGCAGCTCGAAAAGCAGAGTCAGCAGTTGAAGGAGAGCCAGCGCAAGGCAGTCGAATTGCAGGAAAAGATCGACGGCCTGGCCGATATCGAACGAACCCTGCCACAGCGTCCGCGGGCCACGCGCCCGGCGGGAGTCGTCAGATGAATCCGGCGGCCAGCGCCAGCGGGGCCCACATCCTCGTAGTCGATGACGACGAGGACATCCTCCGCCTGCTTTCCATCCGTCTGCGCGCCCGCGGATTCCGGGTGTCGACCGCGGCCTCCGCCGAAGAGGCACTGGGCCGCATCGCGGTCGATCCGCCGCGCGCGGTCGTCAGCGACGTGCGTCTTCCCGGGCGCGACGGGCTCGCCCTGTTCGACGAAATCCGCGGCACCTGGCCAACCCTGCCGGTCATCCTACTGACCGCGCACGGCACCATACCCGATGCGGTCGACGCCACTTCGAGGGGTGTTTTCGGCTACCTGACCAAGCCTTTCGACAGCCAGTCACTTCTGGAAAAGATCGACCAGGCCCTGCAACTCTCCGCGCCGGGCAGCGCCGAGAGTTCTGTCGACCTGCTCGCGGTCGCGGGTCAGTCCGAAGAATGGCTCGCCGGCATCATCTTCCGCAGTTCCCGGATGTGCGAACTGATGGCGGAAGCGCGCATGATCGCCGCTACCGATGCCAGCGTTCTGATTCGTGGCGAGAGTGGCAGCGGTAAGGAGGTTCTGGCGCGCGCCATTCACCGCGCTAGTCCACGTGCCAAGGGGCCGTTTGTCGCGATCAACTGCGGGGCGATTCCCGAGCAACTCCTCGAATCGGAGCTGTTCGGCCACGTCAAGGGCGCCTTCACCGGCGCCGGCAGCGCGCGGGGAGGGTTGTTTCAGGCGGCCAACGGCGGCACGCTGCTCCTCGACGAGATCGGTGACATGCCGCTGGCGCTCCAGGTCAAGCTGCTGCGCGTGCTGCAGGAACGCGCGGTGCGCCCGGTCGGTGCGACGCGGACTGAGCCGGTCGATGTCCGCCTGCTGTCCGCGACCCACCGTGATCTCGATGCGGCGATGGCCGAGGGACAGTTCCGGGAGGATCTCTACTACCGACTCGATGTCGTTTCGCTCACGTTGCCGAATCTTGAAGAGCGACGTGAGGACATTCCCCTGCTGGCGGCCTATTTCGTTCACCAGGTTGCCGCCAGGTACGGCAAGCCGATCCACGGCTTCGCGCCGGATGCGCTGGAGGCTCTGGCGACGGCCGCCTGGCCGGGCAACGTGCGGCAACTATACAATGTCGTCGAGCAGAGTTGCGCGTTGACCGCGACGCCCCTGATTCCGCTGGCGCTGGTGTCCCGCGCCCTGCGCAAGCCGCCGCTCGAGGCATTGAGCTATGGCGAGGCCAAGCTGCGCTTCGAGCGCAAGTACCTGGTCCAGTTGCTCAAGCTGACCGAGGGCAACGTTGCCGACGCCGCTCGCATCGCCGAGCGCAACCGCACCGAGTTCTATCGCCTGCTGCAGAAATACGATCTGACTCCGGGAATGTTCAAGAACGGCGGCAACCCCGCGCCCGACTAGCCGGCAGGGTCGGGTCGGGCGGGTTCCAGGGTTGCCAGGAGCGCTCCCTTGTCAACCGTATCGCCCTCCGCGACATGGATAGCCACAACCCGCCCGGCGGCCGGCGAGGGAATATCCAGAGCCACCTTGCCGGTCTCCAGTATCAGCACGTTGTCGTCGCGCGCGATGACGTCGCCGACTTTCACCAGCAATTCCAAGACGAAGACATCGCCGCTGGCGCAGGAGCCGCAGCTTTGCCAGCATTCCGGGTATTTTGGCATCCGGACGAAAATGGAACCCATGGCCCGCGTTTCTCAATGAAGACAGGGCTATTGCATACGCAGATATCGTAAACCCTGCTGGAAAGTTGTTTAGTGTCAGTGAGTTATGACGGGGGCTTGTGGACTCGGTCGGAATCAGGTCTACTCTCGACTTTTGTCGGGAATGGAAATGACACTGACGGAAGTATTTGTTGGTCTGGATGATCCTCGCACCGGGCCTGCGCAGCGGCACGATCTGACGGAAATGATCCTGATGGCGCTGTGCGCAGTGTTGTGCGGAGCGGATAGTTGGGTGGATGTCGCCGAATGGGCCGAGGACAACGAGGCTTGGCTGAAGCAGCACCTGGTTTTTGAGCACGGCACACCGTCCCATGACACTTTTGGCCGGGTATTCCGCCTGCTGGATGCCCAAGTATTCGAGACCTGTTTCCGTGAATGGATCAGTGGCCTCATCGGCGTTGTGGCGGGGGTAGTCGCCATCGACGGCAAGACCGCCTGTGGTTCCCGGGATGGCCATAACAGCGCGCTGCACACGATCAGCGCTTACGCCACTGCCAGCGGCTTGTGTCTGGCCCGGGAGCATACCCGTGGCAAGGGCAACGAGATACCCGCCATCAAGGCGCTGCTCGACACACTGACCCTCAAGAGATGCATCGTGACGATTGATGCCATCGGTTGCCAGACCGAGATTGCCCGGAAGATTCTCGACGAGGGCGGGAATTATCTGCTGGCCGTCAAGGATAATCAGGAAACCTTGGCGAATGCCTTGCGAGAGTTCTTTTCTGATGGCGAGACAGCCGGCTTCGGCACGCTGCCGGTTGATCGATTCCAATCTGTCGAGAAGAACCATGGCCGCATCGAAGCCCGACGGGCGATGTGGGTCACGAACCTGTCCTGGCTGGACAAGAAGTTCCAGACACACTGGCCAAAACTCGCTGGCGTCGGCATGATCGAGCGACAGCGGGACATCAACGGCACGCTTTCCAAGGAGCGCGCCTTCTACATCGGCAGCAAGGGCGTCACCTCCGCAGCGTCTTTTGCCAACGCAGCACGCAGTCATTGGGGTATCGAGAACAGCCTGCATTGGGTGCTCGATGTCACGTTTCGAGAGGACAACTGCCGTGTCCGCAAAGACCACGCGCCGCATAACTTCGCCACCCTGCGCAAGTTCGCCCTTGCGTTGCTACGCCAAGATACTCAGTACCCCAAGCGCAGTTTGCGCTCCCGCCGAAAAACCGCAGATCGACTCCCAAAATATCGGGCCTCATTGCTCGGCCTCTCTCCTCAAGAGTAAATGCGTTTGCCCTGTCAATGAAGACTTGCATTCTACGGCCTCATCCGTATAATGCGCGGCTCTGACAGCGCGCCCGTAGCTCAGTTGGATAGAGTATCTGGCTACGAACCAGAGGGTCGGGCGTTCGAATCGCTCCGGGCGCGCCAATCAGATACGAGTCTGGGCACTTCTACCGAAGTGCCCATTTTCATTTCCGCGACAACTTCATTGAGAGCCGCAGTACTGTGTTACGTTTGAAGGTGGCGTTAATCTATTCCACCGCGACCAGCGCATGCTTGATGTCCTCAAGCAAGTCTTCGAGATCTTCGAGCCTAGGAGCCTGTCGGACTTAGGAAATGTACGACCGCTACGGAGATTTTCAGAGGTGCTTTGGGCGAAAGCGCGTTCGAAACTGTTGTAAAACTGAAAATTCCGCCTAATTTCTGAGCGTAAATCCCATTTGGGATGGTTTTCCGAGAAAGCCCGACAGGCTGCTAGCGGAAATCCACACCAACCCTTCGCTGATCATGTGCGCCTTGCGTTCCTCCGGTGTGTAGAAGGACTGTGCCATGCTCGCTGGGTGTTGGGCCAGACTTTCGCCGATGGACGTGTAAATCGAATCGCCACCCGGCGTTTGCACGACAAAGGGCTGGTTACGCAGCAAGATGGCGGCTATCTGACCAGTCTGAGGCGCAACGCCGTGGACCATGCGCATGCAGCGTTGGCACTGCTGACCGAGGGCAGTGCTCATGGTGCTGCTACGCCAAAACATGAAGTTGCGCCTGATCAGCAATTGCCTGGATGGTCCCAGACGGTAGTGACCAGTCGCTGAAAATGCTGCCGAACGCGACCGCAGTTTAGTGCCCGTGCGAGCGCTTGTTGTGCGGCTTGGCGACCACCGGTTCGGGCACCTCAGGCGGGTGGCGAATTACTGCCACGAGCTCGTCAGGCTCGTACCAGAACTCGCCATGGGGACCACTGAGACTGCCGGTAATCAGCAAGATCAGACCATCCACCATATTGATCTGGGTGATTGTTAGAGCCGGCCCCAGAAATTCGGACAGAGGGATAAGTGCATTCCATTACACACAAATTATTCAAAATTACACTTCGAAGTTGAACTCGCGTCATAACGCATGAGCCTCTCTCGCGAATCTGATCCCGGCGGCGAAATCGACGACGCGTGACGGGTATGCGCGGCGACGGGGCGACCTGGTGACTCAGAACCTGGTGGGGGCGTCGGGAACTCGCCGAGACTCAGTTGGCCGCTCGGCGTGACGTCGATGCGTCGTTCGCTTTTCTGGCCGAAGATCTGGCGCTTGAACCAGTCGATTTGTTGCTTCAGTGCGGTGATTTCAGCAGACAGCGTCTGGCACAGATCCAGCACCTCTTGCGGGCACAATGCTGCGGCTTGTTCGAGGTTGTAAACCGTCTGGTAACGTGCTGAATCCATGCGTGTATTTTAACACAAGCCGCTGTTTTGAAGCGTTTTTATGGGCGCTCCAGAGGCGTGATAACGCTTCTTCCGGCGTCCCGGCTCGATCCCTTCGAGGAGCAGTTTCAGACCGGTCCAGTCGATTTCGCACGTGCGCACTTTATCCCAGTTGGCGACGAAACGGCCTTCTTCGAGACGCTTGGCCCACAGGCAGAAGCCGCTGCGATCCCAGTAGAGCACCTTCACCTGAGTGCCACGGCGATTGAAGAAGACGAAGAGCTGGCCGCTCAGCGGGTCCTGACCGAGGACATGACGGGTGATCGCGTACAGACCGTCGAAGGATTTGCGCAGGTCGACCGGCTGGCCATAGACTTGGACGCGGATTTGGCCTTCAGGGAAAAACATCAGCGGCGCTCCAGCTGCAGGATCAGGCCGCCGCCGAGGTCGAGGGTGAGGTGGAAACGAGCGGGCGTCGCCGTGGTTGTGCTCAGAGGGCCGACGTCGACGAAGGTGGCCGGCTGGCCGCTGGCCTTGTCCTGACTGTCGAGGGCGATGCCCAGACGTGTGCGCCAGCGATGGAAGCTGGTATCGCTGATCCCTTCGCGTTTGCAGAAGGTCGCAACGTTCAAACCGCTGCCCGGAAATCGCGACAGCAACGCCTCCCATTCGCTCGCGCTACGCCGCACCCGCGACCCTTCCCCTGCCTTGGCCATCCTGGCCTCCTCCGCGTTTCGTGATTCGAGGAGGACATTGTCGACAGCACGATCGGCGCTGGAAAGAACGCCGCAGAGTTACCGGTTACTCACCAGCAGCGATTTCACCGGGTTGCTGAAGGATAACGGAATCCGGATCAGCATGGATGGCAAGGGCTGCTGGCGTGACAACGTCTTTGTCGAACGACTCTGGAAAAGCGTCAAGTACGAGGAGGTCTATCTCAAGGCTTACGACACGGTGGCCGATGCCAAGGCCAACCTGGGGCGCTACCTGGATTTCTACAACGCCCGCCGACCGCATCAAACCCTTGACGGTAAAACGCCGGATACGGTCTACTTCGAAAACCTGCCAAAAGAGACGTTCGCAGCATGACCACCGCGTTACCCACCGCGCCGTCAGCCTACGGTCTAAACGGACCTTCGGCCGCCGTCACCGTGGATAACGCTACCCCGCAGGGCTCCACCTATCTCCGTCGAAAAACTGTCCAAGCAAACGGGACCAGCTCTTTATTCTGGCATTATGACGCTCGAGTGCAGAGGCCCTGCCACTGGCCCCGACTGCGCCACGATACCTTGCCCTTCTTTAGTCCCGCCACCCCGCGCTCTCCCGTAGATGATTCGTCTCAGGAGATATTTTTGTCATCGCGCACGCAAAGAAAAGAACGCCATAGGGCTAACGGTTGCGCTAAACAAGCAACATCAGGAAAAACTGGCAGCATGAGAACCGCCCCATGGAAGACGAAAAACAGAGGGAACCTCAGTGTGAAATAGTTCACAGAAAGGCGTGGGTGATTGAATTATGATCTCATTTGAGCGGTGTATCCTTGAAGTCTCGGAACGCATCGGCAAAAAAGAAATTTTAGAGTCACTTCGGTCAATCGTGTTGGGAGAATAAGCTGATGAAGGTTGCAATCTTGGCGGGTGGCGCAGGAACCCGGCTGGCTGAGGAAACGGAAGTCCGACCCAAGCCAATGGTGGAAATTGGCGGTAAGCCGATTCTTTGGCACATCATGAAACACTATGCACATTTCGGCCACAATGACTTTGTTATTGCGCTAGGCTACAAAGGCGACTACATCAAGCGTTGGATGCAGGAATATGCGACGCTTGGTGGTAGCATGACAGTGCGAATGAGTACCGGAGAAGTTATTCGTCACGATCCTGAGGCAGTCAACTGGAACGTCGATCTGGTTGAAACTGGTGCCTCGACGCTAACGGGCGGTCGGGTAAAGCGCCTGAAGCGCTGGCTCGGCGACTCAACGTTCATGCTTACTTGGGGAGACGGTGTCTCGAATGTTGACTTGCATCAACTGCTTGCCTTCCACCAGGCACACGGCAAACTCGCCACTGTGACCGCTGTCCGCCCGCCCGCACGCTATGGATACATGGAATTCGACAATGATCGCGTCACCAAGTTTTCCGAGAAGCCGCAAACATCCGAGGGTTGGGTCAATGGTGCGTTTTTTGTACTCGAACCTGCGGTGCTCGATTACATCGAAGGCGACGAAACGATGTTCGAGCACGCGCCTATGGAACGCTTAGCCAAGGATGGTCAATTGATGGCTTACAGACACGATTCGTTCTGGCAGTGCATGGATACGCTGCGCGAAAAACACCTGCTACAGTCCTTGTGGGACAGTGGCTCATCACCTTGGAAACTTTGGAGCTAAACCGATGCGCGTACTCGTTACAGGACATAAGGGATATATCGGCACCTGTCTCGTGCCCCTACTTCTTCAAGAGGACTTCGAAGTTACTGGTCTCGACACAGATCTTTACCGAGAATGCACCTTCGATGGTGGGATCGCCAGTATCCCCGAGATAATCAAGGACGTCCGTGACGTTACGGCGAAAGACGTCGAGGGGTACGATGCGATCATTCACCTCGCGGGGCTATCGAATGATCCCCTCGGCGACTACGATCCCTCCTTAACCGAGGATATCAATTGCCACGGCTCCATCAGGCTTGCGCGAATCGCACATGAGGTCGGCGTGCGCCGCTTTGTGTTTGCTTCTTCATGCAGCAATTACGGTGCCGCAGGCGACCAGTTCCTGACTGAAGATGCCAAGTTAAATCCAGTCACGCCGTATGGTGAATCGAAGGTCAATGTTGAGCGCGCGGTGACGCAACTCGCTGACAATAATTTTAGCCCCACATTCTTGCGTGCCTCAACCGCCTACGGGTTGTCTCCGCGCCTTCGCTTTGACCTGGTATTGAATAATCTCACCGCTTGGGCGCTGACCACAGGCCGCGTGTATCTGAAAAGCGATGGCTCGCCATGGCGGCCCATCGTTCATGTAGAAGACATTGCACGCGCCTACGTCGCCGCCCTGAAGTCGCCGATTGAACTTGTGCACAATCAGGCCTTTAACGTCGGCACTACTACGGAAAACTACCAGATACGCGAGATCGCATCGATTGTGGAGAGCGTTGTACCGGGCTGCCGGGTTGAGTTTGCTACGGATGCTGGACCGGACAAGCGAAACTATCGAGTGGATTGTAATCGTATCGCGCGCACGTTACACAACTTCAAGCCGCAATGGACCGCACGGCGTGGGGTCGAGCAACTGTATGAGGCATTCAAGCGAGTTGGGCTAACCTTGGATGATTTTGAGGGTGAGCGATTCAAACGAATCGCACACATCAAGAAGCTTATTGCTGTTGGCCACCTAGATAGCCGCCTGCGCTGGACATCAGCAGGACTAGGACACAAGCCTTAATTTCTCTCGGAGAGTGTTACGTGAAATACGGTCAGATCGACATTTGCCGCTCCTGTGGTTCGTCCCACCTTGAGGTCGTACTTGACCTCGGTATGAGTCCTTTGGCGGATCGCCTTCTGACTGCAGAGCAGCTAAAGGAACCCGAGGCGAGGTATCCTCTGCGCCTCACGTTTTGCCATGACTGTAGCCTGGTTCAAATTGACTACACGGTGGCGCCTGCTGAACTGTTCGGCAACGACTATCCGTATTTCTCGTCGGTTTCGGACGCTTTGCAGTTGCATACGATTGCCAATGTGCAAGACATAATGGCGCGCCGAGAACTTACATCAAATAGCCTGGTGGTTGAACTGGCAAGCAACGACGGCTACTTGCTCAAGCACTACATGCAGGCGGGCATCAAGGTGCTTGGCATCGACCCCGCCGACCCCCCGGCCAATGCGGCGATAGCGATCGGCGTCGACACCATCAAAGATTTCTTTACCGTCGAACTTGCACATAAGCTCGCTGCTGGCGGAGTAGCAGCGGATGTTATTCATGCCAATAACGTGCTTGCACATGTTGCGGATACCAACGGTTTCGTCGAAGGAATTGCGTGCTTACTGAAGTCTTCCGGGGTGGCAGTACTTGAGTTTCCATACCTACTCGATCTGATTGATCACTGCGAATTCGACACCATTTATCACCAGCACCTGTGCTATTTTTCGGTGACGGCCGTGGATAAATTGTTTCGCAGGCATAGGCTGTTCCTAAATGACATCCGCCGCATCCCAATTCATGGTGGTTCGCTACGTCTGTTCGTGGAACCGGTCGAGCGAGTCCAGCCTGCAGTCGCAGATCTTTTGGCGCTGGAGGAAAGGTTGGGTTTGACGCGAGTCGAGTATTTCAAAGACTTTGGTGAGCGCGTTGCGCGTTTGCGTCGGCAACTGATTGAGCTACTTGAAGAGTTGCACAGGACGGGCAAGCGTGTCGCCGGCTACGGTGCTCCCGCGAAGGGCTGCACGCTTGTTAACTACTTCGGTATCGACACTCGGCTAGTGCCGTATACTGTTGACAAAAACGACTTCAAGCAAGGGCGCTTTATGTCTGGAACTCATCAGCCAATCCTTGCGCCGGCGAAACTGCTGGATGATCAACCCGACTACGTGCTGTTGCTTCCTTGGAACTTTGCAGACGAAATACTGGCGCAACAAAAGAATTATCGTGCTCGCGGTGGAAAATTTATCATCCCAATCCCAGAGATGAGGATCATATGAGTGTAACTACTGCGAGTGCCGAAACGACTACGTTTCCGGAGTCGGATACAGAGTCGTCTATGCGAGGCGGATGTTGCCCTTCTTGTGGCACTTCCGGCATGAAAGTTTTTCACACGCTCGACAGTGTGCCGACCAATAGTTGCATCCTGCTGAGCTCGCGTGAGGAAGCTCTTGCGTATCCGCGCGGTCGCATCGAACTGGCGTTTTGTTCTGCCTGCGGCTTTATTTCGAACATTGCATTTGACGGTAGTTTGACCGAATATTCAGGACGTTATGAGGAGACTCAGGGATTTTCCGGTACGTTCAACGCATTTCATCGTAAACTCGCGGAACATCTCATCAGGCGATATGACCTTCATGACAAGGATATACTTGAGATTGGCTGCGGCAAGGGCGAGTTCATCGCTATGTTGGCCGAGCTTGGCGACAACCGCGGTGTTGGATTCGATCCTGGCTACCGGGAAGAACGTACGGCGGCAGGGCTGACGGAAAGACTCAAGTTCGTAACGGACTTCTACTCCGAAAAGTATTCCAGTTACCAGGCCGACTTCGTTTGCTGCAAGATGACCTTGGAGCACATCTACCCGGTTTCGCAATTCATGGCGACGGTGCGGCTTGCCATTGGTGATCGCCTCGATACGGCGATCTTCTTCCAGATTCCAGAAGCGGTCCGTATCGTTCGTGATTGCGCTTTTGAAGATATCTATTACGAACATTGCTCATATTTCAGTCCCGGCTCGCTCGGGCGCTTGTTTCGTCAGAATGGTTTCGACGTTCTGAATCTCGAGGTGGCGTACGCTGGGCAGTATCTGACGATTGAAGCAAAACCGACGCGCAATGTATCGACTGCGCCGCTCGCGCAGGAAAATGACTTAGCGATACTTACACGATTAGTGGCGGAGTTTCCTGCCAAATGCCAGGTCAATTTGGATGACTGGCGCCGACTTGTCCGTGAAGCATACGGGCGCGGGAAGAAAATAGTGCTATGGGGATCGGGGTCGAAAGCAGTGTCGTTCCTCACAACCCTCGGTGTTGGCGATGCCATTGAGTATGTCGTTGACATCAATCCACATCGGCACGGCTACTATTTGCCGACCACAGGTCAGCAAATCGTCGCTCCAGAGTTTCTCAGGGAATACCAGCCGGATGTCGTGATTATCATGAATGCCGTGTATCGCGACGAAATCGGGTGGGAACTGGCCCGTATGGCATTACGGCCTGAGATCCTCGCGCTGTGAGCTAGCCTAGGGAGTTGCGTAATGTCGATGGTACATTTTTCGTCCTGCCCGGTTTGTGGCGACGACTTTCCGGTCGACGTGCTCGACATTCCAGAAGTGCCAGTGTATTGCAATGTGCTTTGGCCGCAACGCGAGCAGGCGCTTAAGGCGGCGCGCGGGTCCGTGAACTTGAAGTATTGCCCGGGATGCACTCACGTTTTTAATGCCTCGTATGACGTCGGACTGACGAATTACACGCCAGACTACGATAATTCATTGCATTTTTCGCCGCACTTCAATCAATACGCCGAAGGACTCGCCGCGTCCTTAGTTGAGCGTTACACCCTGCGTGGAAAAACGCTGGTGGAGATTGGCTGCGGCAAGGGCGATTTCCTGACGCTGCTGTGCGAGCTCGGCGACAACCGCGGCTGGGGATTCGATCGCAGCTTCGATCCGGCGCGCGTGGACGAAGTGCGCCGACAGCGAATCAGTTTTGTGCAGGATTTCTACGACGCCGAGCACGCAGCCAAGCTCGGCCCGGATTTCGTCTGCTGTCGGCATGTGCTCGAACACATCGCCGACCCCCGCGGCTTCCTCCGGGAACTGCGCCGTGGCTTCGGCGACCGCACGGACGCGGTTCTGTACTTCGAAGTGCCTAATGCCCTGTTCACTCTGAAAGATATGGGAATCTGGGATCTGATCTACGAGCATTGCGCCTATTTCACGCTTGGATCTTTGACTCGGGCTGTTACGAGCAGCGGTTTCGATGTTGTCGACATGGGCGAGACATTTGGTGGTCAGTTCATCTTCGTGGAAATGCGGCCGGGAGCGGGTCGGATGCACGTAGCCGTGCCGGATGCCCACCAGTCCGCCACCGTGAGCCTGCACGCGGGCCTTTTCGCTGGGCAGTATAGCGAAAGGGTTCGTAGCTGGCAGGCGCGTCTGCGTGACCTGCAACAAGCACGCCGTACCGTAGTTGTCTGGGGTGGCGGGTCGAAAGGCGTGACATTTCTCAACGTGCTGGGCGCGGACAGAGGTATCGACTACGTGGTGGATTTGAATCCCCACAAACAGGGCAAATACGTGGCTGTGACCGGCCAGCGTGTCGTGTCCCCGGAATTCCTGCGCACGGTTCGTCCGACTGACGTCATTGTCATGAATCCGATTTATGAAAGTGAGATAGCTGACTCGGTGCGCGCACTTGGTCTGGACGCTTGCCTGTGCTGCGTATGAATCGCGCAGTAGATTTGGAGGCTGGGCGATTCGAATGGCGCTGTTGCGTGCACGGACGGATGTCCGAGTGTCGGGCAAACCCAACGTAGGGCGATTGCATGCAGAAATGGCGTCGAATACTGGTTGATGGTTTGCTGGCTGTCAATAAAATGGTGAGTAGCGCTCGGTTGTCGCGTAGGGTACGCAAAACCAGTGCACTTGTGTTTGCCCCGCACCCCGACGATGAAGTTCTTGGTTGCGGCGGAACCATCGTCCTCAAGGTCCAGGCCTCTACCCGTGTCAAGGTTATCGTCATGACCGATGGCCGGGCGTCGCACAGGGGGTTGATCGCTGAGGACGACCTTGTCAGCATGCGCCGTGCCGAGGCGAAAGACGCTGCCCGCCGGCTTGGTCTAACCGACGCGGACTACGTCTTCCTCGACTTTGAGGATCACCGGTTGCAAGAGTATCGTGATGCTGCATTTGAGCGGGTTGTTCAAATCATTAGTCAGTTCGTGCCTGATGAGATTTATTTGCCACACCGGAACGATGGCCTCGGCGATCACGTCGAAACTAATCGTATCGTTCGCCGAGCCGTAGCCAGTGTCCGCAAGCCAGTGACATTACTTGAATACCCGGTATGGTTGTGGAACGGCTGGCCCTGGACCCCAGGGAACGTGCGCTACGGAACTGGTGTTGTGCGACCCCTGCTGGGTAATGCTCGTGACATTATGGAAATTGTTTTGACGTGTCGCGCCAGGGTTGACATATCCAGCGTGCTGCATCGCAAGCTGGATGTGCTTTCCGCATATCGCTCTCAATTGCAGCGCTTGAATGGAGATCCGCTGTGGCCGGTGCTGTCAGACGTCGCCGATGGCGAGTTTCTGCAGCGCTTTGAGACTGATGTCGAGATGTTTCGTCTTTCGGTCTATCTACCATGATTGCCCGCAATCCAAATTGCATCGTTGACCGGAGCGGAGAAGCTTCAACACAACCTTTCGGTGGTGGTCTACTGAAGCGACTATTTGGAGGGATTTACGGAAAGGGCTTCGATCCGTTTGGTCTTTCGACTCTTCCTCGAAAAGATACCGATAGGTGCAGAGCCGAAACTCATTTTTCTTGGATTGGATCAGTATCTCTTTAATGACGGCTTCGACTCATTACTACCTGATGGAATGGAGTTGGCATGGGCAGCGGATGAGAGGCCAGAGGAAGTTTTTTTTCAAACTGGACCAAGGTATATGGTGACTACTGGGAGCAGAAGTTCCGGCCCGCTGATCTTGTAGCGGAAAAAGGAGAGATGCGAATCGGGTTAAACGCCGTTGCTCACGCAAATGCGTTCCGCAACAATGGTAGCTACACGTGGGCGCAATTTATCGCTGATCCATGGAATCCAAACAATTCGGATTTCGAGTTCCAGAACACTTTCGACCGCATCCAAATGGGTGACAGGCGGTTCCAGTACGCCGAGCATGTTTCCGAGAAGGCACTTCTCGAATTGGATGCGCTTCTACGGGAGTGCAAGGCGCGGGGCATCTATGTGGCGGCTTTCCTGCCACCATTTGCCCACGTGGTGTTCGAAAGGATGCAGTCCATGCCGAAGCAATATGGCTACCTCCGTGAGATCGAACCGAGTTTGCGGGTCATCTTCGACAAGTCAGGTTTTTCGCTGAACGATTTTTCCGATCTGGCCCGCCTTGGCGCTAGTGACAAGGAGACGATCGACGGCTTCCATGGCTCCGAGAAAGCTTACTTGCGGCTCTTCCTCAGAACGATCGAATCGGATCCGCAACTCAAAACCTTTGCGCGCGATCCGATATTTCTTCGGGAGCGGCTTGATGCTGCTGCTGGCGATCACGTGGTGTTTGGGATAGCAGAACGGTAACGAATTTTGGCTATCAAAGAACTACCCAACAGAAGGGGGGGCATACATGTCTACTTTAGGTGAGCAGAGCTTGAACCGAAAGGAGGGACCTCGGGTCAGCATTGGGGTACCCGTGTTTAACGGGAAAGACTATCTTGCTGCTGCGCTTGAGTCGCTGCTCGCGCAGACATATGCAGACTTCGAAATCATTATTTCGGACAATGCTTCGACGGACGGTACAAGTATCATTTGCGAGGACTTTGCGCGGCGTGATCGCCGCGTTCGCTACTATCGCCAAATTAAAAACGTTGGTGCTGCGCGAAACTTCAACAAAACCTTTGAGTTGGCTCGCGGCGAGTATTTCAAATGGCACGCGCACGATGATGAATGCGCACCGACGATGTTGGAGCGCTGTGTCGCCCGCCTTGACAATAACCCGGAAGCTGTTCTCTGCTTCACTAGGACACAGTTTATTGACGCGAATGGACAGTATCTGAGCAGTCGAGATCATCCACTTGACCTGGAGACTGAAAATCGGACTGAACGCTTCCTGCAGTTTGTGTTTCCTGGGCACATTGTGGTCGAGATTTTTGGCGTCATTCGATCCGACGTACTCCGGAAGACCCCATTGATCGCCAGCTACATTGGATCCGATCTGGTGTTGCTCGCCGAGATCGGTTTGTACGGTCCCTTTCTGGTGGTCCCCGAGGACCTATTCTTTCACCGCGAGCATCCGAAACGTTCAGTCCATGCCCACAGCGACGCGAAGGCACGCTTGGCGTGGTTTGATACAACCAGGTCGGGGCGTTTCGCCCTGCCCACATGGCGACTAATCAAGGAACACATGATGTCGCTGACTCGCGTGCGCCTGCACATGGCAGAGCGGGCACGCATCGTTTTCGGCATTTTGCGAAAAACTAACTGGCAGCGTCGACAGCTGGCCGAAGAATTCATGACATTTTTCAGCTCGTCTAGCGGCCAAACAAGGTAAGTGGCCTGTTTCAACAGCGATGGCAATCTGTTGTAGGCATGAGTTAATCTGAATATGTTCATCTTTGAAATTTGTCACGCTAAAGATTCATTTCTTGCGGCTGAACGCTTCGCTTATGTGCTATGAAGTAAAATCGCGCCGGTCTGAACGGTAACATTTACCACTCGGCGTAACTAGTGATGACTCGGGAGATATGATGGAATCAATTCTTGTGACCGGTGGGGCAGGCAATATTGGTAGTGCGCTCGTGCGCGTGCTTGTGGAACGGCCTGACACCAGGGTGGTGGTCGCGGACAACCTTTTGACCGGCAGCGTTGAAAAAATCCGGCTGAATGTCCCGAACATGGTTTTCGTCAAAAGTGACTGCAACGATTTTGACGATGTTGCCTCGCTGTTTTATCGTTTTCAGTTTACGCACGTCTTTCACTTTGCCGCTGTAGTCGGCGTACAGAGGACGCTGGCCAACCCAATGCTCGTACTGCGTGACATTGCAGGTATTGAGAACATCTTGCGGTTGTGCAAGAACACCGGTGTGCGACGCATTTATTTCTCTTCGTCTTCGGAGGTTTACGGAGAACCTTTCGAAATTCCGCAGAACGAAAACACGACACCCCTGAATTCACGGTTGCCATACGCCGTTGTCAAGAACGTGTGTGAAGTCTACCTGCGGACCTTCCAACGTGAATATGAACTGCCTTACACGATCTTCCGGTTCTTCAATACCTACGGTCCTCGCCAGAGCGAGGACTTCGTGCTGCCGCGGTATGTACGCGCCGCACTGCGCGGGGATCCTCTGCTCGTTTATGGCGATGGCTCGCAAACGCGAACTTTCTGCTATGTTGACGACACAGTAGACACATGCGTGAGGGCACATGCGCTGGGCGCCTTCGAGAATGACGTTATCAATGTCGGTAGCGAGAACGAGATCACAATCCTTGAGTTGGCGCGCACCGTGGTGAGACTCTCAGGCAGCAACTCGCGCATCGAATTTCTGCCGCCCCTCAGCGAGGGTGACATGACCCGCCGCTGTCCCGACATTAGCAAGATGCGCCAACTACTCGACCGCCCGTTGGTAGCGCTCGAAGACGGCATCCACCGACTGATTGAGCACTATAGGACTGACCCGTCCGCGAACGCACGGGCCCCTTTGGTGCCCCACTGAGACCGTGCAGATATGAAGGTTGCCTATGTCACACAACCCTACGACGGTGTACTCCCGCCAAGGCAGAACTCGATTGGGCTGATCGTCTACAACACGGCGCTCGAGGTCGCTCGCTCTGCACAGGTCACGCTATATCTGCGGCCGGTTGACGGCAGCACGCCAACTGAAAATTTACCGTTTGGATTCGCCTTTACACGTTCGCTTTCTGACGAACTCTTGCAGTCGCTGGCCAGTCGCTATCCTCGCTGGACCCGCCGACTTGGTCTTGCTGAACGTGCCGACTCTTATCTGGGCTGGGCCGGTGCGGTAGCTGGTGGGTTGCGCCGTGCATCGGTCGATGTGGTCCACGTCATGAATTATTGGGGCTGGAGTAAGCGGTTACGGGGCAATCGGCTTGTGCTGGAAATGCAGAGCGAGTGGCTGTCGCAAATGAACCACGATGTCGTCGCCGAGCAACTCCGTGGGGTCCACGCGGTCGTCGCTGTCAGTGGTCATGTGGAACGCCTTTTCCGGGCCGCCTTTCCTGACTACCAAGGGGTGGTTGCGGTCGTGCACAATGGGGTAGATATCGATTTGTTTTGCCCATATCCGGGCGCAAAGCCGCGCGATGACAACCAACGGATACTGTTTGTTGGCCGCCTGTCGCCGGAGAAGGGTGTGCACACGCTGCTGCAAGCCTTCGCGGACGTTGTGGAACGTTTTCCACGGGTACGACTCGACCTTGTAGGACCACGCACAGAGCTGCCAAGACGATTCCTTATTGGCATCTCCGATGACCCTCTGGTGCGAGCACTAGGGCGTTTCTACCAGCCCGACGGCAGTTCGAACTATCAACAACAACTCGATGCACTTGTGCGCGAGGCTGGCTTGGAGCGCCGGGTGACCTTTCACGGTAGTCTGCCACATCGGGATATTGTCGGGCTCTACCAGATGGCGGACATCGTCGTAAATCCGTCATTGAGTGAGACATTCGGTATTTCTATAGTGGAGGGGATGGCGTGCGGTGTGCCTGTGGTTGGGACGCGCGTGGGCGGAATGCTGGATACGATCGACGACGGTGTCGGCCGTGCCGTTGCGCCAGAGGATCCGGTGGCGCTCACTGGGGCTATCTGCGCTATTCTGGAAGACCGCGGGCTTGCTGGTGCAATGGGTGAATGTGGCCGTAAGCGTGCCGTGACACATTTCACATGGAGTGCGCGTGCCGAGCGACTGCTCGACGTCTACCGCCGTGTCTGCGATGCAAACTAAGCATCATCCGAAAATGGGTGCGGTCCCCGAAGGCCCCGCGCCCTTGGTCAGTGATGACTTTGACGACAACCTGGCCACTGGGAAGGTGGTGGGCTCCATCGGCGCGAGTGGCTTACTACGCAAAGGCGTTGATCGTGAAGGGGTCATCAGCATTGACAACGGCGCCCTGCGCATCCAGCCGTTGCTGACCCCCGGCTGGGGGCGTGCGGGTATCGCTTATGGACCCTATCGACGGCAGAATGGTCTGGCTCTGGCGGTTTTCATGCTCAACGGTCACAACACAGCACAATCTGAAAGTCTTACAGAAACCTTCCGTGATCGTTTTGACCGCTGGCTGGTTGGCGCTGAGGTGCATCGCCGCCGACAACGTCTCGTGCAGTGGCTGCGCAGCAAACGCAAGAGCCGCATGTTGCGGCAGTGGCGTTGGTGGTGGCAGACGAGAAAAGGCGCGAAACCCGTGGTCCGGATTGACGAGAATCTCGCGCTGGGCTGGTTTGGTAGTGAGGTACCCGGAGATCCTTTGGCTGAGGGTAACAGTCTGGTAATGCACGCCACTGGGCCCGAAAACGGAGAACTGTGGGCCAGAGTTGGTGACCAAATCTTACCTGCCGTGGGCGGTGTGCAGAATTTGCCCGTCTACTATGTCGTAGTGCTACGCGAACAGGGCGCCGTCTACTACGCTGCCTCGGTGAACGGGGCGAACGGATTCGGCACCTACCCCGGACTGCGACCGATTGCGATAGACCCTTTCAATAAAGTACCTAGCGTTCACGCCGGTCTGTTCCAGGCTACGCTTGGCCAGATCGGGTTTCGGCTCGACACCCGCGTTTATGGAATGCGGGTTGCTGAAGTTCCGGGATGGTCAAGCTGGTATGGAAGTGCGCATGCGGCAGACATGCTTGATGGCAATGGGGGACTGGCCGATTCCCTGAGCGAGGTCGGCGGCCGCTGGCATCAGGTCAGCGGTCGTTTCGAGAGAACGGCCAGTGGCATAGAAGCTTCAGACGCGACGAGTCTGGTGCTGCTCCCGCTTGCTGCACCCACCGGGTTGGTCCACGTTGTTGTCGAATGTGCGGAGCACCCCTCACAGGCAGTCGGCTTGATCTGGCGTTGTGCCGATGTAGACAACTACTGGCAGTTGACCGTAACCACCACTGGATGCGAGTTGGCCATTCGAGAGCAAGGCCAATGGACCCGTATCGCGAGAGATGACAGCGTGCGACTGATACCCAAGTCGATGCACTCACTGCAGGTTCTCGACGATGGCCGTTGCATCGGCCTTCATCTGAATGGCAAGCTGCTATTCGATACGCGCTTTGACGACGAAAGGCTGAAAACGGCTGCTGGCGTAGGTCTTACCATATTCGACGCGATCAGCGGCCTTCGGTTGAGCCGGTTCGAGGCTCACGCGCGCACCTGCCCGCTGCCGCCAGTTCTCGACCAGGGCGCGCCCTGGTGGCGCCTCGGGCAGAAGATCGCCATTACCGAGACCTTTGAAGGGATAGCGCGTGACCTGATAGACAAACCGACAACGACCGGCGGCAAGACGTGGCAGCGAACGATCGGCGATGGACACCTCGATGTCACTGGAACCAGTTCTGCAAAAGTCCGCGCAGACGCCATGCACCCAAACCCGGGCAGACTCGCCTACACCGTCGATTGGGAATACCCGGAATTCGCCGACCTTGAAGTTGAGATCACACCACCTGGCTCCATGCGGGGGCAGCGCGAGCACGGGCGGGCGGGCTTGGTGTTTTGGCAAGACGATTCGAACTACATATTGATTAACAACTGGCTTAATGATAGCTATGGTGGTGCCTCGGTGTCTTGTTTCTCCTGCCTGGACGGCTTTGAGGATATCTATGACGCGGTGTGGAGTAATGTCGGTGCCGGTATTCGTTGGGGCGACAGCCATCGGCTCCGGATTGCCTTTGACGGAATGCACTTGATGGCGTTGCTCGACGATGAGCCCGTTCTGTATCGCGCCTTGACAGATATCTACTCTGATGCCAGCCGCCTTCTGATTCGTCGGGTCGGTTTGATCGCCAACTGGGAGTGGGGAAATGACACGGGAAGTACATTCCACAAGTTCTGCGCTCGAGTTTGACCAAGCAACATCATGGGATTGCTCGCTTCACTTGCACGCATGTTCGGACGGCAGCAGTGGCCCGGTGCCAGCACAATTCAGGTAGGCGTCGGTGCCGGACTGCGATTCAATCATGCAACATCAAATCCGGACTATGCTTACGGATCCAACGAGCTACCGGTTCAACAGGTCCTTGCGCAGTACCTCGCGAGAGATGCTGTGTTCTACGACGTTGGCGCCAATGTTGGATTTTTGACCGTGATCGGTGCGCGCCTTGTCGGTCCCCGGGGCATCGTCTACGCGTTTGAGCCTGTACCCGATAACGCCGCCTTTGTCCGAAGTAATGCCGCGGCGAACGGGTTCATGAATGTGGAGGTTATTGAGAAGGCGGTAACCAGCCATAGCGGCAGCGCTGAGCTTGCTCTTGCGACCTATTCCGGAGGTGCGGTCCTTTCGGAATTTGCTACGCCACCTGATGCGGCTGGCATGTTGCGGGTGGACTTGGCGAGTATCGACGATCTTGTCGAGCGCTCAGGACTGAAACCGCCCTCATTCGTGAAGATCGACGTTGAAGGCGCCGAACTGAGTGTCCTCCAGGGAATGGAGCGTACGGCCGCGCGCCACCGCCCAATGATTCTGTACGAGCTTGACGATGCCGAGTCCGAACCGTTGCAGCGTAAGCAGGCCGAATGCGAGCAATGGCTGCTCGCGCGCGGCTATCGGGTTGCTGAGTTGCCAGTGTCATATGCGGGCATCGACTGGCTGGTGAAGCACTTCCTTGCTACACCGATCGAACCTGGTTGATGGTGCCGGACATCATGGGGGTGATCCTGATCTTGACTTCTTGGTTCCAGAACACCATGATCGGGTACCTGTCCACCGATCTCGTTGAGAACCGATTCAGTCTGGTATGAAACAATCCTTGCAACTGCTTTTTTGTCTGTTTGTCGCGAGCATCGCGATGACGGCATATTGTGCCGGTGAGGACTTGTCGCGGGGTTCAAGTGTGGGAGCACCTGGTCGCAAATCAGCGCCAACGTCGAGCATTGCAATTCCCGCTTTTACACGCCAAGTGGTCGATGCGAGCAACTCGGGAGACTGCAAGGCGCTGGGCGACATCAACGGAGACGGCAAGCCCGATTTGATCGTGGGTGGGGCAACGCTGGTGTGGTATCGCAATCCTGACTGGCAGAAGTTCACCATTGCCACGGCCAGTAACGAATTCACCACCGACTGTCAGGTGAAGGACATCAACAATGACGGCAGGTTGGACATCGTCACGGCGGACGGCAACGGTGCCAACAATGTCATCTGGTTCGAAAACCTGGGCGCCGGCAAGCGCTTGATGAATTGGGGAGCCTCTGGTGGCGTTGGATGGGTCCGACACGTGATAGGCACACACGGCAACTGGGCGCACGACGTTGAGGTGGGCGACTTCGATGGTGACGGTCGGCCCGATGTACTCACCCATGGCCATGGAACCCATATCTGGTACCAGAATGGGCCCGATGCGTGGGTTGACCGCAACCTCAGTTCAATCGACAAGACCAAGGAGGGGGTTGGAATCGGCGACGTGGATGGTGATGGACGCATCGACTACGTGCAGGGCGGATGGTGGTTTAAGAATCCAGGCGGCAGGACCAGTGCCTGGACGCAGTACCAATTCGCCCCGGGGTATGACGGTGGTAGCTTCACGGCCGCTGTGGGCGATCTAAACAGGGATGGGAGGCCCGATGTGGTGCTGGCGGAACAGCATAGCCGCAGGGAACTGGCCTGGTACAGTGCGCCGGCAGATCCGCGCCGGGGTGGTTGGACCAAGAACGTGCTGGCATCCGACATTGGCGCGCACAAGCTGAACATTGTCGACCTCAATGGCGACGGCCGCCCCGACCTCGTGGTGGGACTGGAACTGGCGGAGTTGCGCATCTACATCAGCGGCGGCGGGGCATCGCCCACATTCACCAAGAAGACGCTCAACAACACCGGTTGCCACAACGCCCGCGTCGGTGACGTCAACGGTGACGGCAGCGTTGACATTTTGTGTGCCAACTTTATCAGCCATCCACCGGTTGAACTCTGGCTCAACCAGCCGCCCTCCTCGATGGCCCTGAATAAATGGCGGTACATCAACGTCGACTCGGCGCGCGCAAAGATGGCCACCGGATATCCGGCGTTCGGCCTGGCCTTCGGCGACATCAATCGCGACGGGCGGGTCGACATCGTGTCCGGGAAGTATTTCTACCGCAACCCGGGCGGTGACCTGACCGGCGCATGGGCGCGCAGCACGTTCCCGGTCGATGCGGATGCCATGCTGGTGCTTGACGTCGATGGGGACGGCCAGTTAGACGTGATCGCCCAAGCCTTGCCGAACATCTATTGGTTCAAGCCTAACACCGATGGCAGCCAGTGGACAGCACGTAGCGTGGCGAGCCTGACGCCCACCGAACACACCAACAGCCAAGGCTATCGGCTCGCACGCATCGTGGCCGGTAGCCCTCGGCCCGAGATCGTGTTCACCACGGGTGACGGCGTGTGGTACCTGCGCATTCCGGACAGTCCCGTAACAGGCACTTGGCCCAGCGTCAAGATTGCATCGGGTACGACGGAAGACGTGCTGGCGGTGGGTGACATCGATGGCGATGGGCTCGATGACATCGTGGCCTCTGACATAGTGAACGGCAAGACGATCTACTGGTATCAGAATCCGGGCACCGGCGCCGGCAACTGGAGCCGTCGCACGGTGGGCGACGTCACTGACTGGGCCGACCGGGTCGAGTTGGTTGACATCAGCGGCGATGGCCACCGCGATATCGTGGTGTCGGTGGAGAATGGCAAAGCAACCGGTGCGGTGACATACTGGTTCCAGTCCCCCCAGTATCCGAGGACCCAGGCGTGGACAAGACGCTCGATTGCGACCCAGGGTTCAACCAACTCCATGAGTGCTGCCGACATGGATGGCGACGGAACGATTGAGGTGGTCACCGGTGAGCACAAGGGCCAGTTGCGGGTGCGCATCTGGAAGTCCGGCGATGGAGGTCGGACTTGGACCGATACCGTGGTGGACGCCGGCAAGGAAAGCCATCTAGGCGCACGACTGGTGGACCTCAACGGTGACGGCACACTCGATATCGTCAGCATCGCCTATGACGCATTCCAGAATCTGCATCTCTGGCGCAACGATGCCATGCGTTAGTCAGATGTATCTCCCCACCAAACAGGCAGAGACTTGGCGGGCCACCTACGGACTCAGGATGATCAGCAGGGCCTGATCAGTAGTGCGATCTTCATTGGTGCAGAAACGGGTGGAATGTAATTAATACATCTGGGAAGGGGGAAATTGTCTTATTCGCATACTCTAAATCACGACCCCGCCAATTCGCCCTTGCTTTCTGACATCGGAGTCTTGGCGCTGATCCCCGATGAATGGGAAGGGGTCTGGCAGGTTCGTCACCAAGTGCTTTCGAGGTTGTCAAAGTATTTTCATGTGACCTGGGTTACACCGGCCCAGGAGTGGCGAAAGGCATGGCATTGGTGGGGGGCACCACTCCCGGGTTCTTTGCCGGTACGACCGACCCCTGAAAACATGATGGTGTACCGGCCAGGGAAATTACTTCCCAAACTTTACAAGCCACATCTCCTGGCTTCCTTCTTGGACCGGAAGCGCTTGGCACAAGCCGTAAAACTCTTGCATGATCGCGGATGTCGAAAAATCATCCTGTATCTCTGGCGTCCGGGCTTTCAAACTGCACTCGATCAGGTAAAGCATGACCTAAGCTGCTATCACATTGATGACGAATACAGCTTTTCAGAAATCGAACAGCCGGTATCCGAGGACGAACGGCGCCTCATCTCTCGTGTCGGTCAGGTGTTCATTCATAGTCCTGCATTACTCAACAAGAAGGGATCGCTCAATTCCCACACTACGTTTGTGCCAAATGGTGTTGACTTTCTAGCTCACGCAGTGCCACGATCAGAGCCAGAAGACCTTAAGGCCATTCATCATCCCCGCGTTGGTTATATTGGCGTCATAAAAAGCCAGTTGGATTTTGATTTGCTGGTATCACTGGCCAGCCGGCATCAGAACTGGTCATTTGTACTCGTCGGACCGCGCAATCGCCTGAACGAGCATGATACCCAACTCGCCGAACGCCTCTCACAAATGGCGAACGTCTATTTTCTGGGTGGGAAACCGGTTGAAGTCTTGCCCGCCTATATGCAACATATGGACGTGTGCATCATGTGTTACCGGATAGATGGTTATACAAAATACATCTACCCAGTGAAATTGCATGAATACCTTGCGACCGGCCGTCCCGTTATTGGTGCGCCGATCGATTCCTTACGGGCATTTTCGGAAGTCGTCACGCTGGCGCAGTCGACTGATGAGTGGTCAGCAGCCTTGTCGGCCAGTTTGCAAAGTGACGCGAACGCAAAGGAGAGGCTTGATGCGCGGCAAATGGTTGCGCGCAGGCACGACTGGGAATTTTTGGTTCAATTGATCGCTTCCACCATGTGTTCGCGTCTTGGAGAGACCTACCACGACCGGTTCGAACATATTGTTCGCCAGTCTGTTTGCTGAAAGGAAGGTTCAGTCCGTGCTTATCCGGTTGACGTCCAAGCCAAGCGAATGCCCCAATTGCAGGTCGTATTTGCGGCAAAACCGATACCGTGGCCGTTTGATGGCGTCAAGCAATGGGGCCGCCCCCCACTTTACTCATAAGAACAGGCGGCCATTTATCACATGGGGGCTAATCGGATACGCACGGTCAATTCTTCAGGCCAGTAAGTGTAACGCGAAAATTCTGGCCAAAATCTTCGGATCCCTGCCGGCCGACATACCATTTCCTGGGTTGACCGTTTCCCAGGGCGACACGGCAGGCGTCTTGCGCGCAACCCGGTCAAATGACTTGGTAGGTATTGATTCTGTGGATGAGATCGTCCGATCATTGTCGGTGCCGAAGCGCGATTGGCGTCAAGGAGAAACTTCTCTCACTCAAACAACGGCAGAGCGAGCGGTATCCCGGCGCGGGCGCTCGCAGACGTTGGCGAGTTTGCTGGAAAAAGCGGTTTCTGCGCAATGCGAAGCAGTCTGTTCGCCCTTGGCATCATGACGACCCGCAGAGCACTCGTCTTTTCTTTTCTGGATCGCTATGCGAGTTTGTTGATCGCGGTGGCGTCTTCCATGGTAATTGCCAGGCTGCTTACGCCCGCCGAGATTGGTGTGTTTTCGATCACCATGGTGCTCCTCATGTTCGTGTCCGCTGTGCGAGATATGGGTGCAGGCCAATACTTGATTCAGGAAAAAGATCTCACTACTGAGCGCCTTAGGGCTGTTTGGGCCGTCCAGTTGGGTCTTGGCCTTGCGCTGGCGTGTTTGGTGTTGTTGGCCAGTTATCCCGTCGCGATTTTCTACGACGAGCCGCGCATGCGCGACATCATGCTGGTGGTGGCGTTGAACTACGCAGTCAACCCGTTTGGCTCAATAACCTACGCCTGGCTGATGCGGGAAATGCGTTTTGAAAGTATCGCCATTATGCGCTTCTCGGCAAGCCTCAGCGGGGCGCTCGTGTCAATCTGGCTGGCCTGGAATGACTATGGTCCGATCAGTCTGGCTTTCGGCTTGCTGGCTTCTACTCTGGTCAATGCCTTGTCGGCGATTTATTTCCGGCCAAAGTCCTTTCCGTGGCTGCCGGGGGTGAGCGAAATCAGGTGTGTGCTGAGTTTTGGCTCGCAACTTACCGCCAGTTCAGTGATCGATACGCTTATCGCAGGCGCGCCAGAACTTTTGCTCGGCAAGTTGCAGAGCCTTAGCGACGTGGGTCTGTATTCTCGGTCCAATGGTCTGGTAGAGATGTTTAACAGGCTTTTTTCGGATGCCGTGGCTGCCGTGTGCCTGCCCTGGTTTGCCGAGAAATCGCGGGAGCAAGGGAGTTTGACGGACCCCTTTCTCAAAGCTACGGCATACCTTACGGGTATTGGGTGGCCTTTTTGTCTCGCCGTTATTTGCTTGGCCCACCCTATTGTGCTGGTTCTGTATGGCAATCAGTGGGACCAAGCCGTGGATTTGACGCGCCTACTGGCGCTAGCCGCATTTTTCAGTGTACCAGTTATTTTGTGCCGCACCATGCTGTTATCGTCCGGTGCAGTCACCGAAATCGTCCGTGTGACTGTTTTCATTGCGCTTCAGACGGTGGTGTTGGCAGCAATCGGCGCCTCGCATGGTCTTATGGCGCTGGGCCTTTCCATGATCGTGGTGGCAGTGGTGCGTACTATACTCTGGCTGCGCGCAACGTCCGCACACCTTGGTGTCCCAATGCTCGGCATATTGCGCACATTTCGCTTGAGCGCTGCGGTTGCAGTGGTTTCGGCAATTGGACCGATAGTCGCCCTGATAGTCTTTGGACCCTACCCCCAGTCCCTAGTATTCCCACTATTGATTGGGGGCTTCGGTGGTTTGGCCGGATTCGTTTTCGCCGTGATGTTTTTTCATCACCCACTGAGGGTTGAAATTTTGTCACTCTGGACAAAGCTCAAGGGCGTGGTTAACTATTGATCGCGTTCGGCACGCGTCAAGGTAGTTGTACCCCTGCGTCAGGATAGTTGTCCCTTTGGTCTGATTTAGACTTCAGACCAGAACAGCAGGGGCGAGGAAGAGGACGACGTGAGATATCCAAAGGAACTGAAGCAGAAAGTATTGTCGCGAATGATGGCACCGGGGAATGATGCGGCGGTCAAGGGTTTTCGGACAGTCGGATAACGGCGCGCGTCAAGATAGTTGTCGCCTCGGTCATGCAGCCAATGGCGGAATAAGCTTGTCTTCCAGATGCGCGTTGGCGATGCAATCGCGTTCTGGATTGAGGGTGAGCTTCCCTCTGTATTTCGTCTGCCAAAGGGTGGATTTCATGCTACCAGTTTTTGCTGATGTTGCTCACTGAGCCAGTTTTCAAGGAACTGAATTGGTGATTGGTAACCGAGCGTCGAGTGCTGTCGTTTCCGGTTGTAAAACACCTCAATGTACTCGAAGCTGGTGGCCTTCATGTCGGCGTGACTGGCGTAGCGAATGCCATGCACCCACTCGTTTTTGAAGCTGTTGAACCAGCTTTCCGTCGGCGCGTTATCCCAGCAGTTTCCTTTGCGACTCATCGAGCAGATCATGCCGTAAGCCCTGAGCTTGTCCTGAAACGCATGGCTGGCGTACTGGCTACCTCGGTCCGAGTGGTGCATCAAAGAGCTGGCCCCGTTTGTTTGGACAGTTTTTCCACGGAGATAGGTGGAGCCCTGCGGGGTAGCGTTATCCACGGTGACGGCGGCCGAAGGTCCCTTTAGACCGTAGGCTGACGGCGCGGTGGGTAACGCGGTGATCATGCTGTGAACGTCTCTTTTGGCAGGTTCTGGCAGTAGAACGCATCCGGCGTTTTACCGTCAAGGGTTTGATGCGGTCGGCGGGTGTTGTAGAAATCCAGATAGCGCCCCAGGTTGGCCTTGGCATCGGCCACTGTGTCGTATGCCTTGAGATAGACCTCCTCGTACTTGACGCTTTTCCAGAGTCGTTCGACAAAGACGTTGTCACGCCAGCAGCCCTTGCCATCCATGCTGATCCGGATTCCGTTATCCTTCAGCAGCCCGGTGAAATCGCTGCTGGTGAACTGGCTACCCTGATCGGTGTTGAAGATATCCGGCTTGCCGAAATGCGAGATGGCTTCGCTGACCGCCTCCAGACAGAAATCCGTGGTCAGCGTGTTGGAGAGCCGCCAGGAGAGGACTTTCCGGCTGCACCAGTCGATGACGGCGACCAGATAGACGAAGCCCCGGCGCATCGGAATGTACGTGATGTCGGTGGCCCAAACCTGATTCGGGCGGACGATGACCAGGTCCCTGAGCAGGTAGGGATGGATCAGGTGGGCATCATGCCGTTTGGAGAGGTTCGGCTTCCGATAGAGCGCTTCAACGCCCATCTTCCGCATCAATGTCCGCACATGCTTGCGGCCGATCGGATGGCCTTCCAGGCGCAGTAGATCGCGCAGCATCCGGCTGCCGGCGAAAGGATGTTCCAGATGCAACTCATCGATGCGGCGCATCAGCGCCAGATCGGCGGACGAGACAGGTTCCGGGGTGTAGTAGGCGGTCGACCGCGCCAGTCGCAAGACTTTGCATTGCTGGACAACGGGCAGGGTATGGGTGCGGTCAATCATCGTCTTGCGCTCAGCAGTCCCGCCTTGGTGAGCGCGCCTTCTAAAAAATCATTCTCCAGACTCAGGCGACCAATCTTTGCTTCCATGGCCAGAATGTCCGGGCCTTTCTCCCTGGCGGCCGTGTCGCCAAACACGACTGACGAACGCTCCATCAACTGTGTCTTCCAGTCGGTAATCTGGTTGGGGAACATCGAACTGCTGCGCCATCTCGGCCAACGTCTTGTCGCCCTTGATGGCGGCAATCGCCACCTTCGCCTTAAACTCCGGCGAGTGATTCCGCCGCTTCCTTCTCGTCATGCTCTTGCTCCTCATTTCGGCCACTATGCGGCCTGCAATTGAGCAAGGCTATCACTTATCCCACTGTCTGAATTTCTGGGGCCGGCTCTCAATCCCGCTGCAGGACGCTTGCGGAACCAGGCCATGGTCAGCGCATCCGTCACGATATCTGCCGTCATGCGCGGCTTCAGCGACCAGCCCACGACTTCGCGGTTGAACAGGTCGAGCACGATGGCCAGATACGCCCCGAAGGAAGTCCCCTTGTGGGACAGCCAGCCTTCGTCGGTCCACAGGTAGGTAATATCAGACGTCCAGAGCTGATTCGGGGCCGCTGGTGTGAAGTTTCTGTCGAGCAAATTGTCAGCAACTGGCAAGCCGTGCTTCGAGTCTGTGGTGACCTTGTAGCGCCGCTTGTGGCGGGCATGAATGCTGTTTTCACGCATCAGCCGTTCAACCCGCCCCTTGCTGGCTGGGAAGCCCCGGCTCCGCAGCTCTCGGACCATGCGCGGACTGCCGTAGGCGCCCCTGATCTCAGCATGAATGGCACGAACCCCCTGCACGGCACCGCGCACACCGGAGAGCAGAAAGGCAATCAGCTCGGGAAAGGGCAAATCACGCTGGCGCGTGAAATGCCGGGGATCGCGGCGAGCCGCTTCGCGAAAGGCTGGGCTCTGAATGAAGTCAGCAAGCCGGGAAAGCACATCGACATATTTAGGCCGTCATATTTAACCTATAAATATCAATATGTTACGAAACATATTATAACCCGTATCGAACACTTTCCGGCATCGACTAGAAAATATGCATAAGTGCTAAGTCACGAGGATTGACTTCAAACCTCAGCACCAATCCGAATAAAATTTCTCGTCATTTGCATCGCAAATCTTATACGGGTTTTACTCCACGGCGTAAAGCGTCGAAGTTGGAATAGATCGCTTTTTGTATCCGTAACCCCCCAAGCGGTTGATGCCGCTGCTGAAAACCCGAGTTCTCGGACAAGTGCCGGGTGCTCTATTGAGTAATCGATTCCGGGTTTTCCGTTGGGGTAGGCAAATAAATTTACATTCTCACCGAGCAAGGCTTCCAGCATATTTTTGCTCGATATGATTTCATTCTGTGCAGTCTTGATATCCGTTCGAGCGAGAATGGGATGCGAGACGGTATGGGCACCAATTTGCATGCCAGCGTTCCTCAATTTCCGAACTTGCGCCGAGGACATCATCAAATCATTGGGAGGCTTGATTTGAGTAGCTTCGGCGATTTTTTCGGTTCGATCGAGACGCTCTGCTACCGATAAATATTTGATCTGGCTGATCAGGTTTTCTATTACACTCCTTTTTCGTTCCGGGTTAGCGACCTCGTGGCAGCCCATCTTGAGTTTCTCTAGGTCAAGAACCGGCATAGGACACTTGCGGATTGATTCAATAATTGTGTCATTCCACATTCGGCCACCATCGAGAAATCCGGTGGCAATGAAGAAGGTGGCTGGCAGGCCATGTTTTTGCAGGATCGGTAGTGCAACATCATGGTTGTCGGCATATCCGTCGTCAAAAGTGATGGCAGCCGCCCGGGCAGGCAATTTGCCGGTTTTCAAGGCGTCGACCGCAACATCCAGCGGTATCACGTTAAACCATGAATTTATCCAGCCCATCATTTCATCGAAGCGGGCGGCATCAGGTTCGTCCGGGAAAATGGGGTCGGGCGAGGCAAGAACACGGTGAAAAATAAGAATCGTCAGCCGGTTTGACGAAAGCAGATGAAAGGCGGCTTGAATTGGCGTCATGATCAAGCTGTCGATTTTTGGGTCAGACGGGGCACAAGTGCACGTTGCTCAACTTCTTCCAACCATGCTTTTCGATCCAACCAGCGGCGTGCAAGGACGACTATCACCATGATGTTGTATGGGAGATCAAAGTAGGCGAGACTGAGAAATGCACCACCTACTGCGTAGCCGATCAGACTGACTTGGCACATGGCACCTAATTCGGCAGTCCATTTGCTTTCGGGTTGGCGGGTTCCTTCTACCTTGAGTTTTCCAGCTTCGCGCCAGACCAGCCGCAAGAGCAGGAGGAAAAGGAAGAGTCCGACGAAGCCATGTTCGCCGAGGATTTGAAAATAGATGCTGTGGGCTACGTGTACATCGTTTGGAACAGGGGCATAGCGTGAGAAGTTTGCGAGATTGTAAATATCGAAACCGCCGCCGAAGAATTGGTCTTTGGCCAGATTCCAGGCCATCCACCAAGCATTGATCCGGCCCATGGCCGATGCATCGCTTTGATACTCATTGATTGTGTCCATCCGGGCAAACCATTGCTCCGGCATGAAGATCATTGTAGCGAATCCAAGAATAATCATGCCGGCGAGAATCCCCGGCTTTCTTCCGTCATACCACCAGAATGAGATACCCATGGCGATGATGGCAAGGAAGGCGCCGCGCGAATGACTGCCAATGGCAGCAAAAATACAAAGCGCGATTATTGCCATCATGCCGCGTCTGCCCCACCGTTGTGATAATTGGAGTTGGAGGAATCTCAATAACGGAACCGTGATGATGACAGCCAATGCAAATTCATTATTATCTTCAATGAAGGATCCGGGCGGTCCCCAAACCCGATAATTGCCTCCTGTGGCCAGTGTAAAGAAGCCGCCCTTGGCACCAAGGATTGCGATTGAGCCCGCCGTAACCCAAGTCAGTGCAAGGATGTGTTTCTTGGTAAAAAGCAACGCCAACGAAATCAGGATCATGAAGTCAATCTTCATGACTTTTTTCCATTGTTCCCAATTGTTTTCAAGGTTAAAACTAAAAATTGAAGACAGGCTCATCCAGAACATGAATAACAACAGAACCGTAACTGGTGACCCCTTGAGTGGCGACTCTTTTTCCTTGGTGAACAACAAGCCCAGCAAAGTTGCGCCAACAGCCGCCGCGGCCAAAGGCGCTGAGTAGGCAAAGCCGTAGGTGTAACGGTGTGGATTCATAATACTCAACCAAGTCCACAATAAGACACCGATCCACGGTCGTTTGAGGGCGACAAGGCATCCCGCTACGACTATTCCAACAAGGAGTAGATCACGCATGTCTTACTTCTGCTCGATGCGGCTGATTACGTAACGATATTTACCGGACTTCTCAGGCGGGATGTTCTCCACAGTTTGCACCTTGATTTCGGCTGATGAACCTAAACGTTGTTTGAATCCTTCGATGATTTTCCCAATCATTTCGCTTTGGAATTCCGGGCCAATTACCAAGAGTACGTTGGTTAACTGGCGTGATTCCTGAATTACCTTGAATGATCTTACGCCAGGAAGGTCACGCAAAATGTAGATAAGTGCCAGTCCATGCATGACCGTGCCATCAGTGGCAATGACGAAGTCCGTGCTTCTTCCCTGAATTTCCTTAAGGAGCGGCAAGCCACGGCCGCAAGCACATTTTTCGGTACTCAAACTGCCGACATCGCCGGTTCGATAGCGAATGAATGGGAAGTCAGATGTGGCAAGGTGAGTCACGACGATTTCGCCAGCGATTCCCGTTGGCTGGATGCTTCCATTTTCGTCGATGATTTCGACAATAATGTCTTCAGCGGTAATGTGCATGCCGCCCGCCGGGCATTCGTGAGCGATGAAGCCGGCATCACGCCCACCGTAGCCATTGGCGACCGGGCAGGCGAATGCACTTGAGATGGCTTCGCGCTGATGGTCATAGAGTCGTTCAGAAGTACAAAAAACCACTTTGATGCCCAAGTCGTTGAGTGCAATTCCCCGCTTTTTGGCATGGGCAGCAATATGGCTGATGGCAGATGGGTAGCCGAAAAGCATTTTCGGATGGCGCTCGCGGATTCGGGCGACGAACTGATTCAGGTTGGCTTCATTCATCTGAAAAGCTGGCATGAGTTCGGTACGCATGAGTTTGTCACGGATGCCGCGAACTCTGTCCTGCGTGCCCAATTCGATAGGTGAGCCCCAGACGACAATTTCGGGGTCGCCGATGTCTACATCCCACCAGCGGGTAGCGCGCCACTTGGCAGCAACATCGTGGCTGACACGTTCGGTACCAATGAAGAAAATCAGTGGTTCTCCGGAAGATCCACCGGTATTGAAACGGGCCAGACCTTGTGCGATGTCTGACTTCATCCGATCGCCTTCTGTACGGATGATTGCCTTGGTTAGAAGCGGCAATTTTTGGAGGTCGGCGAGTGAATTGATTTCTTCGGGTTTAAAGCCTAGGCCTGCAAAGCAATCACGGTAGTAGGGGACGTGTTTTTTAACCTTGACGAGCATGCTGCGTAAGCGCTCAAGACGGTACTTTTCAAGCCTATCGGACGACCACCACTGTGAATCGTCCATTACTTTGCGAATGACTAGTGTGTCGTGCTTCTTCAGTTTTTCCTGTATTGGGAACAGGATGTTGGCAACTAGCCCGGTGTAGAGTCCCATTCTGATCTCCTCAGGCTGGCAAACATGTGAGGTGGCGTACCTTGCCATAGACCTCAGAGAGGATTGGCCATACTTTTTGCCAAGTGAACTGTTGTACTTCCATCAGGCCGTTATCGATCAACCTGTCTGACAGGGCAGCATCATCCATCAGTCTGAGTATGGCTTTAGCCATTGCATCTGGTGATTTGGGGGAAACCAGCAGGGCTGTTTGCTCATCTTTGACGATATATGGGACGCCGCCGACGTTTGTACTGACGACGGGAACACCACTGGCCAGTGCTTCCAGCACAGAATTGGGCATGTTGTCGACGAGGCTGGGGTTGATGGCGATATCTGCTGTTCGATAGGCTCGTGCCATTGCGTTCCTGTCCAGTCGACCGGTAAATATAACTGCTCTGCCAAGGCCAAGGCTTTCGGCCAGTACGGCAAGCGATTCAGCCAATGGTCCGGAACCGGCAATCGTCAGCGTGGCATCGGGATAGCTGCGGTGGACGATGGAAAAGGCCCGAATTGCTGTTTCGTTATCGTAAATGGGTTCAAGGTTTCTTGAGACTAGTAGGTGGCGCCTGGTAGCACGGTGCGGTGCTGAATTGTTGAAGCGAGCGACATCAATGATATTAGGGACGACCGAAGCGGGCATGCTAAAACGCGCAAATACCGCTTTCAGGAAGTCCGATGGAACAATGAGCGCTGCTGTCTGGCGCATGGAAACGCGAACGGATCGGGCCGATTTGGCGAGGAAGGTGTCCGCTTCGCCGCCACGATAATTGACCACTACGGGGACTTGACGGAGCTTTGCTATCCAGATGGCGGGTACGGCAAAGAGGTGCCAGGACCAGCCTGAGTTGGCCATGATATGGATGACATCGAAGCGCCCGGCTATTTGCCAAAGAGTGTAGAGGTAGGGTGTCAGACGGAAAAAGGCTCTGATGAGTGGAAAATTGGAGACCCATTGCGGACGATATGCTGCATTCGTCTGGACAAGCGAAACGGAGATCCCTTCACTACGGAGAAGTTCGGCAAGTTGTTGCGTTTGATTGGCCATACCGCCATAGGGCGGGGGTAAAGGGCCGATCAGGCCAATGTGCAACGAGCTATCCACTTAGATGTCCGTTTTCTTCAATAGTAGTGAATAGGGATTGCGGTAGTTCGCAACGCTGTTGCGCCAGTTGCGGACATTTTCGACGAACTGGCGACCGTTGGCTTTGAGTTCTGACCAGTGTTGCTGATTGTTGAGCAGTTCGACGATGGCTTGTACCAATGTCTGCCGATCTCCAGCCTTGAAGAGGATACCGGTCTTGTTGTGTTCGACGAGCTCCTTATGGCCGCCGACGTCCGAAGCGACAAAAAGTTGGCCTTGGGCCATCGCCTCCAGCGGCTTCAAGGGGGTGACGAGTTCAGTGAGACGCATCGGGTGGCGCGGGTAGGCGAGGACGTTGATCAGGTCATAGTAGCGATTGACGTCCTGGTGCGGCACGCGGCCGGTAAAGACCACCACATCTTTGAGGCCGAGTTTCTCTGCTTGTTGGCGGAGGGTTGCTTCTTGTGGGCCGCCGCCCACTAGGAGGACGCGAATGTCAGGCATTTGTTCAATGATGGCGGGGAGGGCTTCGAGTAGCAGATCGAGGCCTTCGTAAGCATAGAAGGAGCCGATAAAGCCGATCACTGTTTTGCCGGTCAGTCCCCATTTTTGCTGCAGTTCCGGGTCGGGTGGGCTGGCCAGGTTGAAGGATGCAATATCGACGGCATTGGGAATAACGGTGACTTTGCCGGCTGGAATGCCGCGCGCCACGATGTCGGCGCGCAAGCCTTCACAGATGGTGAAGACGTGGTCGACTTGCTGGATGGCACGGGTTTCGAGCATGCGCGTGGCGCGGTAGCGCAGGCTGTCTTCGTTAGTAGTGCCGTGGTCGACCGCCGCATCTTCCCAAAATGCGCGGATTTCATAAACGACAGGGATGCCGAGTTTGCGCGCCACCTTGATGGCCGGGAACGCATTGAGCACAGGGGAGTGGGCGTGAATGATGTCGGGACGGATTTCGCGGGCGACTTCTTCAAGCCGTGTCTCCAGTTGCTTCATCAGGGCAAGTTCCTTGCCGAGCGGCAACTTGGCCAGTACGCTGGTTGCCACCGGGGTACGATAGAAGCGCAGGCCATCGACTTCTTCAACGGAGGTCGATGTTTCACCTTGCTTGGGCGAGGTCAGGTGAAAGGTTTCCCAGCCGAGGGCGCGCTGCTCGCGTAATAGTGCGGCGGTACGGAAGGTGTAACCGCTGTGCAGGGGGATCGAATGGTCGAGAACGTGGAGGACGCGAATCATGCGGGTTCGCCTTGTTCCATGACGTTGCGCAGGAAGGCTTCGAACATCAGCAGCGCCCAGATCGAGGCGCTGTAGTCGCGGCTACCGTTATTGTGGGCGTCGACAAGATGTTGGAGGTAACCACGATTGAACCAACCGGTATCGCCCAGGCGGCGGCCAAGGAGAGCGTCTTGAACGCGCCTTTTAAGCGGGCCGCGGAACCAGCGGGCGAGGGGTGCCGAGAAACCCATTTTCGGGCGATAGAGCACATCGTTGGGGAGGTAGGGCTCCATCGATTTTTTGAGCAGGTATTTCGTTTCCTGGCCACGGATTTTATGGGAGGAATTCAGCGTGGCCAGCCATTCGACCAGTTCGTGGTCCATCAGTGGTTCGCGGACTTCGAGTGAATGCGCCATGCTGGCACGGTCGACCTTGGTATTGATGTCGCCGACAAGGTAGGTCTTCAGGTCGAGATACTGGATCAACGCCAGCGAGTCATCAGTCTTGGCCTTGGCAGCATGCTGATTGAAGACCTCGATCGCATCGTAGTCACCGAGAGCTGATTTGAATGCCGAGCTGAATAACTGGTTGCGCATCGGGGCGCGCAGGATGGAAACGGAGTGGAAGTAGGCTTCCACCGAGCTACGAGCAATGCCTTCGAAAGTTGTCTTGGCGCGGAAGATCCGCGGCGCCCAGTCGGCCTTGGGGTAGAGCTTGCCCAAGGAACCAAAGAGTGGGCGGCGCAATGTCAGCGGTAGGGCCGAGCGCATTTTCTCTTCCATCAGGTGCAGCTTGTAACGTCGATAACCACCAAAACTTTCATCGCCGCCATCGCCGGAAAGGGCAACGGTCACATGCTTGCGCGCCAGTTGGCAAACCCGGTAGGTGGGAATCGCCGAGCTGTCGGCATAGGGTTCGTCATAAAGCCTAGCCAGGGTGTCGATGAGGTCGAAGTCGTCGCTTTCGACCATGTCGAGGTAGTGATTGGTCTGGTAGCGGTCAGCTACCATTTGGGCGAATTCGGATTCGTTGAAAGCAGGGTCGGAAAAGCCGATGGAACAGGTGTTGACCGCAGCAGTCGATAGCCCGGCCATCATGGCGACAACGGCGCTGGAATCGACGCCGCCGGAAAGAAAGGCGCCGAGGGGAACTTCCGAGATCATCCTCAGGCGAATCGATTCTTCGAGGCGGTGGGTCAGTTCGGCGCAGGCGTCGGCGTCACTGATCAGGTTGTCGAGGGTGAAGCGGACATCCCAGTATTCGCGGGGTTCGCCGACTGGTAGGCCGCGGCGCAGCAGCAGAGTGTGGGCGGGTGGTAGTTTTCTGGCTTGTTTGAAGATGGCGCGCGGCTCGGCGACATAACCGAGGGCGAAATATTCTTCGACGGCGCAGGGGTCGATTTCGCGCTTCAGACCACCGTGGGCGAGGAGTGATTTGAGTTCGGAGCCAAAGAGGAAAGTGCCGTCGTCGAGCAATGCGTAAAACAGGGGTTTGACGCCGAGGCGATCACGTGCGAGGAAGAGCGTATCGCGGTTGCGATCCCAGAGGGCAAAGGCGAACATGCCGCGGAAGCGGTCGACGCATTTTTCGCCCCAGGATTCCCAGGCGTGGACGATGACTTCGGTATCGCTGCGGGTGTGAAAGATATGGCCAAGGGCCTGGAGTTCGGGGATGAGTGCCTGATAGTTGTAGATTTCGCCGTTGAAGACGACGCAGACGCTTTGATCTTCGTTGTAGAGCGGTTGCTGCCCGGTTGACAGGTCGATGATCGAGAGGCGACGGTGGCCGAGCCCGATACCGGGTTCGACATGTAAGCCACCTTCGTCAGGCCCGCGGTGAAACTGCGATTCGTTCATGCGATGGAGTACCGCACGATCAATGTCGTGTCTTCCTCGGGTGTCGAATATTCCAGTGATGCCGCACATGTGCTGTTGTTTCCTGTTTCCGCTTATGCCGCCATGGCGGAGCGGCCCAACAATTTGTCATAGGTGCCGAGGTAGGCGGCCACCATCGCGTTCATGCTGAATTTTTCTTCCACGCGCTGACGACCGAGTTGCCCCATACGCCAGGCACGATCGGGATTGTTGGCGAGTTGAATAATCTGCCGGGCCAACGCCTCCGAATCGCCTGCTGTTACGAGCTGGCCTGTGATGCCGGCTGAAACGAGATCAGCATTGCCTCCGACATCGGTGGCAATCACTGGCAAGCCTGAAGCCATCGCTTCGAGGATGGTGTTGGAGATGCCCTCGGCCAGCGAAGGCAGAACGAAACAGTCCAGTCCACCCATGATCGCCGGGACGTCATGACGCTCTCCGGGCAACCAGGCAAGATCGCGAACACCCGCCGCCACGAGCAGTTGTTCGCATTCCGCGTGCAATGGGCCGCCACCGATCAAGAGCAGACGCAGGAGGGGACGGAGGTCGTGGTCGATTTCCAGAGCGCGGATGAAGGCCCGCACCAGCATGGGCTGATCCTTCACCGTCTGCATGCGGCCAACTGTGCCGACAATCCAGTGATCGTTGCGCGAGAACGGGCAGCCGGGTAGGAAATAATCGAGTCCGGCGGGATGAAAGCGATCGGTATCGACGCCGTTGTATACCTGTAGCACTATGTCTTCCGGAACCTTGATTTGGGTGGTGAGATATTCGCGGAGATCTTGTGACAGCGCCAGGTAATAATTCACGAACGGCCGATAGAAACGTCGAACGCGCTGATAGGTGATGTTCGATCCGTCAAGGTCTTCTACGTCGCGCCCGTGTTCGCCATGAATGCGGACCGGAACGCCGGCTGCCCACGCTGGTAACTGGGCTTCAAGAGCGGCCAGGTTGCGACTGTGAACGATGGCCGGGCGGAGGCGACGGAAGAGGGCGAACAACTTGGGGAAAAGCCAGATGCCATGGCCGGGCGCCTTGTTCAGCGAGATGAACTCGACATCGTCGCGCTGGATGCGGTGGCGGAAGTCGGTGACCACCGTCAAGGCGATTACGGCATGGCGATAGCGGTCGGCCGGCAGGTGGTTGATGAGATTGACGATGCCGTTCTCGAGACCGCCGGTGTCGAAGCGGTACATGACGTGGGCGACAAGTGGGCGCGGGTCATTGATCATCGGGCTGCGCGGGTGGCATCGAGCATCTGATTGATCGGCCCGATTGCCTGCATGGCGAAGGCGGAAAGAGCGTCCGTAGCGGATTCCCGGGGAGCGTAGAGCATGATCACCGCCGAATCATCGCCTCGACCACTTAGGCGCGAGAATGCGGTCAGCAGTTTCGCCTCGATGTCAGATGCCGTGAGCTTGCCGTTGATCCAGTACCACTGCCAGACAACGAGATGGCTGGCAGTGATGTCCTTGCTCGACAGTTCCGCGGTCCGAATGCTTGCCGGCATACCGTCCAGATTGACCTCGGCACGATTCCGGGAGACGACCGACCAGACGGGGTCGTTGCTCATGGCCAGCACATTGGTTGACGTGACCAGCTTCCGTTGATAATTCTGATTGCGGTAGTAGCCCACATACAAGCCAACCATCTTGTCTTCCCGGGAATAGGCTGCTTGCCGCTCAACTGAAGCATTGGCATAGACAGGCTTCCAGTTCGTGAAGGGTAAGGTGTCGTTCCATCCCGCCGGGAGCGCGAGTGTGGCGAGGTTCGGGGCGGCCGTTCCGTCAGTCTTGTCGATCACGACAAAGGCCAGCGGACCGGCGGCGGCCAGGAGCGCGATGACGACGGTCACCATCCATGCCCTGCCGGCGGGCGCGCGGAAGGGGGGCGTCACGTTTGGCTCCGGCACCGCTGCCGGCAGCGGCTTGGCAGTCGGTGGCGCTTCGCTCCAGCGGGCGCCGATGATGAACATAATCGTGATGACGATCCCAAAAAACAGCCATCCATAGATCAGGTGATCGACACCGGCCGCCAGTTTGTTACCGGAGAGGTGGCCTAGCATGACGATCATGTAGGCACGCAGCCAGTTGGCGATAACCGGGACGATGATTGATGCCCCGATGAAGATGAGTCTTCGGCGAAGGGACACGTAGTTCAGGTAAGCGAAGAGAGTGCCAACCGTGACCGAGGCGATGACGTAGCGGATTCCGCTGCAGGCTTCGACCACCGACCAGTTGCCCGAGGGGATGATGAACTGCATGCCTTCCTGATATGCGGGAATGCCGGTTGCCCGCAGTGCAAGGACGGTGAACCACGCGGTCCACTCCATCAGCGTGGGGGTCATGAAGTCGCCTACCGGAACACATAACAGGAGAAACGCAAGAGGGAAAGCAATCCGGCGACTGATCCGGAAGCCCAATGTGGAAACGATGACGAGCAGCAGGGTGAGGATAAAGGTGAACTGAGTCAGCGCGTTGACTGCGGTCAGTTCTCCCATCAGCCACAAGATCGCGGTTGCAAGAACCGGAAAAATGAGCCAGAGCGTCGGTTCAGGGCGCAGAAGAGCCAATTCGTGACGTTTGCGCCAGATCAGCCAGAGACTTATCGGTGGCACGACGAAAGCATGGGCGTAGGTGTCGGCGCGAGCCCAGATTGCGACCATGGCTAGCGCCGTATCGCGATACCAGAAGAGTATCCAGACGATCAAACCGAATAGCAAAGGCAGAACCTGCGCCCAGGACACCGAATAGCGCCTGGGACTTCCCTGTTCCATCATGGTTCGCGAGGAGACGGCGCCGGAAGATAGGGGTCGATAGCCTTCATGTGGGCTTCCCAGGTGTAGCGCTCGACAACCCGCTGCCGCGCTGCCTTGCCCAATACGGTTGCCGCTTCGGGGGCTTCGAGCACTTGACTGATGGCAGCAATGTATCCCTCCGGGCTGGTGGCTGTCAGCAATTCTTTCCCCGCGACAGCGTCGACCGCGGCAGCGCAGTCGGCGGACGCGATGACCGGTCTGCTCATGGCCATGGCTTCCAGGATCTTGTTCTGGATGCCGCGGGCGATGCGCAAGGGTGCAACGACTGCAGCGGCATACTGAAGATACGGCCGCACATCGTCGACCGTGCCGGTAACCACGATGCGGTCCGTTGCCAGCGCCAGCACCGCCGCTGCCGGGCTGCGGCCGACGACATAAAAGCGCGCTGCGGGCCAGCGCTGCAGAAGGCCGGGGAGCACGTCTGAAGCGAACCATGTTGCCGCATCGACATTCGGCAAGTAATCCATGGCGCCGGTGAAAACCACCGAAATTTCGTCGGAAGGGAAGGGAGAAGAACGCGTGTCGTCTACGGAGAAATAGTCCGCATCGACACCGTTTCCCATCATTTGCAAGCGCACCCGGCATTCAGGCGCCATCTGGGTAAACAGCGCGACCTCCTTGTCCGTTGCGAAGAAGGAGCGGGACACCCGAGCAGCCATCCGCCGTTCGTATTCGAGCAGCAGTCTACCCTCGCGGCGGTAAAGCCAGGACAACGGCCAGTAATGTTGCGGTGCGTACTGAGTCCACTTGGCAGAGTCGACATCGACGAAATCGATGATTGCGGGAATCCGCGGTTGCCCTTCGAGGTATTGGGCCATCGCCGAGGAGAAGATGACGGCGGTCTGAATGCGGTGCCGTTGGCAGGTTTCTTTGACCCAGTTGCGGAGCGCGGAACTGCGGTAGTAGCCCAAGGTAAGTGCCTCGCCCGCAAGCAGGCTGCTCAGACTGCGAATCCTGGCGAGGCGGGGATTGAGCCTGGCGACATGAAGGTCAGAGCACAGCGTGCGCACTTTGGCGATGTGCGGTTCGTCATCCGGATCGTCGATGAATGTGCCGAGAAAGACTCGGTGTTGTCTGGACAGATGTTTCAGCAGGTTATACGAGCGCACCTTGTCGCCCTTGTTGGGCGGATAAGGCAGGCGATGAACGAGATAGAGGATATTGGCCATCTTCGCTTCAGCCAAGATTGCGGACAATATGAGGACCCAGCCAGTTGGCGAGTCCAACAGGCAGGCGTCGCCAGGCGGCGATGAAGAACTTGTACTTGGGGTTGTTGGGGTTGTTCTGGGGGATCGTGTCGTGCTTGTACAGGCAATACTCGTAATGCAGGCGTTGCGGTTCGAAGCCCCAGTTTTTTTTGAATGAGTAGGGGCCAGTACCTTCCTTGCTGCGGCCATAATCGAATATCTTGATGCCGCGCTCACAGGCGCGGCGCATCAGTTCCCAGTATTTGAAGTCGTTCGCGGCAAGGTGGCGGGCGCTTTCGTCGTCACCGGCGTAGTAGGGCAGCACTTCGTCACGGAAATAGAAGGACAGCACGCTGCTTAGCAACTGGCCATCGGGGCCCATGACGGTGAGTACTTCGCAATCGTCGCCAAAAATGGTGAGCAAGGCATCGAAATAACGCTTGGGCATGGCGGGTGTGCCATGACGATGCACGTTGTCGGCAAAGAGTCGAAAGAATCGGTCTGCGTTGCGGTCGACCGTGCAAACCAGGCCATTTTTGATGCCCTTGCGAACCATGGCGCGCTGTTTGCGCGGGATGGCCAGCATGTTGGCGTCGACGTCGGGCAGGATTTCCTTACGGAAGGTGACGTACAAATCCTGAGTCGGCCAGTCCGCATGCCGGGGCGTCAGGTTGCGGAACTCAAGGTGGTCCACGTCAAGTTTGTGGGCGAGATCCTGCGCCGCATTTTCCAGCGCCATGGCGGCCTCGGCGTCGACCGCCGCGACACCGCCATAGACGGCAAATGGCAGCCCGACCAGGGCATTCCCGAAAAGCCGGCTATTGACATGTGCTAGCGGGAGTACCCCGCGAATTCCCAAGTCGTCCTCGGCATAGAGAAAATATGTGGGATGCCTGAACACCTCCCGGATGATCCGTTGCCAGGCCGAACGATGAAAGAACGTTGCTTCCGAACAAGAAAGGACGAAAGCATCCCAGCGCAATGCGGTGGAGGTATCGGCCAGATCGAGATGCCTGATCTTCAGCATGCCATTCAGGCTTCGGAAAGGAAAAGGTGATCCATGCGTCCCCAGTGGAAATCACCCAAAAGACGTTGCAGGCGTGGTTCCATGCGATGGATATTGACGTAGTGGCGGAATCGCGTCTTGGAACTGATATTCGGAATCCGGGGCTGACCTGAATCGATTTCCCATGGATGGAAATAGAAAACCACGGGCAGCTTGTCCACGTGATTGATCCGGCGCAGCATCCAGCGCGAAAGACCATAAGGCATCAGGCGGAAATAGCCACCGCCACTTGCTGGCCAGTTGCGGTTCAGAAAACGCAGGGTGGTGGCAGGAATTTCCAGGAGGTTGCCGACGGAATGGGCATGGCGAGGCGCCTCGGGCATGCCGTAGTGGTCGTGGCGAATGGGATAGATGCTAGAACTGTAGCGATATCCGGCACGTTCAAGGCAGTCGAAGGCCCAGAGGTTCTTGGCGCCGATGGAAAAGCTTGGAGCTCGATAGCCCTTGACCTCCTGACCCGCCAGATCCTCGAGGATCAGCTTGGCGAGGTTGACGTCGGCAAAAAATGCCGTCTCTGTCTGGTCAGAGGCACGCTCGTGACCATAGCCATGACTCGCGAGTTCGTGGCCTTCGGCGACTATTCGCCGGACAAGCGCCGGATAGCGCTCGGCAAGCCAGCCAAGAGTGAAGAAGGTGGCGTGCGTTCCATGTTGATTAAGCATCGCGAGAATGCGGTCGACATTGCGTTCGATCCGGCACTCCCGGGTCGGCCACTCGCTGCGTGGAATGTGCGGAACGAATGCCGAGACCTGAAAGTAGTCCTCGACGTCAATGGTGAGGGCATTGATGACCTTCGCGGTATCCACGGCCAACATGTTCAGGTGCCTGCCCGGGACTGGTGTTGTCCAAGGAGCCAGCCGGCGAGGTCGCTGGCGATACGTTCAGCGGCATGGCCATCCCAGAATTCCGGAATGCGACCGTGTTTTCCCCGCCCAGCAAGGATTTCGGCGGCTTCGCGGCGAATTGCCCCGGTATCACGGCCAACCATCGTGTTGGTACCCTGTTCGACGGTGATGGGACGTTCGGTATTCTCACGCAACGTGAGGCAGGGAACACCGAGCGCCGTCGTTTCCTCCTGAAGGCCACCGGAGTCGGTGAGCACGATGCGTGCGTTGGCCAAAAGACCCACCATTTCGAGGTAGCCCTGCGGTGGCACGAGAACAAGCCTGTGCCCCTTGATATGATGGCCAAGGCCAAAGCGCTCGATGTTTGCCCGGGTTCGTGGGTGCAGGGCGAAGATCAGCGGCAGTTGCGCTGCAATTTCGTTCAGGACTTCCAGCAGGGCTGCAAGTGTCTCAGGTTGGTCCACGTTCGAAGGGCGATGCAACGTTACGACCCCGTAGCCTTCCAGGCCGGCTATCAACTCGGGCGGAAAACCCTCTGCCTTCAGCGTGTCCGCAGGTTCGCGCGCAAGCTTCCGGTTTTGCAGCAGTGAGTCGATCATGACGTTGCCGACGAAACGGACGCGCTCGGCATCGATCCCCTCGCGGAGCAGGTTGCTCTCCGCGCTGCGCTCCGTGGTATAGAGACGGTCGGCGACCTGGTCGGTCAGGACGCGGTTGATCTCTTCCGGCATCCGCCGATCATGGCTGCGCAGTCCGGCCTCGACATGAACCACCGGGACTCCCTTCTTGACGGCGACCAGCGTACATGCCAGCGTGGAATTGACATCGCCGACGACCAGAATACAGGATGGCCGATGCGCGTCGATGACCGGCTCAAAGCGCCGCATGACCTCGGCAGTCTGAACCGCATGTGACGCCGACCCGACATCAAGATTGATGTCGGGCTTGGGGAGCTGCAGGTCTTCGAACAACTTGTCGCTCATGTCCTTGTCGTAATGCTGGCCGGTATGGACGAGCAGGGTGGGAAGAGCCGGAACACTGGCCGCAAAGGCGCGCAGGATCGGTGCGATCTTCATGAAGTTCGGGCGCGCTCCCACGACACAAATTACGGGGCCAAGGCCTGTCGGCCAAGATGCTGAAATCACTCTGGTTTCCTCATCGGGAGTGTATTTTCCGGAATGCCCGACGCTTGCTCGGTGGCCCGGAGGTCCCCGACATGGGTAGCGGTCGGAAAGATCCTCCGACGAAACCGCTGCTTTGATCGCTTTGTGCTTGGCAAGTCTGGAGGTGCGACGGCTGACGGTACATTAGCCGAGAGTTCAGCCTCTGGGGCGGTGGATGCTGGTTCAACTGCCCCGATTCCGTCCTCGCTGGCAGTGACTGACTGCTCAAGGGCCTGAACTTCACCCTCTGGGGCAGACAAGGGAACTGCTTTCTGCGCAAGCGGTGGTTTCTTGGGAGATTTCACCTTTGCTGGGTCATCGGGAGCCATGGAGGGAGGTTCCTTGGGCAGGAGTGTGCCTCCTGGAGCGATTGATGAGACGATTCTCTGGAGAAGGGATAGCGTGGTCCCGTTGATCACCTCCAGTTGTTGAAGGCTCTGTTCAAGCCGCCCAAGTCGTTCGTTGAATTGCCACGCATTGAGTCCCTCGAGAAGAGCAGCCATGTCTTCCCGCGAGGAAACGCCCAAGTCCAAGGACGGTGCCACCGACCGGCGGCGCCTCCTTGTTGGCTTTGGCGGTTGCGCAGCCACATTCCGCTCAGCGCTGGCGACCTTCGAATCGGCTTCAGCGGTTCGAGCATCGGCATGATGCAACTGACCGGATGATCTACCCTGTGTTTCTTCAAAGATCTCGTCGGCGACTACGTCGACATCACACACGTCGAACGCCTTCTTCTCACTCAGATATCCGGACAACAACAGACGATCGCAGAGCGAATTGATACGCCTGGGAATCCCGCTGCTGGCCTTGAAAATCGCATCGAAGCTGTCCGGAGTGAAGGTGGGGGACCCATCTGCACCAGCGCACTTGAGCCGGTGCTCGACATAGCCACGCGTTTCCTCGACATCCATCGGCCCGATATGACTGGAGGCAATCACCCGTTGTCGAAACTGCGTCATCTGCGGGCTTTGCAGGATGTTCCGGAATTCGGGCTGGCCGATCAGGAAGCTCTGGAGCAGCGCATGATTGCCATACTGGAAGTTCGAAAGCATGCGCAGTTCTTCAACGGCCCTGGAAGTCAGATTCTGGGCCTCATCGACGATCAGCAGGCAGCGCTTTCCCTTGGTGGTCATGCTGATCAGGTAGGCTTCAAGGGACATCAGGACGTCGGCTTTCTCGACATCCTTGGTGCGGATACCGAACGCAGCGCCGACGAGACGCAGAGTGTCTTCGGCATCGATCTGGGTACTGACCAGCTGAGCGGCGAGAAACCTGTTGTCGTCGAGACCGTCCAGCATATGACGGACAATGGTCGTCTTGCCGGCACCAACTTCACCTGTGATGACGATGAAGCCTTCATTCTGATGCATGCCGTAATCGAGATAGGCAGCTGCACGCCGGTGCTGCTTGCTGGGGAAATAGAACCTTGGATCGGGATTAAGCTGAAAAGGCTTGATCTTCAAGCCATAGAAGGACTCATACATGTCTAGAATACCATCGTTACTGAGGCGATCAATGCATTTTCCTTGTAGGGGATCGTCGTGAGATCGGAGCCACTAAAGTCCTGATGGTGGGCATTCAGTGCGCCGACAGTCTTGGCGCCGAGCCGGGTCGAGATGCCAGCCTGGTAGTAGGTCAATGTCGTGTTGAGTTCATTCGTCAGGCCGCTCTTGTTCTTCTGCCGAGATGCGAGCAGGTTCAGGCCGGTGAGTTGCGTCAGGCGATGCGAAAAGCTGACCGTGTAGCCCTGCTGGGTAACGGTACCAGACTCGCTGACTATTCCATCAAGGCCGTTTGGGGCAAGCGTCAATGGCTGGCTCTTGCTGCGAGCGGCGAGGAATGTGACCGAGTTGCGGCTGCCGTAGAGCACCAGAGACAGTTGCTGATTGCGCTGGACTTGGGGACGGTTCGCCAGATAGTTGTTTATTGCCTGGGCATTCGGTGCGATGCCCGCCTGATTCAGAAAGTTCCTGACGTAGGTATCGCGGTTGACCGGATCCGGAATGAGACTTGCGAATATCTGGAAGTACTGGTCGTAAACCGTTCCCAGGCCGGTGGTGGTAGACTGATCCGAGATTAGCGAAACGTCCCTGGTGTCGGTGTAGCGAATGGCGCTGAGAGGAAAGCGGTGGCTGAGAAGGATATTGTGGCCGGTCCCAAAGAAACGCTGTTGCCAGAAACCAGAGGCTTGGGTGCGCTCGGTCGGAGTCCAGTCGAAACCGGCGCCGTAAGTGCCATGGCTTTCATTGTTTAGGGACTCATAGTTGGTCGATTCCCAGCCGCCACTACCTGACAGACGAAATTCCGGGAACAGCTTGTAGATGAGCAAAGCCCGGATGCGGCTGTCCTCATAATCCCGCTCTGGCAATAACCCGACCTGGCTGTAATTGGTGTTTTGCTGGCTGCCGTCGATGGCCCAGTTGAGGTTCTGAAATATTGTGTTACCGCGAATCTGTCCTAGCCACTGGGAGAGGGTGACGTCGGAAATATCATTGCTCTTACTATTGGTGTACGACGTGTTGTAGCGAAGAAGATAGTCAGCCGAGCCACCCAACTGGCCTCTGATATAGGGAGAGAGGGCATAGGTCGAGGTCTGGGTAGTATTCCCCGTGTCATATACGTTGCTCGCCGACTGCTGTCCGAACTGGTTGATGAGTTGCTGCGAGATCTGCCCGCTGAAGTCGAGGAACAACCAGTTGTCGATCGCCTCGAGCGTGCCGAATGTGTTGAGCGCGCTTTGCGTCTGGTTGCCATTGTTGCCGGTTGAATAGAAGATTCCACTGAGTTGGTAGTCAAGAGACATCTTCAGACGGGACGTTCTAGCATCGATACGAATGCCCGGCGACAGCTCGGAAATGAGACCGCTCTGCTTGTTGGTCGCGGTCAGATTGATATTGTCCGTGAGGGTCTCAGTCAGGCCCACACGCGGGACGATGGTCCACGCCCGTGCCGTACTGGCTTCGTCCGATGCGCTGGCTCCTTGTACACCCAGATTGGGAACTGTTGTGGCACCGGGTACGTTCTCCCCGGATGGTGTTGCAATAGGTGTGATGACCGAACCGGATTCTTGGGCCACGACCGATCCGGCGACGCAGTAACAAAGGACGCCAGTGGTTGCCACCAGCCAATTTGAATTAGTTTTCATTCCCGTACCCGTATCCATAGGCATACCCGTATCCATAGCGCTCGGTTGCCGGTTGCGTCGCCTGATTCAAGACCATCATCTTCAGCGGACAGGCCTCTATCGTCGATAACGCTTCCTTGACGGCTGCCTGCGCGGTTTCGCCTGCCTGAACGACGACCACGATCTGCCCCATGTGCGTCGCGAGTGTCCGAGCCTCGGTTGTCGCGAGCAGAGGTGGTGAGTCGAAGATTATGATCCGGTCCGGGTAGCGCTGTGCCATGTCATCGAACAGGTGGATCATCGCGTCGCTGGCCAGCAGTTCAGTCGCGCGCGGATGCTGGGTCCCGCTCGGAAGGATGGAAAGCTTTTCGATGTTGGTGCGCAACAGCACCCCAGAGATATCAAGGGAGTTTGCCGTGACCACATCGAGCAGTCCCTCAGTCGGCGGAAGGCCAAGCATGTTAAGTATTGACGGCCGCGCCACGTCGGCATCGACGAGCATTACGGTATTGTCCAACTCCATAGCGATGCTGATTGCCAGGTTGATCGCGGTGAAACTCTTGCCTTCCCCGGGCAAGGCGCTGGTGACCATGATCAGATTGCCATTATTGATGGGTGAGGTTCCCTTGTTCATGGCGTTGGCAATCAGGGGGCGCTTTATAACCCGGAACTCGCTGGCCAGCAGAGTGCTTGTCTGGTTCGGAATGAGGAGACCGGAAGCCGCAATTGCATCGAGGTCAAGCTCAACTCGCTTTCCGGCGAAAGACGCCTTATCTGAAGGCGCAGCCTGACTGGAGTCAGCGGACGAGTTCGGTTCACGACGGACGATCTGCCGACGCTGCGGTGCGGCAGCCGAGTCGCGGGCGGACGGTGCAGGCGGGAACTCGGGGATTTTGTCCCCGGGCAATTCGACTCCTGCCTGCCGCAGTTGCTCCAGTCGCTTGGCTGCTTGTTCAATAAGACTCATCGATCTTCCTCAGGCAGCGCGTTGTGCAAGGTATGTGAGCACTGCAATACCAACTACGTACACGGTCACAAGAGCAGCACCCGCAACAAGAAATCGCGTGAGGCTTGCGCGTTCCTGCACGTGGCGGACTGCGGTTGGAAGCAGGGAGACAATCCCCAGTACAGGTAGACCGGTCTGATCACGTAATGACTTGCCATCGAAAAATACCGGACGCAATTGGCTGGCCGCAAAGGCTGCAAGTAAACCTCCCGCAATGGCGAACAGCAAGCCGAGCGGCAGCAAGACTAAACGATTGGGAGCTACCGGCTTTGAGGAGGCGCGCGGCGGATCGATTACGCGAAAATTGGCGATTCCCGTGACTGATTCGAGATCGCTGGTCAGTTCAGCCTTCTCGCGACTGTTAGCAAGCTGTTCGTAGTTCTTCTTGTTAATCTCATAGTCGCGATTCAGTTGCACCAATTCTGCCTCGAGTTGCGGCTGGAATTTCATGAACTCCTTGGTCCGCTTGTATCTCGACTCATACTCGGCAACCCTGGCCCGCAGCGAGGCGACATTGGCTTCAGACTCGCCAAGTGACACCTTGAGTTGCTGATAGACAGGATTGTTGCTGATTCCCGCGCCAGGATTCGCGGCTGCAAATTGTCGCCGAGCCAGAATCTCCTTTCGCTTTTGCTCTTCCAGATCCTTAATAAGCCGTCGCGTTCCGATTACGTCGGGATGCTTGTCGGTATACTTCTGTAGCAGGGCGTCAAGATTACGTTTCTGGGCGTCGATCCGGCCGTCGATCTCGGGGAGCGATATGCCTGCGTCGGCACCCGGCGATTCCGGGAGGAGCACCGGTTCATCCCCGACGATCTGGCGGCGCAATGCATCTCTGGAGTTCTCTGCCTCCCGCAGTTCGAGCCGAGACTTCTGAAGCAATGTGGCGATGTCGCCCAAGCGGTCCATGCTGCCTTTACCGTCGGCGGTCTCCAACTCGACGTTGCGCAGCTTGAACTCCTTCAGCAAGTTTTCAGCTTCCCTGAGCTTCTTTTCGGAGTTGCTAATCTGTTCGTCGATGAACTTGCGGGCAGCATCGGAGTCCTGATGCTTGTCACCAAGACTCGATTCGACAAAGATCGAGAGGAGAGACTGGACAACCTTTTTCGCCACTGCCGGGTCGGTGTTGCGATAGGAGATTGTGTAGATGTTGTCGCGGTTGCTGCTCTTGATCTCCAGCGTCTTCGTCAGAGCTTCGATCTGGGCTTCCTGGGTCGCCTTGCTTTTGGCACCGAGATCCATGTCCGCCATGCGAACCACTTTTTCGATATTGGGGCGACTGATCAGGGTCCGGCTCAACATCATCACCTGCTGCTCGGTATTCGGTTGAACCGCCAGTCCGGACATCAGGGGCTTGAGGATTGACTGTGTGTCGAGCGATATCCTCGCGGAAGCCTCGTAGCTGGCCGGTATGCGGAGAATGACGCCGGCCGCAATGGCGCCAATCAACCATGCGCTAAGCATTCCGAGGCGACGGTACTTCCAGGCCGCGCGCAGAATAGTGGTAACCTGCCGAAGGATTTCTTCCATCGAATTTGATCCGAACTAGGGAGTCGCCAAGGGGTTAAAGTTCCCGTGGTGACTCCTTGTTTGTTACGTGATGATGCCCGGCTTGGTTCAGAACCAGCTCTGTGGGATGATCAGAATATCGCCCGGCTTCATCTCTACGTTGGCAGATACATCGCCACGCTTGATCAGGTCCTTCAGGCGGACACTGTATTGGGCATTGTTTTCCGAAGTGCGCAGAATACTTGCCCGGTTGCCGTCGGCAAATTCGGTCATTCCGCCAACAGCAATCATCACGTCAAGTGCAGTCATTTTTTGCTTGTAAGGAAGAGTCTGCGGCTTGGCGGCCTCGCCTACGATGCGCACCTGTTCGCTGTATGGGCCGACAAAGCCGGTCACAATGACGGTGACGACGGGATCGCGAATGAACTTGCCAAGTTCCTTCTCAATGTCGCGCGCGAGGGTCGTCGGGTTCTTGTCCATGGCGTCAAGATCATCGATGAGTGGTGAAGAGACCTTTCCGTCCGGGCGTACAGGCACCGCCATGGATAATTCCGGATTACGCCAGACGATAATGCTCAGGTTGTCTCCCGGTCCGATCTTGTAGTTGTAATCCGCAGTAGCGGCGGACTCGGGGGCCGGCGGATAGGAACTGGCACATGAGGCTAGCACCAGAACTGAAAGTCCGGTCATAAGCCATTTGGCCCCGGAAGATACAACGGAACGAATCTTAATCATGATTTTCCCCACTCAGGTCGCAGAAATATCCAGCCGAACAAACGTCAGTCGCAGATCATAAACGAAATGCGACCAGCGTAATGCCAAAGCCCCGCAGGATACCGGAACTATTTCACGGTTGACAACAAACGATTCACAGTATGATTTGAATTTGGTGCAAGTGATTGCTGCCCCGATCTGTCGAGATCCATTACAATCAGCCGTCATCCGCGGTGGGTGCCGGAGCGCTCATCATTCAGCTTTCGTAGCCGAGGTAATCGTGGAACTTCTCCCTGTCGTTCTCTCCGGCGGTTCGGGCACTCGCCTGTGGCCCATATCACGTGAAAAATACCCAAAGCAACTGTTGCCGCTCGTGGGCGAACTCTCGATGTTGCAGGATACCGTCAGGCGTCTTGACGGTTTTCCGGGGCTGCTCGATCCGCTGGTTGTCTGCAACGAGGAGCATCGCTTTGTGGTCGCCGAGCAGATGCGCCTTCTCGGCAAACAGGCCTGTATCATTCTCGAGCCGTTCGGCCGCAACACAGCACCGGCACTGACACTGGCAGCATTGTGGGCGACGCGGGACAACACCGACGCGGTACTCGTGGTAATGCCGGCCGATCATGTGATTGCGCGACCCGAGATATTCTGCCTGGCGGTGGCACATGCGGCGAAGCTGGCCGAGACGGGTGTGGCAGTGACCTTCGGCATTACGCCGGATTGTCCGGAGACGAGTTACGGGTATATCAGGACGGGTTTATCCTTGGAAAGCGGATCGGCAGCCTGTCACCTTGCCGCTTTTGTCGAGAAGCCGGATCGTGCGACCGCTCAGCGCTATCTCGACTCGGGCGATTTTCTCTGGAACAGCGGCATTTTCGTGATGCGGGCGTCGACCTGGATCGCCGCGCTGGCGATCGCCCGACCCGATATTCTTGCCGTCTGCCGGGCAGCCTTGGCCGGTGCTGCAGCGGATGGCGATTTCGTGCGGGTCGATCGCTCCGCCTTCGCGCAGTGCCCGTCGGACTCGATCGACTATGCCGTCATGGAGCGGCTGACGACCGGGCAGGCGGGCTTGCCGAAAGGCGCCGTGATACCGCTCGCTGCCGGATGGTCGGATGTTGGCGCCTGGGATGCGCTGTGGAAGGTGCTCCCGAAATGCGATGCCGGGAACGCAATCCGCGGCGATGTGCTGCTTGAGGATTGCCGGAATACGCTGGTCTTCTCGGGGAGCCGGCTGGTTGCCTGCGTCGGTCTCAGCAACCTGGTGGTTGTGGAAACCGACGATGCGGTGCTGGTCGTGCATCACGATTCGACTCAAGACGTAAAAAAGATCGTCGATCGGCTGAAGGCCGAGGAGCGCAGCGTCGCCCAGTGGCATCGCAAGGTATACCGGCCGTGGGGCTGGTACGACGGGGTCGACTCCGGCGAGCGCTTCCAGGTCAAGCGGATCGGCGTCAAGCCGGGCGCATCGCTCTCCTTGCAGATGCACCATCATCGGGCCGAGCACTGGATCGTCGTCAGCGGCACGGCCAAGGTGACACGCGGCGACGAGGTGTTTCTGGTCTCGGAAAACCAGTCGACCTATATCCCGCTTGGCGTCAGGCACCGTCTGGAGAATCCGGGGAAGGTCGCGCTGGAAATGATCGAGGTGCAGTCAGGCAGCTATCTCGGTGAAGATGACATCGTCCGCTTCGAGGATACCTACGGGCGCATCTGATCAGTCGAAGAGCAGGGCGGCGGCCACCTTGCGACCCTCGGCAGCAAGAATGTTGTAGGTTCGGCAGGCAGCCCGCAGGTCCATCACCTCGAGACCGATACCGGACGGCGCGAAGGGGCGCATCAGGGCGCCGGCCGGGAAGTGCTGGCGGTTGCCGGTGCCCAGCAGGACGATCTCCATATCGAGTTCGAGCAGCTTTTTCATGTCGCCTTCGCCAAGCGTCGCGGGTGCTGCGGTCGACCACTCTAAAATGATCGATTCGGGCAGAACAATAAGGTTTTTTGCATATTTTTCCTGGTTGACCGCAACAAAGTCGTCACCGTAGGCGGTGAAGATGTTGAGCCCGGCGGTATTGGAAAGATGAAGTTTCACTCTGGTATCTGCCCGAAAAGCCCGCCGAAATTGCGGTGCACCATGCGATAAAGTACGATTATACCTTTTCGCCTCAAGCGCACCGGATTTGCCAGTCATGAGAGATTTCCCTCGCATCAAGCGCCTCCCGCCCTACGTCTTCAATATCACCGGCGAGTTGAAGATGGCGGCGCGCCGTCGCAGCGAGGACATCATCGACATGAGTATGGGCAACCCGGACCAGCCGACGCCGCAGCATATAACCGACAAACTCGTCGAAGCAGTGCTGCGCGAGAATACCCACGGCTATTCCATCTCCAAGGGCATCCCGCGGCTGCGCAAGGCGATCTGCGACTGGTACAAGCGTCGCTACGATGTCGAATTCGATCCGGAATCCGAGGCGATCGTCACGATCGGTTCCAAGGAAGGCTTGGCCCACCTGATGCTGGCGGCGCTGGATCGCGGCGACACGGTTCTGGTGCCCAATCCGAGTTACCCGATCCACATCTACGGGGCGATCATCGCCGGGGCGGACATCCGCTCGGTACGCATGACGCCCGATATTGATTTCTTCGATGAATTGCAGCGCGCGATCAAGGAATGCACGCCGAAGCCGAAGATGATGATCCTCGGTTTCCCCAGCAACCCGACTGCGCGTTGCGTTGAACTCGAGTTCTTCGAGCATGTGATCGCGCTGGCCAAGCAGCACGATATCCTGGTTGTACACGATCTGGCCTATGCGGATATTGTCTTCGATGGTTGGAAGGCGCCTTCGATCATGCAGGTGCCGGGCGCTCGCGATGTCGCCGTCGAGTTCTTCACGATGTCGAAGAGCTACAATATGGCCGGCTGGCGCGTCGGCTACATGGTCGGCAACCAGGAACTTGTCGCCGCGCTGGCCCGCATCAAGAGCTACCATGATTACGGCACCTTCACGCCGATCCAGGTGGCTTCGATCATCGCGCTGGACGGCGATCAAAGTTGTGTCGAGGAAATTCGCACCACCTACCAGAACCGCCGCGATGTCCTTGGCAAAGGCCTGCACGAGGCGGGCTGGATGGTCGAGGTACCGAAGGCATCGATGTATATCTGGGCCAAGATTCCCGGAGCCTACGCGGCAATGGGTTCGTTGGAATTTGCCAAGAAACTGCTGGCGGAGGCCAGGGTGGCCGTCTCGCCGGGCGTCGGGTTTGGCGAGTATGGTGACGACCATGTGCGCTTCGCGCTGATCGAGAATGAAGCGCGGACGCGGCAGGCGATTCGCGGCATCAAGGACATGTTCCGGAAGGATGGATTGCTTTAATGAAGCCAGTCAGGAAGTCGGCCAAACTTGCCAACGTCTGCTACGACATTCGCGGCCCGGTGCTGCAGAAGGCCAAGCAGATGGAGGAGGAGGGCCACAAGATCATCAAGCTGAACATCGGCAATCTGGCCGCCTTCGGCTTCGACTCGCCCGAGGAAATCCAGCAGGACATCATCCGCAACCTGCCCGGTGCGGCCGGCTACACCGACTCCAAGGGCATCTTCGCGGCGCGCAAGGCGATCATGCACTACTGCCAGCAGAAGCGCATCAAGGGTGTGACGCTGGAAGATATCTATGTTGGCAACGGCGTTTCCGAACTCATCGTCATGGCGATGAACGCGCTGCTCGACGGCGGAGATGAAGTTCTGGTGCCGGCGCCGGATTATCCATTGTGGACGGCGGCGATCAGCCTGTCCGGCGGTACGCCCAGGCATTACCTGTGCGACGAGAACAACGGCTGGCTGCCCGACCTCGCCGATATCCGCAGCAAGATCAGCCGCAAAACGCGGGCCATCGTCATCATCAATCCCAACAACCCGACCGGTGCCCTTTACCCGGACGCGGTGCTGAAGGAAATCATCGAGATCGCGCGCAAACACCATCTGATCATCTATTCGGATGAGGTTTACGACAAGGTACTCTACGATGGCGTGACCCACACGGCGATCGCCGCGCTTTCGGAAGATGTGCTGACCATCACCTTTAACGGCCTGTCGAAAAACTACCGTTCCTGCGGCTACCGTGCCGGCTGGATGGTGGTTTCCGGCGACAAGCGTCACGCACAGGATTACATCGAGGGTCTCGACATGCTGGCCTCGATGCGCCTGTGCGCCAATGCGCCGGGTCAGCATGGCATCCAGACGGCGCTTGGCGGTTATCAGAGCATCGACGACCTAGTCGCGGAAGGCGGGCGCATGCGCCGTCAGCGCGATGTGGCCTACGAGCTGATCAGCGCCATTCCCGGCGTCACCTGCGTCAAGCCGAAGGCCACCCTGTACATGTTTCCCCGCCTCGATCCGAAAGTCTATCCGATCAAGGACGACCAGCAGTTCATCACCGAGCTGCTGCAGGAGGAAAAGGTCCTGTTGGTTCAGGGCAGCGGCTTCAACTGGCCGCATCCCGACCACTTCCGGCTGGTCTTCCTGCCACACGAGGACGACCTGCGGGAGGCCATTGGCCGTATCGCCCGCTTTCTTGAAAATTATCGCAAACGTCAATCAACCTGAGCAAATTCTTAACATGAAACCTATCAATGTTGGCCTCATCGGCATCGGCACCGTCGGTGGTGGCACCTGGACCGTTCTCAAGCGCAATGCTGAAGAAATCGCCCGGCGTGCCGGTCGTCCGATTCGTATCACGGCCGTGGCCGATACGAACGTCGAACTCGCCAAACAGATCACTGCCGGGGCGGCAAACATTACCGACGATGCTTTTGCGCTGGTCAACGACCCGGAAATCGATATCATCGTCGAACTGATCGGCGGCTACGGCGTCGCTAAGGACGTCGTGATGCAGTCGATCGCCAACGGCAAGCACGTGGTCACCGCAAACAAGGCGCTGCTTGCCGTGCATGGCACCGAGATTTTCAGTGCTGCGCAGGAATATGGCGTCATGGTCGCCTTCGAAGCGGCCGTAGCCGGGGGCATCCCAATCATCAAGGCGCTGCGCGAGGGACTGACCGCCAACCGCATCGAATGGGCAGCCGGCATCATCAACGGCACGACCAACTTCATCCTGTCCGAAATGCGCGACAAGGGCCTGTCCTTCGGCGACGTGCTCCATGAAGCCCAGCGCCTGGGCTACGCCGAGGCCGACCCGACCTTCGACATCGAAGGCGTCGATGCGGCGCACAAGGCGACGCTGATCTCGGCCATCGCCTTCGGTATCCCGGTCCAGTTCGACAAGGCCTACATCGAGGGTATCACCAATTTAGAAGCGTCCGACATCAAGTACGCCGAACAACTGGGCTACAGAATCAAGTTGCTTGGCATCGCCAAACGTCGCAGCAACGGCGTCGAACTGCGCGTCCATCCGACGCTGATTCCGGCCCGGTGCCTGCTGGCCAACGTCGAAGGCGCAATGAACGCTGTAATGGTCAAGGGCGACGCCGTCGGCACTACCTTGTATTACGGCAAGGGTGCCGGTGCCGAGCCGACCGCTTCAGCCGTCATTGCCGATCTTGTAGATGTCACCCGACTGGCGACTGCCGATGCCGCGCACCGTGTGCCGCACCTGGCATTCCAGCCGGATGCCATGTCAAATCTACAGATCCTGCCGATGAGTGAGGTCGAGACCGGTTACTACCTGCGCCTGCGCGTCGATGACAAGCCGGGCGTGCTGGCCGATGTCACACGCATCCTGGCCGATCAAGGCATCTCGATCGACGCCATGCTGCAGCGCGAACCGGCAGAAGGCGAGGGCGAGACCGACATCATCATTCTGACCCACGTGTGCAAGGAAAGCGCTGCCGATGCGGCGATTGCCAGCATCGAAGGGCTGGCCGCACAAAAAGGTAAGGTCAAGCGGATTCGGCTAGAGGAATTGCAGTAGACATTGGGTCCGGAGACGAAAAGCGGGAACTGCGATTCCCGCTTTTTCATTCTCGTCCGGTTCTTTCAGCGGAGGCTCATCGCGCCGCCTTCCAGGATCACTCTCGCGTGAGGCCGGTGGCGGGGGTGTGCGCATGCCGAACGATGCCAGGCAGTATTAGCCTAAGCCGGACGAGCCGGAACCGAACAGGTTAGAGTGGAGGGGTACTGCCCCAGGAAGTGGAGGTTGCCATGAACGTACCACTTCTTGAGCGCTACCGTGACCGGATCGCGGGGATTTTGACCTGCTACGACCGGATTGTGATTACTGGCACGCTGCCTGGCGCGTGCTACGCGGCAGGCATGACGAGCTACCTGAACGCCAAGTACATCCGCATCGTTGACTATCCGCGTTTTGCCGAGCCGTTGCGTGAGCGGATTCGGGAAAACGCCGAGGCCTTGGCGGCATCGGCTGGGGTGAGCATTCAGTACATCGCCAAGGCGCATGTGCGCAAGGAAGCGGTGGTCGCCGAGGTGATCAAGGCGCGGGGTGATCACCCCGGACTGGTTCATGTCATCTCGGTCATGGAAGCCTGCTCGTCGTACAAGGCGTGGCATGACAAGCGCACCCATCAAACCTTTCTGCGCCCGGCGCCTGGCAAGTGCCTGCACTACTACTTCTATTTCATCGACGCGGAGTGGGGTCTGGTCTATCTGCGCGTGCCGACGTGGTGTCCCTTCCGGCTTCAGTTCTACTGTAATGGCCACAGTTGGCTGGCCCGGCAACTGACGGCTGCCAGCATCAATTACACCCTGGCCGACAACGCCTTCCTCCGTATTGGCGACTGGGCGCAAGCGCAGCCGTTGGCTGACAATCTTTCCCCGGACGTCCTGTACCGGATTCTGGATCGCCATGCCCAGCAATGCTGTCCGGTCCTTGATGTCTTTGGCCAGACCTACCACTGGAGTCTGATGCAAATCGAGTGTTCGACCGATCGGGCCTTTCGTTCGACCGCGATCATGCAACCCCTCTACGAAGCCCTTTCCCGGGAAGCTATCGTTTCGGTGAAGGCGCCGCAGGTGATGCATTTCCTGGGCAAGAAGCTGACGCCGCAGCTGGCGCAAGAGCTTGAGAGTCGCCTGTCCACCCGCATCGAGCGCACCTGCATCAAGCATCGGCTGGGCCAGCACTCGGTCAAGATGTACGACAAGTTCGGTCAGGTGCTGCGTATTGAAACCACCACCCATAATGTTTCCTTCTTCAAGCACCACCGCAAGGTGGAACACCGGGATGGTGAAGCCTCCCAGGAACTGGCGGCCGTCAAGAAGTCGATCTACGACCAAAGGAAGTCCCCGTGGGACAGCCTGATCGATCGGCGCGAAATCCTCCTCGGCTGCAACCGTCGCTACCTGGAATTCCTTTGCGCTCTCGATGACTTCTCCGCCGGCACGCGTTGCCTCGGCAAATTGACCACGCCCAAAGAAATCGACGGGCATCGCATCAAAGGCTTCAATTTCTTCGACAAGATCGAGCATGACTTGCTGTGCTCGCTCCAACATCCCGAGTTCAACATTCGCGGCGTCCGCCGGGCCGATCTGAAACCTTTCTTGCCTCACCTGGCCGCTGCCAGCATCACACGATACCTCCGGCGTTTGCGTGACTTCGGGTTGATCAAAAAGATCGTCGGCACCTACCGCTATTACCTGACTCGCACCGGTCGAAATGCCATCGCCGCTGCTTGTCGCATCACCGAGCAAATCATCAGGCCCGCTCTCGCTGCGTGACAATTTCTGCTCAGAAAATGTGAAGAGTTGAGTCATAAGGGACTATTCAACCGCTGGCTGCATGACCGAGGCGACAACTACCTTGACGCGCGCCGGTGGTTTGCAAGAGCAATAGCGTGGGCACTGTGGATTTTTGGACAGCCGGCTGCACCAGTTCCCAATGGACAAACGGTGGAAAACGCGATGCGTTTCCCACCGCTTGCCCACTGGTCGGCGGCTGCCCAGAAGCTCCACAGCGCTCGATCCAATCTGTATAAAATCCGGGATAGTCAAAACCATCTCCTCGGAACCAGCCTTGGCTTATTCCACCTCGGTGGCTGTCCAGGCTACCGTGACCACCGCAGAGAAGAGCGCGGCTGGTCTTGGGAATTCAGGATGGCCAAACCGCAAGAATTGCTGGTTCAATCATCGAGCATCCTGATCAGTTCGAACAGCCGTTTATAAAACTTGGAGTCGGTCACGGTTTCCTCGCCGACTTTCACCAAGGTGTCCTTGTCAAGTGACCAGGGCAGGGAAAGGGAACCCAGAGCGGGGACGCTCACGCCGGCACTGCTCCCTTTGGATTTCATCTCGAACTGTGTTTCCAGCCCGCTCGCGTAGATGACGGTCCCTAGATTGCTGGGTAGGCAGACAAGTATGATCGACAGTCTGGTTGCTTCATCGGTCTTGGGCCGAAAATACTTTTCACCCCGTATGTTGCGAGGTTTCGATTCGTCGACCTGATACCCCTGACTCAACAATGCGCGTTTGGCGACTTCACACGCGCCCTCGGGATCGCGGCTGCTGTAATACTCAAAGGGGGTCTCGCTGGGAAACGTTTCGGTCTGATATGAACGCGGAACCTTTGTCGAATTGCAACCGTTCAGCAGTGTTCCCGAGAGCACGGCTACCGCCAGGAAGCGACAACAAGGGAGAATGGATCCGCGAAGAACTTTCATCAGGCCTATTTTAAGCAGTTGAGTCGATGTATTGCCAGTCCGGTGCTTCTGGTTGCGAGAGGTTAGTGCGTGATCTTTCGTGCCTGTTTGTCATTGCAGGCACATAGTTACCACGACATTTCGCTTCCACGAGGAACTCGACGACTTCCTGCCAGGCGAACTGTGGCACAAGGAGTTTCCGGTTCCCTGCGCATGAAATGCCACCACCAAGCACATGATCGAGGCGCTCGGCGAGCTCGTGGCGCGGCTGGATCTGGCTCGCGGCTTCAGCCCGCTTACCCTTTGCCTGGAGCGCAACGCACCTGTATGAATGATCAAAAAAGAATTTTTTCAGAAACTTGCCAATATCTATTAATACTACTGTCCGGTTAAATCATGAACAGATTCAATTGGTTGCTGAGGGCACTATCTTCTGAATTGTATTTCTTTCCTGGGAACGCCTGCTGCAAGGTCATTTTCTCGAATAGGGTGGGGGATAAAACCTGTAGCAAAGTGTAGAGGGAAACGTCGAGCTTCAATTTTTTCCGAACAATGGCGACCAACACATAGACCGACACCGCGATCCAGATTTGCGTCTTGACCGCGTTCTCTGAAGTACCGAAGAACTGTTTGATTCGAAGATGCTGCTTGATCCACTTGAAGAACAACTCGACCTGCCAGCGGCTTTTGTAAAGCGCGCAGATCGTTGCTGCCGGCAAGATCATCTGGTTGGTGAGGAAGACGAGCGTTTTTCCGGTCTCGGCATCCTTGAATCGAACACGCCGCTACTGGGCAGGATAGTCGCGCCGGGTGTAATAGCCATCCAGGGCAATCGTCTGGTCGCAGAGAATACCGGTACTGCGGTCGGTTGGCGCCGAATAGACGCGATGGGAATTCAGGTTCGATTTGGCACGGGTCACGAAGAAAGCCCCCGCCTGATGCAGCCTGTGCAAGCGGGCGAAATCAACATAACCGCGATCCATGACGTAAATCGCACCGGCTTCCGGGGTCAGCAAGTCCAGCGCATGGACATCGTGCAGTTTCCCGTCGGAGACGTGGATAAAACCGGGAATACTGCCGCGTCCCACAGGGATTTCCTCTGGTCACAAGTCGAGCAGCGTATGCATCTTCACCGCCGCCTTGGTGGTACGGAAATCAATCCTCGTGACTTAGCATCTTGTCATGGAGCGGTTTTGTAGGCATGAGACTTGTGTGGCTTGGGTCGAATAGGTCGCGGTCGGTTTCGGTTGGGGATGAATTTTTGAAGGTTCAGGACAATCTCGGAGAACAGTGCGGCGACGATGCGCGAGGTCAAGCGAAGGCGGCCGGTGAGCACTTGGGGCAGCAGACGGCGCAGATGCGAGAAAGCCAAGGTGCGATTGACACGCCACGGCGAATCTGGGGCGATGAGGTGCTCCGTGGCCAGATAGACCGCCAGCGCATTGAGGTTGTCGCAGAGCATCTTGGCGCCGACGTCCTGACAGGCCGCGAGCCAGGTCAAGCCAGACGTATGCTCAAGCGACAGGCGATGCTTGAGGCGCTTGAAGGCCTCTTCGATGCGCCAGCGCCGATGATAGAGATCTGCGAATGCAGGCGCCGGATACTGCGCACTGTCGAGCAAGGACGTCATGAGCACGCGTACCTTACCGGCGGGTGTCACCTGGCGGATCAGGCGCACGGTCGAGGCCTGGCGGGGACACTCATAATCAACGGCATCCCGGCGATTCGGCGGTGGCAGGGTCACCACGGTGTCGTCCTGGCCGGAGCGCATGAACTGCGTGATGGCGGCAAAGGTCGACGACGAATCGCAGCGCATGCAAAAGGGAATCTCCCGATGCAGCAAGGCGGCCACCAGCCACGACCCCGGATAACCGCGATCGAGCACCAGCATATCGTTCCGGTCGAACCGGTCCAGGCGTTCGAACAGCATCTGCCGCTCGCCGACCAGCGGACTGTGCAGAATCAGCGAATCAAAGAGCTCGATGCCGGGACGAAACAAGCCGAACACGGTGGCTTCACGCACGCAGCGTTTTCCCTCGTGATTGAGCAAGGTCAGGCGAACCTTCGACGCATCGGCGGCCAAAACCCGCAATCCCTGCCACAGTAACTGAGCCGTCAGGGACTCATCGACCAGCCGCAGCAGCTCTATGTTGAGCGGATCGAAGACATCGGCAAAAAGGCGGCTGCGCGCCTTGGAAAAGGCGCTGGCGGTCACCACGCGACACAGGCGGGCTCGTCGCGCCAGCAGGGCAAAGAACGCATCAAGTTCGCCCTGCACGGCACCGCGCACACCGGAGAGCAGAAAGGCAATCAGCTCGGGAAAGGGCAAATCACGCTGGCGCGTGAAATGCCGGGGATCGCGGCGAGCCGCTTCGCGAAAGGCTGGGCTCTGAATGAAGTCAGCAAGCCGGGAAAGCACATCGACATATTTAGGCCGTCATATTTAACCTATAAATATCAATATGTTAGGAAACATATTATAACCCGTATCGAATACTTTCCGGCATCGACTAGAAAATATGCATAAGTGCTAAGTCACGAGGATTGGGATTGTTACCACCATGAAACAAACCGTCAGCCTTCACGATTTGTCTTAATCCCTTTTATTTCAGGGCTGGATTGTTACAAAAGACTTTGCCGCGGCGTTGGTGCACTATTAGGCATCGCTTATATAACAATGGCTTGCTTTCGCGATTTTCAGTATGAATTCCCCCTATCCCCATCCTGATTCATGCCGCAGGCGCAATTTGCCCAGCGCGGACGGATTTCGGCATGCCGAGGTAGGTGAACTGGTTGATGATTGCCACTCGAACATGGCTCTCGGCAACCTGCCGGTCAAACTCGCGGGAGAAGAGTCGACCGCCCAATTGCTTGAGCCGATACATCATGTTTTCGGCAATGCTGCGTCGGTGGTAGCCGGAGGCTTCCTTCCATCCCGCTCGCCCTTGGGTTTCGATCTCGGCCAGGAGGGCATCGCGCGGATGGTCATTCCCCCAAAGCACAGCACCCTCGCGAGGCGGAATCGTTACCCTGGCTTCCCGCTGACGAATGGCGGCGTGCGTCCCTTCGGTATCGTAGGCGCCATCCGCCGAGACTTGACCGACGTCACCGTCGACTTGTGCCAACAGATCAGGGAAGACTTCGCTGTCGTGCCAGTCCGCCGTCGTCACTTCAATCCCGATGATGTCCTTGGCCGTCTCATCGACGGCCAGGTGAATCTTGCGCCAAGTGCGGCGTTTGCCGACACCGTGTTGGCGAACCTTCCATTCGCCTTCCCCGAATATCTTCAGCCCGGTCGAGTCGACCACGACATGCGTGGCGCCAACTCTCGGACGCCGGGGAATCTTGACTTCCAGCGTCGCCGCCCGGCGCGACATGTGGGTGTGGTCCGGCACCGGCAGGTCCAGCGCACACAGGCGCATCAGCGATTTGAGCAGACCTTCGGTCGCCCGATAGGGCAGACGGAACAGGGTCTTGAGCGTCAGGCAGGTTTGAATCGCGACCTCCGAGTACGTGCCCGGTTTGCCTCGACCCACCGGACGCGGCGGCTTCCAGGTCTTGGCCACGCTGTCCTCGTCAAACCAGATCGTCAGGTTGCCGCGATTGACCAGCGCACGGTCGTATTCCGCCCAGTTCTTCACCCGGTAGCGGTATTTCACCTTCGCCGGGCTGTCGTCTATCCTGGTCTTTGCTGCCATCTGAAGTCCTCTTTCGCTTCAAAACCCCACCACAGGGCAGTGCATGACATTATATTGCGCCAACGCCGCTTCAAGCGCATATCCCGTATGGACGGGAGGTCTTAATCCCTTTTATTTCAGGGCTGGATTGTTACCTTCAGCGCAGCGGATGCAGTGCGGCAATTGGTCTTAATCCCTTTTATTTCAGGGCTGGATTGTTACAGGCAAAGCCGCGAGGTAACGCTCGCGGTTGCCGTCTTAATCCCTTTTATTTCAGGGCTGGATTGTTACCCAGGGCCGAATGGAATAAAGCTGCCAGGAAAGTCTTAATCCCTTTTATTTCAGGGCTGGATTGTTACGTTTAAAACTTCTTGACTAATGGAGCATGACGGAGTCTTAATCCCTTTTATTTCAGGGCTGGATTGTTACGAATGAAGAATGTCTACAACGGCGCCGATCGTGGTCTTAATCCCTTTTATTTCAGGGCTGGATTGTTACGTGGCACGCCAGGGAAATATATGGAGTTGGTCCGTCTTAATCCCTTTTATTTCAGGGCTGGATTGTTACGGCGCGCGGCGTTGGTGCACTATTAGGCATCGCTTATATAACAATGGCTTGCTTTCGCGATTTTCAGTATGAATTCCCCCTATCCCCATCCTGATTCATGCCGCAGGCGCAATTTGCCCAGCGCGGACGGATTTCGGCATGCCGAGGTAGGTGAACTGGTTGATGATTGCCACTCGAACATGGCTCTCGGCAACCTGCCGGTCAAACTCGCGGGAGAAGAGTCGACCGCCCAATTGCTTGAGCCGATACATCATGTTTTCGGCAATGCTGCGTCGGTGGTAGCCGGAGGCTTCCTTCCATCCCGCTCGCCCTTGGGTTTCGATCTCGGCCAGGAGGGCATCGCGCGGATGGTCATTCCCCCAAAGCACAGCACCCTCGCGAGGCGGAATCGTTACCCTGGCTTCCCGCTGACGAATGGCGGCGTGCGTCCCTTCGGTATCGTAGGCGCCATCCGCCGAGACTTGACCGACGTCACCGTCGACTTGTGCCAACAGATCAGGGAAGACTTCGCTGTCGTGCCAGTCCGCCGTCGTCACTTCAATCCCGATGATGTCCTTGGCCGTCTCATCGACGGCCAGGTGAATCTTGCGCCAAGTGCGGCGTTTGCCGACACCGTGTTGGCGAACCTTCCATTCGCCTTCCCCGAATATCTTCAGCCCGGTCGAGTCGACCACGACATGCGTGGCGCCAACTCTCGGACGCCGGGGAATCTTGACTTCCAGCGTCGCCGCCCGGCGCGACATGTGGGTGTGGTCCGGCACCGGCAGGTCCAGCGCACACAGGCGCATCAGCGATTTGAGCAGACCTTCGGTCGCCCGATAGGGCAGACGGAACAGGGTCTTGAGCGTCAGGCAGGTTTGAATCGCGACCTCCGAGTACGTGCCCGGTTTGCCTCGACCCACCGGACGCGGCGGCTTCCAGGTCTTGGCCACGCTGTCCTCGTCAAACCAGATCGTCAGGTTGCCGCGATTGACCAGCGCACGGTCGTATTCCGCCCAGTTCTTCACCCGGTAGCGGTATTTCACCTTCGCCGGGCTGTCGTCTATCCTGGTCTTTGCTGCCATCTGAAGTCCTCTTTCGCTTCAAAACCCCACCACAGGGCAGTGCATGACATTATATTGCGCCAACGCCACGGCGCGCTATGAAGGGTGCCTCGACGCTCCGTTGTCTTAATCCCTTTTATTTCAGGGCTGGATTGTTACGGTCCGAACGGAATAAAGCTGCCAGGTAATATGTCTTAATCCCTTTTATTTCAGGGCTGGATTGTTACACTACGGAGGCAAGGGCTACACTACGCACAAGGTCTTAATCCCTTTTATTTCAGGGCTGGATTGTTACCGAGCTACGTCGACAAGGTTGAGAACAATTCCGTCTTAATCCCTTTTATTTCAGGGCTGGATTGTTACGGCACTGAATTCGCGAGACTGCGCTGGCGCCCGGTCTTAATCCCTTTTATTTCAGGGCTGGATTGTTACTCCGTCACGCTGGATGCGGAGATCGAACAGAGTGTCTTAATCCCTTTTATTTCAGGGCTGGATTGTTACTTACTGCCCTGCGCGACCGCTTCGGCATCCCCGGTCTTAATCCCTTTTATTTCAGGGCTGGATTGTTACCCAACTGAGGGATGTATCCGTGAAACCACAACGGTCTTAATCCCTTTTATTTCAGGGCTGGATTGTTACTACAGCCGCTTCTACAAGAACAAGCCGGCCAATATGTCTTAATCCCTTTTATTTCAGGGCTGGATTGTTACATGACCGCCGGCCGCAAACCGGTGGCAATGCCGTCTTAATCCCTTTTATTTCAGGGCTGGATTGTTACCCAAGGAGCTGCACAAGCTCGCCAGAGAAAGCTTGTCTTAATCCCTTTTATTTCAGGGCTGGATTGTTACCAAAGGCTGCTTGCCCACAAGAGCGAACAACTCGGTCTTAATCCCTTTTATTTCAGGGCTGGATTGTTACCCGCTTCCCTACCCGCAGACGCCCGAGAGCGCGCGTCTTAATCCCTTTTATTTCAGGGCTGGATTGTTACAAATGGTGAGTGTGGTGTTACGCGAGGCGTCGGCGTCTTAATCCCTTTTATTTCAGGGCTGGATTGTTACGTTACCACTGGGACTGTGATTATCAAGGATACTCCGTCTTAATCCCTTTTATTTCAGGGCTGGATTGTTACTAAAAAGCGGCCAGCGCACCGGCCGCCGAAGTTGTCTTAATCCCTTTTATTTCAGGGCTGGATTGTTACCTAAACCGTTCGCAACTCCGTCTGCTGGTCAAGTCTTAATCCCTTTTATTTCAGGGCTGGATTGTTACGGTGAACGAATCTGGGTCCGGCTTCAATCCGGGTCTTAATCCCTTTTATTTCAGGGCTGGATTGTTACAGTATTGGCTAGACTACGTTGATGGCGAGTCAAGTCTTAATCCCTTTTATTTCAGGGCTGGATTGTTACGTTGGCAACGCCGCGCAACGCGCTCGCCTTACCGGTCTTAATCCCTTTTATTTCAGGGCTGGATTGTTACTGTGGGCAGTGTCAATGTCAGGCGGCTTTTCAGGTCTTAATCCCTTTTATTTCAGGGCTGGATTGTTACTGCGGTACATCAACTTCATTTTGCAAATCAAGGGCCTGGCGGCTGCGTTCCGGGTCTTCCGGAGAAGGCGCGGGCTTGTGTGTCAGCACGTAGCGTCCGAGGCCGAAAACGGTTTCCTTGCCGAGGTGCAGCCATTGGCCGAGGTGCAGGGCGGGAATGAAGGGGGCGAGGTTGCCGCGCAGCGTCCAGCGACCCACGACGCCGCCCAGTTGCATGAGTTTCTGCTGGCGCGAGGAGCGGCGCGTCCAGTCCTGCCATTTGAGCTGTTTTTCGCCGTCGACCGCGGCAGCCGCGATTTTGAGCGCCAAAAAATCCCAGCTGGGGGCGCCCATGCCGTGGAATTCGGCCATCAGGCTGGCCCGCCGGACGCTGGCCATGAGCAGGACTTCCGCGGTGAGGCGGTTGGGTGGCAGCGCGCGCCCGTTTTCCTGCAGGCGCAGCGGGCTGAGCAGATCAAGGGTGATCCGGTCGACGCCGGCGGGGGGTTGCGGGGCGGCTGTTTCATGTTCCATGAAGTTGCCGGATTCCGGGGTGTAGATAGTGTGTTCGCTGCCGTCGAGGGCAAGCTGGCCGATGGCGGCCAGTTCGGCCCGGCCGTCGCCGGGGCCGATGCCGCTGTGCAGGGCATGCCGCCAGGCGAGCGCGATGAGCGGGAGTTCGCGCAGGGCGCGGCCGACGAGCACCATGTCGAAGTAATGGCTTTCTCCCGTGGCCAGGTGTCGCGCGCCCCAGCCAGCGGGTTCGATGACGTAGGGGGCGGGCGGCTGGCTGAAGTTTTGCAGGCGATGGGCAACCGGCGGCGGGGCAAAAATTGCCGGGTAGGGGCAGGTGCCGTGCAGCGGGCAGCCCGAGCATTCCTTTTGCCGCGTCATGCAGGCAAGTTTGCGCAGCGCATGCCCGAACGCGCCGCGCAGCGCGGAACCGGGCCATTCGGGCAGGTTCAGTGGCGTCGTGGCGCGCACGTGGAAGCGGTAGCGGGCGAGGGGGAGCATGGTCAGGATTAACGCAGGGCTTTTTCCAGCCATTTGCGCAATTCGCTTTCGTGGCTGGTGAGTTTCTTGATAAACGCGGCGCTCTTGCCCTGGTTGCTGTCCATGGTGCCGTGGGCAAGGGCATTGCGCAGGTTTTTCAGGGTCGAGAAGTTTTCCGGTGACTCCGTGGTCAGTGCCTTGGCCTTTTCGCTCAGGTAAGTATCCGCTTCCTTGCGGGCTTCGTACTCGTTCAGGTCACCGCGCGTCTGCGCCGAAATAAACGATTCATAGCCAAACTGCGCGGCGCGCAGGTAGTCGGCGCGGCCAAGGTAGTCGATAGCCAGCCGCCGTTCGCGCTCTGCACGATCCTTGCCTTTGCGCCATTCGGTGCGTTGATTGAGCAGCGGCAGGAAGAGCTTGCCGGCGGCGCTCATCGCCGCACCGGCATCGATTTTCTGCATGGCGGATGTCAGTTTCTGGCTGCCGAGCGAGGCGTTGGCGACGCGCTCGAGGAAGGCGGCTTCGGCGAGCAGGTCGCCGGGGAGTTTCTCGTCGTTGAAGAGCGACCGAAAGGCGCCGTAATCGCCATCCTTGTTGAAGTTTTCGAGGGCGCGGATCCACTCGTAGAGCTTGAGCAAGCCATCGAGCCTGAGTACGGGGGTCCGGTTATCCTGGGTTTGTTCCAGGGCGCCGTAATAGATGGCATCAATGCGGATTTTGGTGACTGCCCGGAGGTAGAAAACGGAGAGCAGCCCGAGCATGGGCAGGTGGCGCAGCGCGTGCGTGATGTCGAGAATGATGCCCTGGTCGCGTGGAAGGTTCTGGGTAATGGCGAGGAGAATGGCGACCTGTTCTTCGTCATTGACGCCATAAGGAATCAGGCGCAACTCGAATTTGCGTTGATCGTTCCGGTTCAGCATGCGCTCGACGGCATCAAGCAATGGCTGGTCGACCCGGTCGGCGGCCACGGCGCTGGCGAGTTCTTCCCAGCGCTCGTCTTCGCCCTGGGTGTCGCCTTGTTCGAGAATCAGGGCGTCCCACATGCTGCCGGAGGTGCCGAGGATGCGCACGGTTGCGACATTTTCCACGTCGGCCAGGGCGAGACCGAAATACGAGGTTTCGCGTGTTTGATCGTCGGCAAAGCAATAGCAGGCCTTGCGGTAGCCGCCGTCGTGGGCCTGGCCTTTGCCAAGGAAGGTAATCAGTGTGCTCATGCCGCGGTTTTCCCGGGTTTTTCGGCGTTGACCGTGAAAGCCTCTAGGCGGGCATTGAAGGCGGCAAGTTCTGCGGTCGACAGCTCGCGCCCGCGGGCGTGCGCCGGCAGATCGAGGGAAAGATTGACGTAGCGGGCGCCACGTTCGCAAACCGCGGCAGCCAGATGCACGGGCAGTGAGCCGATGACGGTGTCGCCGGCTTCGATCAGCGCCGGTTCGAGATGGACGCAGTGGCGATCGATGTGCAGGCCGCGCTCCAGCGCCCATTGCCGGGCGCCGGGGTGGCGGGTGATGAACCAGGTGGTCATGGGGTGTCGTCCCAGGCTGCGTCCAGGTCGTTATCCCAAATCTTTGCCATGACGGGTTGTTGAGCCGCTTGCAGGTCAAGGTGTTCGCTTGCTTCTTCAACGGTCTCTGGCGGCAGGGCTGGTGGCCTTTCTTCACTCATGAGATTTCCAGGAATGATTTCACGGTGAGGGTCATTTGATACGGCTCGTCTTTTTCCGGCCTTTTCTTCTCGGATTTTTCGCGCCACTGGTTGCTGGCTTTCATCATGGCCTGAAGCCGTTCGGCAACGTTCCGGGCTTCTTCGCCTGCCCAGCGTTTGCCCTTCAAGGCGTTAAACAAGGCTTTAAGTTCGGATTGATCTCTGGGCTTTGCATCCAGCACTTCCTGGACGCTGCGGTCAAACGGCGAAAGTTGCTCCAGCTCGGCTTGTTTCTGCGCGGCCTGGTCTTCTTTTTGCTGTTTTTCGGCTTTCTCGGTGGCTAATTTTTCAGCCGCTTCCTGAGCCCTTTCATCGAGCGTCATCCGGCCATAGCCGACCGCCGTCTTGGCCCCGAAACCCAGCCATTTTCCGGCGTGTTCAAAGGCGGATTGAATCAAGGCTTGCCAGCTTTTCTGTTGGGCGGGCGTCAGAAAGGCCGGGTTGCATTCCACATAAAAGGCAAAGCGCGCTTTGGCGGTAACCGCAAGAAAAGAAATGGGGGTGGGCGTCAGGCTGGTATTCGGCGTGGCGTCGCCCTGGTAATACTTGCCCAGATGGGGGGTCATGATTTCGACGGTCAGCAGGGGCTTGTCGTTTTTGGCGGATTGTTCCGGGGCTGGGAAAACATCCCAGAAACGCAAGGCGCCTTGCCGCGGGTTGCTGTCACGGGTTTCGTCGTCTTCGCCGGGGCCAAACAGGGCGCGGATGATTTCTTCGCTCCAGCCCTCGCTTTCGCCCCATTCACCACTGGCGAGTTCTTCTGCGGCTTTGCGGATCACGCCTTTAACGCCTGAGCCGGGCAGGTAGGGCAGGCCGTAAGGTGAAAGAAAAGAAAAACCGTTTTCCAGCGGGTGCTCGTTGCCGAGGCCGGTGGCAAAAGGCGCGCTGGCGATGGCGGGGTAGCTAAAAATATTGAGGTTGCCAGCGGCCAGAGCGGCTTGCCGTGCCTCGATTGATTCGAGCAATTGGCGGCTGTGTTGGGGGAGCGGGCAAATTGTGGTTTTCAGTGTTTGAGCTGCCCCGGTACTCAGCTTGCTGAAATTCTCATCCCATCCGGCGTAGTAGAGGCTGAAGCGGTGGCCGGGGGCGGCATCACTGATCTGGGTATGCAGATAATTGGGCGTGGCAATGGTCACGGTCAAGCCCCTAAAGCGGCGGCAAACTGGCGAATCCAGCGCAGGAGCAGCAAGGATTCTTCGGTCGCTTGGCGGTATTGCGAGGAGTCCACTTTGAGTAATTTTCCAATTAACGATTGGAAATCTTTGGCCTGTCCAAAATGCTCTGGGTAACGGGTTGCCAGCCATTCGCGCAGGTGTTTCAGCAGTTCACTGTGTTTTTTGTCCTGCAAGTAACTCAAGGTTTGCATCAGGCCGTTGTTCATGATCAGTGCGGGTGCCGATTTGGCTAGTTTGACGTAATCCTTGTTACACCCTTGAACGCTATCCCAAGCAAATTGGGAACGCCGTTGTTCGAGTGTCATCGCGGGCATCTTGTTGAGGCTGAATGTGCTCATCGTCATCCCCTTATTTCAACGCGGTGATCACAATTTGCCCACGCCCGGTGGTGGCGTCGCCGCCGATCTGGACGAGTTGGCCATCCAGGTTGGGGATGACATGGCTAAGGACGGCTTCAGCCGGGGTTTCCTGCTTGCCGCTACGTTCCTGGCTGGCCATCAGCGGGGCAAGCAGCAGGCTTTCCGGGGGCAGGTTTTCGACATAGAACAGCCCGCCATCCTTGGCGGTGCCGGTTTTGTCGTCAATCTTGACGTGCGGTTCAACCACCGTGGCATTCTTGACGAAGTAGCCAAAATCTTCATCGGAGAGCAGCACCAGATCGGTCTTGATCTTGTTGCGGAAAAAGGCGTGCGCATCGCCTCGTGGCAGCGCGTTGTCGGCGAGCCAGGCGGCAACGGCCTTGAGTTCCGCCGTTTCGCCGGCGGTGTATTCAAAGGCTTCAAGAGCCAATTTGTCGGTATCCAGTAAACCGGCATCGCACACGCTGGCTTTGCCTTCGGCGGGTTGGGCGTTGTTGGCTGGCAAGCTGGGCTTGCCGAGCAAGCCAAGTAGTCGGTTGGCGCGAGCCAAAGCCAGCGGGCAGGTGGCATAGACGTAACCGCGCTTGGCAGAGCGCACGGGGAAAACGACCAGTTGGGCATCGCCAAAACTGACCGCGCCGGCGTAAAGCTCGCCGCCTTCTGGCCCGAACAGACGGTTAAGTAGATCATCCTGCTTTGGCCAGATTTGGGCAAAGCGATGGCGGATGGCGCCCTTGAGGCCGGAACCGGCGAATAGCGGGTATTCGGTATGGCGTTCGCGCTGAATCGGGCTGTCGATCAGGCCGAAGGCGGTGCCTGCACCCATGTGGACGGGGCTGACGGCATAGAGAAACAGGGCGGCTTGGGCTTGGTACATAAAAGTCTCCGAAAGCGGAATCAGTTGAAAGTGACGATGGCTATACGGCCATCGGCAGCTTTTTCCAGGTGGCGGTCATTGGTCCAGAATTCTGCACAGTCGCTGCGTAGCGCGGCCGCAAGGTGGAGTGCATCCGGTGTTTTCAGCCCGTGTTTGGCGCGTAACTCTGTCGCAATGTCAAAAACTTCCCGATCCAGAACAATGCGGCTGGCTGCGGGTTCCGTATAGAAATGATCAAAATGTGAGAGCAGCAGGTGCATGTTTTCACGTAGAGGTTTGACCCGGGTTTCCATCCGGGTGAGTTCGGTCCAGCAAAGCTTTGCACCGTGGCGTTGTGAGAGTTCTGAACGAATCTGGCTTTCATATTGCTGGTGACGTTCGACGAGGAGAATGACGATGCAGGCGTCCAGATAGAGTTGCATGCTCAATCACCCCAGGAGTCACGCTCTTCGCGAATCTGTGCTTCGATTTCTTCGATCGAGCGCCCACTGGGCGGGAGGGTATCCAGCCAGGTAAACAGTTGTGTCAGCGGTTCTACGGCGGGAACAGGGTTCTGCGGGTCTGATTTTGCCAAGACGATGACCTCGGCCAGGCCAGTCGGAAACGAAGCGGGCAGATCAATACTCAGGTGATGGTCAGCATTCACCGTTGTTTCGTATTTATGGGCGTACATGTTCAGTTCTCCTTAAACCCAGGGGGCGATGCGGCAATGGTTGAAGCCTTCGGCACGGCGGGTCGGGTCGTTTAGCGAAAGGCCATTATCAACCAGATTTTTGAGCGTCTGAAGGTCGGCAAGCTTGTCGAACCAGTACACGCTGCCGGTGGGGGCGATGCGTTGAGCGGCTTTGGGTTTGCCGGTGAGTACATCCCAGCCGGAAATGGTTTCGGCCCGGCTAACGGCCGCGGCTTCCAAATGGGCGGGAATGCCTTCCGGTTGCCAGCCGTCGGCAAAAATCCCCGGCGTGGTGAGCAACAAACGGAAGCGGCCTTCTTTTTCGATACGATCCCAGTCGGTTTCCGGCGTGTCTACCGTGACAATGTGTGCGGTTGCAGCGCGGCCGTCGCCGCCCAAACGTACAAGGTCGCCATTGGCGAGTTGGCTTGAATGGCCGGTGCTGGCGGTGATGAAGCCAACGTTCTTGGCTAGCGCGATGGCTTCTGTCGTATAAATTTTGCCGTCGGCGGCACTTCGTCTTTGTGCATCCAAAGCAATCCCCAGGCGGGGGTCGGAGGCCCAGAGTTGGCTGGCACGAACCAGATGGTCTTGTGTGATCGGCAAGCCGGATAACCAGGCTGAAATGCCTTTCCCGTTCAGCCAAAGTCCGCTCTCCGGTTTGCTGGGTTTGTCGGCAGCAAACACCGGTAGCAAGGGCAGCGCGAAGCTGCTGGCAATGCCACCTTCAAGTGGCATCGGCTTGAAATACGTGGCGTTATCCAGTGTTTCGCTGGTGACGATGACATCGGCGGGTAGCGGCCAGAGCGGCTCCGCCGTGCCATCCGGGTTGCGCCTGGCGAGGCCAAAGTGCGTGAGCCGAAAATCAGCCAGGGATTCCACGGTTTCATTTTCAGCCATCAGGCGCGAACGAATCGCCCCTGCCGCCATTGAAGGCCAGGGCGGCATCAGGGCTTCACCGTGCGCGCCAGCGTCGCCAAAGAGTTTGTTGCCGCGCAGGTAAAGGACGTCGTGCGGTTCAAGAAAAAGTGTGTTCATGCCATTTCTCCCATGTTCCCGGTGCGGCTTTCGCGGGCCAGGAATTCGGCAATGCCTAGCAGGTCGCGGATGATCGGGGCCGGTTCGCTTTTGCGTTGGGCGGCGATACGGGAGGCGGTATCGACCAGCAAGCGGGCGGTGGCGGCATTGGCTTCGGCGTTATCTTTGCCGCCTTGCCGTTTGAGCTGATATTCAAGATTGGCAGCGATCATGGCTTGCAGAGGCTGCATGCCGATTTGCCGGGTAGTGGGGAGATCGGTGAGCCAGCCTTGGGTCAGGTAGGCTGCCTTGCGCGAGGTGTTGCCGCTGAAGATGTCGCGCAGCTTGAGCAGCAAGGCCATTGGTGTATCGGTCAGGTTGCCTTCAAGTGCCGTCGGCCAAGTGCTGCCTGGCGTGAGCCAGGGCAGCGTAAGTTGCACGGCGCCGCCGGAGCGTTTGAGCAGGTTGATCGAAAAGGCATCGCGCCCGCCTTCCATCTTGGCGCGCTTTTCCGTTTTGCGCAGTTCGCGCAACACGTTGGCCAGCGGCGCTTGGTGGTGGGCAACCACGGCACCGGCCGAGGCGGTAGCTTTGTTGCCCATCAGCCGCAGCAGCTTGTTATCGAGCAGGGCGTGGCCGTGTTTGAGCTTCGCCATCTTGCTATCGAGCAGGGCGTGGCCGCGTTTGAGCTTCGCCATCTTGCGCTCGCCGAGGACGCCCAGCAGTTCGGCCAAGCCCTCCGCGTCGGGCCAGATGCCGGAATAGGCCAGCCGCAGCAGGAAAAGACAGCGTAGCAGATCGTCGACCGAAACCATCGCCAGTACGTCGTCACCGCCGGCGTAGAGCAACTTGCCTTTGCACAGGTCTTCGACGACATGCCGCGCCATGTGCAAGGCGAAGTCGTTAAGGGCGGCGGAAATCGCCATGTGACGGGCTGGGGAAACGGCGCGATCGGCCTTCAAGTAGGCGTCGAGTTGGGGGAATTTTCCTTGGGCGGCCGCCCGAATCTTTGGGTGCCAGGTTTTGGCGTAGGGCAGGTTGTAGTCTTCTTCGGTGCCGGACAGCCAGGCACCCATTTTGTCGCCGTCGAGCAGGATAAAGGCGTAATAGGCTTCAGGCTTGCAGCCCAGCAGTTTGGCAATTTCCTTTTGCTTGGTTTCGCGCTGCGTATCGTCGTCGTTGTCATCGTCCAGCCAGGCGGGAATGCCTTTGGCCAGTTGGCGGGTTGCTTCACATTTCCCACTCAGCTTGCGCATCAGGCGCAGCGGCAAGGCGGTTGGCGTTTTGGCGGCTTCGAGCAAATTGCTTGGGGCTAGTTTGCCGCCGTCCGCGTCAATCCATTTTTCCAGCGAAGTAGCTAAGGCCATCGTGTGCGTGGAGATGACGTAACGGCCCATGTCTTTGCCGATAACGCTTGAAATCTCGCAAACAAACTGACGTGGCCACAGGCGTTTGAGCATGGCGATGGCGGAAAGGTGTTCGCCTTTGCGAAATAGCCCAGGAAGTGCTTTGGCGGCAGCGTTCCACAGGGTTGGCGCGTCTTTGCGCCCGGTTTTGCCATAGCTGAGTTGGGCGCGGTCAGTGGTCAGCCATTCGGCTTCACCGGTCAGATCACAGCGATAACCTTCATGCCGGGTTTGGCTGAACGGGCGCACGGCTTTGGCGGCTGCGGCAACCCGGTCGAGCAAGTCGTAAATGGCTGGGTAGAGCACGCCGGGGTTTGGCGTAAAAATACGAGCGCCGTCGATCTCAATGGTTTTTGCCAGTACGCGCCAGACTTCGCTGCCGAGAAAACCGGGGGCGTCAATGTTGCCGAGGAAAGGGCGGCTGGCCTTGGCGAGTTGGCTTTGTTCAGCCAGCGCTTTGCCGTCCGCGTCGGCGGTAATCAGGGAAAACGGCACGCTGGCCCAATGCACTTCCGGGAAACCGGCCAATTGCGCGGTCAACTGCGCGTGGCAGGGTAAATCTGGGGTATAGGCGATGCTGGCTTTTTCCAGCAGTTCCTTGAGCATTTCTTGGGTTGTGTTTTTGACCCAGTGACGGACGGCGGTGGTGACTTTGTCGGCCAGCGCAGCGGCTTGATCAGCGGGGACGATGGCGACAAATTTATTGGGCAATGCCGCCATGAAGAGCGGGTTGGCATCGGTTGGGGTGTTGGCCCATTCGGCCTTGGCAAAACGATCTTTGGGCAAGCCGATTGTGTCGCGCAGCCAGAGGTCGACTTGCGGGATGCCGCGCAGTTGTGGAAATAGCACAGCATCCGGGCCGATTTCTGTGGCGATGACTTTCAGCCCCTCCCAAGCCAGGCGCGACAGCAGGTGCGAGCCGGCCCACAGGTCGGAGGTGGTGCGAGCGGCGGCGATAAAATCCTGCACCGGGCCAAAACTCATCGAGAGCAGGGCCGCGTCGTTGTTGGCGTCGGCGGTAAAGGCGGTGGCGAAGGCGCTGGATAAATCGAGGTGCGACCAGATGGTGTGGTCGGGTACGCGGGTATCGGCGGGGAGCATTTTCCAGAGCGTCGGCAAGGTGCTTTGGTCGAGTTCTGGGCCGAAGCGCCAGAAATTGAGTGCGGTTTTGCGGGTGTCGATAACCCCGTTCTCGCTGACGATCAGTTCATCAAAGTGTTGCCCTGAAAGCGCCTTGATGTGGGCAGGGTCGATGTCAGCCAGTTTTATCAGATCGAATTCTTCGCCGGAGAGGGGGTGAATCAGCACGGGCTGTTCTTCAAAGCGGACTTGTGCCCAGCTTTGCCGTCCGCTGCCGCCGAATTGTGGGCGGTCTGCGGCGGCGGCCCAATGGTCGGCGCGTTTCATGGCGGCCTTGATGTCGGCCGGAATGCCTTGCGGGAAAAGGATTTTGCGAAGCTCGCGCACCGTGCCGCCTTCGTGGCCGGCCGGGTCACGCATCAGGACCAGGGATTTTTCTGCCGGGTCGTGCGTCCAGGCGGCGAGTTTGGCCAGCCAGGGATTGGTTTGATTCATGGATCAGGCTCCGAGGCGGGTGAGCGTGGCTTGCTGGTCTAGCCAACGGTGGACGGTTTGCCAGACGGCGACTTGTTGGGCTGCACTCATAGTCGTGGGCAACGGGCAGGCGTGCGGCGTGTGGTAAATGCGGGTGCGGAGTTGGCCGGCTGCATCGCGGAAAAGTTTGAAGCGGAGTTGGTTGACGAGACGCCCGTCGCCCCAATCTGGTTTCTCATCGCCACGTTGCCTCTGTTTGCTAACCTCATGGTGCGTAACCGGATATGCAAGCAAGTGACGCTCCTCCGGTTGGCGGTGCAACTGCCAGTTGTTTTTTCGCTTGCCTTCGTTAGGGTGTGGAATGCCATTCTTGAATGAAATACTTTCCTGCGTCCGAAACCCAATCTTGGTTTGCGCCAGAAACTTCATCGCCGCTTGCCAGTCGCTGAAGGACGCGCTGCTTTCCCAGATCAACGGGCCTTCGCTGTCCTGGCCGATGGCGTGTGGCCAATCGAGTTTCAGGCAGTCGTCCAAGGGGCGCAGCACGCCGGTGAGCGTGCCATGTTGCCGGGTTAAGGTGCTTTGTCCCGACAAACTGAGCGAACCCCAGCCATTGCGTGAACGCCCGCCGAGCGTGCCAAACCAGTCGATGAGTTGCAGGGTTTGTTCTATTTTCTGTGTGGGGTCGTCCGGATAGGCAAGGCTGAGGGTGTTGGTTTCATTGGCTTGCAGGGCTGCGCCGTTTTTGAGCTTTACGCCTTGCTGGAAAATGAGCGGGCCGTAGCCAAGGTAAAGTTGACTGCCAACGGGAAACTTGACTTCCGGGTGCGTCACTTTGGGATCGTTGTCCAAAGCGGTCATTTTCCCTGCATGCCAATGTTCCAGTGCCAATCGCACCAGGCTTTTGGAAAAATCATCATCCAGCCACGCATTGCCAAACAGCTTGCCTTCATTCTGGCGCAGTTGTTCATGGCGATAACCCTGCTCAGGTGCCGCCGCCACCCGCCACCATTCACGCAACATGGCCTTGATCGGCGGCGTGCGCCAGACGCCTTTTTGGTCAGCATCGCCCAGAAAAGCCGGGGCGTTGAGGCAAATCTTGAATTCTTTTTTCAGCATCATGTTCTTTTTTCCGTAACGGGTGACGATGCCTCGTAGCGAGATGTCTTCGTCAATCTCTTCCCAGCGCAGGGCGGTGCCGTTGAGCCGGAGGGTGATTTGTGCAAGCTGTGCCGCGCTTGCCGAGGCCAGCAGCGGAAAGTCATCTACAGGAAAAACGATCTGCTGGGCGTTGCTCAGTCGTAGGGTGATGTTGCGCCCCTCAACCCGGGCGTCTATTGCGTGAAGCCGTGACTCGTTGCTGGTGCGTTCCATTTCGCGCATCGGATTATTCCTGAGTCGTAACGATACCCCAGTTTCCCGTCTGTCATCATGCTGGCAAGCTTGCCATCTTCATTGCCAATGAATTTCATTCGCCTGCAAAAGCAAGCCGTAACGGGTTAGCGGGCGCTGGCCGAGGCTGGCGATCAGGTATGGCGTGGCCGCGAGGCCCAGCGAGTTTTTCAGGATGCGATTGATCTTGGCGCGCTTTTGTTCAAAGAACTCTTTGCTGAAGCCATTTTCCTTCTTCAGCATTTCGGCGGCTTTTTCGTAGTCGACCGCGTCAATGCCCACCACTTGCGCGTACGCGGCGAGAAATTCCCCCGGATCGGCGTCGGTGTGGCGCACTGGTGGCAGGCCGTCGCGGTTGCGTCGGGCAAGCCAGACATACCACGCGAACAACTGCGGAGGCAGGTTGACGGCATGGCGACCGCAATGAATTTGCCGTCCCACCAGATTGATTTTTAGTTGCGGCTTTTCCAGATGCGCCTGGGTGGCGGCGACGGCCTCGGAGAAACTTTGTCGCGTGGCCAGCGCGGCAGCCGGCAGCAGCGGGCGGAGACGGACAAACGGGATTTCGGCGAGCATGACGCGGGCGTCGGCGGTGTGGATGGGTCGGCCGTCACGAGTGTGCAGCAGGCAGGGCACGGCGGGCGGGTAGTAGAAATCGGGCAGCGATTCGAAGGGGTCGGAGACAAGGACGTGCGAGAGTTTGTCCTGGGGCCGGGCGGCGAGCGAGAGACAGTAACCGAGGTAGAAGCCCATGGTCTTGCGGCCACCGGCAATCGAGACATGGAGTTCGCCGGCTGGCTCGGCGGTGAACTCGCTAACCAGGGCATGGATCGTATCCGCCGCCTGTGCATTGTCTTCAGGCGTGCGGATGTCGGAGAGCGGGTTCCCGTTGCGGTCGGCGATGGTGTGAATGTGCGCCGGGGTGAAGGCGATGCCAAGGGCCTGCGGGTAGTCGCGACAGAACGCATGGAACTGGCCGGCGGTCGGGTCGAGAAGGGAAAGCCGGGCGCGTTCGGCGCCTTCCTGGCTGGTGATGAGATGGATTTCATCGGGCACCCAGGCGGGGTCTTGTGCAACGCACAGGGCATAGAGGGTTTCGGTGACGATCTGCGGTGAGAGGCCGGTGACCGCCAGCAGGATACGTTTGGGTGGCATGGCCGGATTATGCCGCGTTGCCGGTGAAAGCGCAGGCGAGCGCTGCCGGCAGGCCGGTCCATTGAATGCCTGCGGGCAGCGTGGCGCGGCCGATACGCTCCTGCAGCCCGCGGGAGGGCAACGGGTAGCAGCGCACGTCGTCGGTTTTGCCGTCGATCAGCATGTCGACCGTGGCAAGGCATTCGGCGACCTGGCGTTCGTTGCCGATGAACAGGAAGATGCTGTATTCGATGGGCATGGCACGATTGACCATGGCCCGATGTACGCGGCCGAGGCGGCGCGGGTCGCTGATGTCGTAGCCGATGATCCAGGCGCGGCTCATGCGCCTTCCCCGGGGACAGGAAGCACCGGGTTGGCGGCGACGGCGTGCGCGATGTCGTGCACGGCTTGCTCCAGTTCGCGGCGGAAGGTTTCGGCCCGCGTTTCATAGGCGGCGTAGTAGCGGCCGCGGCCGGCCTTGCCGAGGAGGCAGCCGCTTTCGGTAGTGGAAAAGTCGCCGCTGGTGAGCGTGCCGTCGCGGAACAGCATCAATGCAAAACGGTCGGCCTGCGGGCGCAGCACTTCCATGACATCGCAGGCGAGCGATTCACGGCCAAAGTCGAGGCAATGATAGAACCCGATGAACGGATCCAGTCCGGCACCATACAGGGCAAGTGTGGCTTCGCCGTGCAGCAGCGTGTAGGTGAGCGACAGGACGGCGTTGAGCGGGTCACGCGGCGGCTGGCGGTTGCGTCCGTGAAAGTTCAGGCTGGCCGGGACGATTTCGGCGAGGGCTTCGAAATAGGCAGCGGCAGCCGCGCCTTCGAGGCCGCGCAAGGTGGCAATGCTTTCCTGGGCATCGACCCGGGCGAGCATGCCGGAGATTCTCTTTTCGCAGACGCTGAGCGGGTAGCGGTGCATCAGGTCGCTGGTACGGCGTTCGCGGATCAGTTCGAGTTGTCCGGAGAGTTTCGCGGCAACGATGGCCCGGGAAAACTTGAGGCAATAGTCGCCATCCAGCGAGAGGCGATATTGGGCGATCCGTCGCGCGGCGTCATTGTGCGGGCGGCCGAGGAGCAGGCTGGGCGTTCCCTTGCGCCCTGAAAGAACGATGACGCCGATGTTATGCTCGCCGAGTTTTCCGAGGAGGCTGGCGCTCAGCTTGATGTCGCCGCGCAGAAAGACGCGGGAGAGCGGCTGGAGCGGCACGGTGCCGACCCGCTCGCCGTTTTCGATGAAGACGAGCGCTTCGCCATCGGCTTTGAGTTCGACATTTCTGCGGTCGACGTAGAGGCTGGTCATGTTCCGGGGCCGCGATTCAGAGAATCATGAAGGCGCCCTGGTGCGGCGGCATGGCCGCCCCAAGGCAGGTGGTTTGCTGGCGTGGATCGAGCTGAAACAGATGGGCGCGATCCTCGTCAAGATTCATGCGCAGGATCAGCCCGACCTGCACGTGGCGCAGTTCGGCGGGTGTCAGCCAGCACTCGAAAAACGATTTTTGACCGCCAATCCTGTAGCCGCGCAGGAAACGGAAAACGCGACTCAGGCGCCTCGGGTTGGCGATGTCGTAGCAAATCAGGTAAAGCGTTCGGGTTGGGGCTGGCATGGGGATATCATAGGCAGGAGAAGCTGCCTGGCGGGCGGCGGCAAGCTTGCCGTGTCCATCGCAGGCGTGGCGGTCTCGTCCTGATCATTTCTGCGGCCGGGTTCCGGCGACAGGGGCTTGCCGGCCTGGTCGCGTTGTCAGTGCCTGCCGGAGCTCACGATAGCGGAATCATCTTCACGACGTATTTGACGAGGATCTTGTAAGTGTCGCGATCGAATGGCGGGTGGCCGGCGGCACGCAGGGCGTAGAGTTCCTCGTCGGATCGGGCGGTGCCGAGGTAACGCCAGGCGTCGATCAGGTGGGCTTCGTCACCTTCACGGATCAGCGCGGGACCATTGAGTGGCCAGGAAACGAGCTTGAGCCGGGCCAGCGCGCCGACCAGGCGCAAGGTGTGTTTGGTAGGCGGTTCGTCGCCGACGCAGGCGCCCGAGCAGCGCTTGATCTGGTAGCCGAAGCACGGTTTGCCGGGGGCGCTCTTTTCCAGACCGAGCAGTGCGTCGCACAGATTATGCTCGGCGGCCAGCGCCCGTAGCACCGTGCCGGCTTCCCTGGCGCTCTTGAACAGGCCGTAGCCTGAAGCATGAATTCCGAAGTCGAGATCGCGCGCCGCGACGAGTTCCGGGCGCAGCCAACCGTTCCCTTCGTCGACCAGTATCCAGGTACAGATGTCGTCGTTGCGGCGCAGTTGGCGGTTATGGGTCGGTTGCAGTTGCTTGACCAGCACCGCCTCCTTGAGCAGGGCGCCGATTTCGCCGGCGGTTTCGATCCAGTCGATGCGCCTGACCTGCTGGGCGAGGTTCATTTCCCTGGCCGAAGCGTGGTCGGCCGAAAAATGTGAGAGCACGCGCTGGCGGATGTCCCTGGCCTTGCCGACATAGAGCGGCAGGTTGTTGTCGGCGTAGAAGAGGTAAACGCCGGGTGTGTCGGGCAACTCGTCGACGATGCCGGCGTCAAGGTGCGGCGGCAGGCTGGGGCGGGCGTTCTGCGCCTTGAGCGCGGCTTCAATTTCGTCATTGCTGCGGTCGACGTGGATTTTTTGCCAGAATTGGCGGATCAGTTGCGCATCGGCCAGCGCCCGGTGACGGGCATTGGCGGCGAGGTTGTGACGCTCGATCAGCGAATCCAGGTTGTGCCGCTTGTGTTCCGGGAACAGTGTGCGCGACAGTTTGACCGTGCATAGCACTGGCGCCCGGAAGGTGACGCCGAGGCGTTTGAACTCGTTCTTCAGGAAGCCATAATCGAAACGCGCGTTGTGGGCGATGAACAGCCGGCCTTCCAGCCGGCGCAGGGTTTCGTCGGCAACATCGGCGAAGGCCGGGGCGGCGGCCACCAGTTCGTTGCTGATCCCGGTCAATTGTTCGATGAACGGCGGGATGCGGGTGCCCGGGTTGACCAGTTGCTGCCACTCGCGCACCGAGCCGTCCTCATCCACTTCGATGATGCCGATTTCGGTGATGCGGTCTCTGGTGGCGGTGGCGCCGGTGGTTTCGAGGTCGACGAAGGCCAGAGTCCGGGCAGTCATCGGTGACGGCTAGATGGTTTGCGTTGCGGCGCGCAAGCTGCTGTCGAGGTCATCGCAGGCGAGGGCGACAATGTCCGGGTCGAGAATTCCCTCGCCGGCGAATTCTCCCAGGGTACGCGAAATTTCGTCCAGCTTCTGCGCGCCGCGGTAGGGACGCACCTGGGCCAGCGCCTGGAAGACGTCGGCGACGGCGACGATGCGCGCTTCGGGTGCCAGGGTTGCGGCCGAGCGGCGGAACGGGTAGCCGTGGCCATTGAGCGCTTCGTGGTGGAAGGCCGCCCATTCGGCGACGGTCTCCAGCCCGGGGACATGGCGCAGGATCTGGTAGGTCTCGAAGCTGTGTCGCTCCATGACCGAGAATTCGGCGACCGTCAGCCGGGCCGGCTTTTCGACGATCTCGTCGGGCACGCAGAGCTTGCCGATGTCGTGCATCAGTCCGGCAATTTCCATCATGGCCAGCGAGTCCGGCGCGAAGCCCATGCGCTCCCCGAGGTAGCGCGACAGTTGCGCGACGCCAAGCGAGTGGGATGCAGTGAAATGACTCTTGGCATCGACGATGCTGGACACCAGGCACGCCACATGGCGGAACTGCGGGAACGCGATGGTGACTCCCCATTGGGGCAGCGCCAGCTCGTTCAGGTAGGTCTGGACGTGGCGTGGCACCAACGCTATCCAGAAAGCCTCGCGCGCGGCTGCCGCGAGGAAGGCATCGACTACATCCGGCTGCAGAATGCCGCCCGCCAGCGCGGAGATCTCGCGGCAGATGTCTGTGCTGTGGAACAGCGGGTTTTCCAGACCGTGCCGCAGCACCAGCCTATCCACCCGGTCGGCCAACTGGATCAGGTTGCTGTCGATGGCATCCGCCTCGCTCAGGTCGGCCGGCAGATCGGTCCACGGCGTGTGGTGGTGGCGGATGGCATTGGCCAGCAGCGACAGGTGAGTGAAGGGCTGCAGAAGTTGGAATGCCCGCTCGCAATGGGCCTGTCTATCCACACAAGGATCGTCCGAAACCAGTCGGCGATGCTCGACGGTGGACGAAACGCCCAGATCATGCAACAGGCAGGCGAAAACAAGGTTGTCCAGCCGTGCTTCGGGCAGGCCCATCAGGGCCGCCGTTTCGCGGGCAATCATGGCGACGCGCTTGCCGTGCTGAAAATCGCTCACCCCGACGAGATCGAGGGCGTCGGAGACGGCAAGCACGGCACTTTTCAGGTTGATCGTGATGGGCATCGATCACTCGGATGGGCAGGGTAAACAGGAAGCATACCATTACCGCGGGACGCTGGAATGGCGTTCGAAACCGGCTGGGCAGAACCGGGCGATGCGGCCTTTTCCATCCTTTGCCAGCGCATCCAGCACTTGTTCACCCAGTCGCGCCGGTAGCCAGTCGATCGCTGCCCGCCCCGGTTGGTGGGTACTCAGGTGCCGGTGAACACCGGTTTGCGCTTTTCCTTGAAGGCGTGAATGCCTTCCTTGTAGTCGTTACTGTCATAGACCACGCGACGCAGACCTTGAATCCGCTCGAAGCCCTGTGGACTCATCGGGTGGGCCCCGGCGAGAATACGCAACTGGTCCTTCATCACGGAAATCGCCAACGGGGCGTTCTGCGTGATTCCCCGTGCCATCTCGTAAGTGAATTCCTCGATCCGGTCGTTGTCGATTACGTAATTGATCATGCCGACCTGCTCGGCGCGCTGGGCGCTCATCGGCTTGGCGGTGAAGGCCATTTCCTTGACCAGGCGATAGGGCGCCGCGTTGAAGAAAGTCAGCACGCCGCTGACGTTGTACGGGACGCCCAGCCGCGAGGGCGTAACGGCGAAGGTGGTGTTCGGTGACGCAACGATCAGGTCGCAGGCGAAGATCGTTTCGCAGGCACCACCCCAAACCGAACCTTCGATCATGGCGATCACCGGCGCCGGAAAAATCTCGATTTCACGGATCAGCGAACGCAGCGGATCGTCCCAGCCCAGCGGGTCGCGCCCATCCACCGGCAATTCCCAGACATCATGCCCGGCCGACCAGACCTTCGCCCCCGGTTTGGCGCGCAGCACGACCACGCGGGCGTGGTCGCGCCGGAATTCGTTCAGCGCCGAGATTATCCCTCCAACCAGTTCGGTCGACAGGGCATTGAGCTTCTCCTTGTGATTCAGGGTGATGGTGCCGATGTGATCGGCAAGTTCGGACTGAACAATATCCATGCTTCTTCTCCTGGGGCTTTCCGTGGATGAACGCGCTGCAGCGGCGGATTGTGGCCCCGCAAAGTAGCACAATACGAACCATACAATCAGACGCTGAAATTCGTGCATTACGGATTCTACGTACCGTCATTGCGCAAGGTGGCCCCAGGAATCGATTCGCCGCTTCAGGTGCGCTCCCCGGTCAACCCGGGCTGCCCCATGTCGCCTCGGGTATAATTTGGGCCTCTCCGCCTGACCCGACTTTTCTTTTCATGGCCGACATTATTTGCCTCAAGGGCGACGCCGCGTTTTCAGCGTTTCGTCTGCAGCACCTGCAAGCCCGCCTGGTGGCGGCCGTGCCGGATATCGAATCGGTGGTGGCCGACTATTGGCATGTCGTGGCACAGAGGCGTGTCCTGACCGCCGAAGAGCGCGCCAAGCTGGCAACGCTGCTGGAAGAGAAGCCGGCCGCAGTTGAAGTCGGCGAACTGTTCCTCGTGGCGCCGCGCATCGGTACAATTTCACCGTGGTCGTCGAAGGCGACGGATATTGCCTGGAACTGTGATCTGGATGCCATCGAGCGTATCGAGCGCGTCATTGCCTTCCATGTGTTGGTCAAGGGTGGTCGTGCCCTGAATGCCGAAGAAAGGAAAGCCGTCGCCGGCCTGCTTCGCGATCGCATGACCGAATCAGTGCTGCCCGGCTTCGAGGCCGTTGGCGAACTTTTCCGCCATTTCGCGCCGAAGCCGCTGGCTACGGTCGACGTGCTTAAAGGGGGAAAAGCCGCATTGGTTGAAGCCAACAGTTCGCTCGGCCTGGCGCTGTCGGATGATGAAATCGATTACCTGCTCGACATCTTCACCCAAACCGGCCGCAACCCGACCGACGTCGAACTGATGATGTTCGCCCAGGCCAATTCCGAACATTGCCGCCACAAGATTTTCAACGCTTCGTGGGTGATCGACGGCGACGCCAAGGACAAGACGCTGTTCGGCATGATCCGCGAAACGCACGCCGCCAATCCGCAAGGCACGGTGATGGCCTACGCCGACAATGCGTCGATCATCGAAGGTGCGACCATCCAGCGTTTTTACCCGGATACCGACCGCGGCTATTCCTACAAGGAAGAGTTGACCCACATCCTGACCAAGGTCGAAACGCACAATCACCCGACGGCGATCTCGCCGTTCCCCGGCGCCGCCACCGGCTCGGGCGGCGAAATCCGCGACGAAGGCGCCACCGGCAAGGGCTCCAAGCCGAAGGCCGGCCTCTGCGGTTTTTCGGTCTCCAATCTGAACCTGCCGGAGGCGCCGCAGCCTTGGGAAAAGGCTTACGGCCGCCCGTCGCGTATCGCTTCCGCCCTCGACATCATGCTCGAAGGCCCGATTGGTGCCGCTGCTTTCAATAACGAGTTCGGCCGCCCGAACCTGACCGGCTACTTCCGTACCTATGAACAGGACGTGGCCGGCGTGGTCCGTGGCTACCACAAGCCGATCATGATTGCTGGCGGCCTCGGTTCGATTCAGGCCGAGCAGTCGTTCAAGCACGAAACTTTCCCGGTTGGGACGAAGTTTGTGCAACTCGGCGGCCCCGGCATGCTGATCGGCCTCGGCGGCGGCGCCGCCTCTTCAATGACGGCCGGCGTCAATGCTGAAGATCTCGATTTCGCCTCGGTGCAGCGCGGCAACCCGGAAATCCAGCGCCGCGCCCAGGAAGTCATCGACCGCTGCTGGCAATTAGGAAGCCCGAAAGGCGACGGGCAAGAGGCGGGCGATGGGAATCCGATCTTATCGGTGCACGACGTCGGCGCCGGTGGCATTTCAAATGCCCTGCCGGAACTGGCTCACTCGGGCGGTGTCGGTGCCATTTTCGATCTGCGCAAGGTACCGACCGAAGAGCCGGGCATGTCGCCGGCCGAAATCTGGTCCAACGAATCGCAGGAACGCTACGTGCTGGCCATTCCGCCAAGCCGTATCGCCGAATTCCAGGCCATGTGCGAGCGCGAGCGCTGCCCGTTTGCCGTGGTCGGCGAAGCGACCGGCGATGGCCATCTGACCGTGACCGACGCCCATTTCGGTGTCAATCCGGTCGACATGGAAATGGAAGCCCTTTTGGGCAAGCCGCCGCGCATGACGCGCGACGTGACGCGCCAGCCGGAAACCTACGTTTCCTTCGACGCCACCGCCATCGAACTCAAGGATGCCGCCTATCGCCTGATGCGTCTGCCGACCATCGCCGACAAGACCTTCCTGATCTCGATTGGCGACCGTTCCGTCGGCGGCATGACCGCCCGTGACCAGATGGTTGGCCCGTGGCAGGTGCCGGTGGCCGACGTTGCGGTGACAACGATGGGCTACCAGGGTTATCTCGGCGAAGCCTTCGCCATGGGCGAGCGCATGCCGCTCGCTGTGTTCGACGCCCCGGCGTCCGGCCGCATGGCGATTGGGGAGGCACTGACCAACCTGGCTGCCGCCGATGTTGGTGAACTCGGCAAGGTTAAACTCTCAGCCAACTGGATGGCGCCGTGTGGTGTGCCGGGCGAGGATGCCAGACTGTTCGACACCGTCGAGGCGGTTGCCGAGCTGTGCAAGGCAATCGGCGTGTCGATCCCGGTCGGCAAGGATTCGCTGTCGATGCGTACCGCCTGGGAAGACGGTGGCGTAAAAAAACAGGTCGTCTCGCCCTTGTCGCTGGTCGTCACCTCGTTTGCCGCGGTCGACGACGTGCGCAAGACCAAAACGCCGCAACTGGCTGTCGATCAGGGTGAAACCGAATTGCTGCTGCTCGATCTCGGCCAGAACCGCCTCGGCGGCTCCTGTCTGGCTCAGGTTTACAACGCCACCGGCAACGATGCGCCGGATGTCGACGATCCGGCCAAGCTCAAGGGCCTGTTCGACGCCGTGCAGAAGCTGAACCGCGACGGCCTGCTGCTCGCCTACCATGACCGTTCCGACGGCGGCCTGTTCGTCGCCGCCTGTGAAATGGCCTTCGCCAGCCGGCGTGGCGTGTCGCTGGACCTTGACGGCATTTGCTACGACGCCGGTGCCGGCGATGTCGATGGCTCCGAAAAGCGCCCTGATCTGCTGGCCGGCCGCGATTTCGAGAATGTCGTCGGCGTTTTGTTCAATGAAGAACTCGGTGCGCTAATCCAGATTCGCCGTTCTGATCGCGAAAAGGTCACACCTATCCTGCGTGCCTGTGGCGTGCCTTACCACTTCATCGGCATGCTGAACGAGTGGGACGAAATCCGTGTTACCCGCAACGCCAAACGCGTGCTGCGCGAAAAGCGCGTTGATCTGCAGCGTGCCTGGTCCGAGACCAGCTACCAGATGCAGGCCATGCGTGATAACCCGAGCTGTGCCCAGCAGGAGTTCGACCGGATTCTCGACGTCACCGACCCCGGCCTGACGCCTAAGCTAACTTTCGATCCGCAGGACGATTTCACCAAGGTCTATCAGGACATCAGCGGTCGACCGCGCGTCGCTATCCTGCGCGAGCAGGGCGTCAACAGCCATTACGAAATGGCCGCCGCCTTCGACCGCGCCGGTTTTGCTACGGTCGACGTCCATATGAGCGACATTTTGGCCGGTCGGGTTAGCCTCAAGGACTTCAAGGGTTTGGTTGCCTGCGGCGGTTTCTCCTACGGCGACGTCCTCGGCGCCGGCCTCGGCTGGGCGCGAACCATCCTGATGCACGACGGTTGTCGCGACGAATTCGCCACCTTCTTTAACCGCAAGGACACTTTCGCGCTGGGCGTCTGCAATGGTTGCCAGATGATGAGCGCGCTGAAGTCCATCATCCCCGGCGCCGAGCACTGGCCGGCCTTCCGGCGCAACCAGGTCGAACAGTTCGAGGCGCGCTTCGTCATGGCCGAAGTCCTCAATTCTCCGTCGATTTTATTCGCCGGTATGGAAGGCTCGCAAGTGCCGATCGTCGCTTCGCACGGCGAGGGCAGGGCGGTGTTCGATAACGTCGACGATCAGACCAAAGTGCTGTCCGCTCTGCGCTACGTCGACAACAAGGGCGAACCGACCGAGGTTTATCCCTACAACCCGAACGGTTCGCCGGACGGCCTGACGGCGGTGACCACGGCCGACGGTCGCTTCACCATCATGATGCCGCACCCGGAACGCGTCTTTCGTACCGTACAGATGTCTTGGTACCCGGAAAACTGGGGTGAGGATAGCCCGTGGATGCGCATATTCCGCAACGCGCGGCGCTGGGTCGGCTAGGAAACCTCCAGCGAATGGACAAAGGCGGCTCCGGCCGCCTTTGTTGGGTTCAGCCCGGCAAGGGCCGCTCGCGTCTTCGACTGATTCAGGCCTGAGTACGGGTTATCCGGCACTGTCGGCGCCAGCAGGCAGGGGTATGCAGTAACCGGATATCCAGTTTGGCGGGGGCAAAAATCTCCCGGGCACGCTCCGCGCGCGCCAGTTCCTCCGGGCGGATTCCGGCGATCAGTTCGAACCATTTCTGAATCTGTTTCATGTTCTGGACTCCTTCGCTTGCGAGGGTAAGAATGAGGTGTTGAGCGGTATTTTCCGACCACAAATGCAGCTTATCCGATAACTGTATGGATGTACAGTATTCGTATTTCCTCGAACCCAAGGTAGTCTTTCAGATTGTCATCGTATGGAAGGCAAAAAAGAGCCATGTCCCGCGCCAAATTCTCCTGTTTGCCACATCCGGTACTGTTGCAAACTACGTCGGCAGAAGTCACAATGACAGGCGCAACGTCAGGGTCATTGCCGAGGTGGGTTCTGGAAGAATGGCCGTCGAGGTCATCGGGAAGCGTGAGATTCCGGTTCGTTTCACGGTAAAGCGGGAAAACCTGAAACCAATGCAGCCCGGCTTGTTTGATTGGCAATTTCCTGAGGCAAGGTCCGGAGGGGGCGCCATGAACGTGGTTCACATGCCGACTGAGTTACTGTCTGGCGTTGCCGAAATGGATGATCAGCACGACCGGCTTTTCAATGAAATCGTGCAGGTCAAGTGCGCCTTACTCGAGGTTGTGGACGATCATACAGACGGTCTGGCGCTGCTTTCCGGTTTTGCCAAAGATCTTGTCGCGCACTTCGCATGGGAGGAAGCCGCCGCCAAGGCAGAGGGCATTCCGTTCGAGGAAAGCCACATGAAGGAGCATCGCAGGATTTCCACCTTCATCCGGGCGAAAGTGGGCGAGGTCAGTCGCGGCCAATGCAATATTCCCGCGCTCATGGTTTTCATGGAGCGTTATTTCGAAAACCATGTCGTCCAGTATGACCTGAAACTTGGACATGACCTGCAGGCAGCGCACGTGCCCCGGTAGTCACGAAGGCCCTTCTTCGATTTGCATTGCAGCCTGTTGAATCCACGCGACGTGCGGAGAGGCTCGGGTGCAATAACCTGTATTGGATCCGGATCATCTTCGGATTCCGCTGACGCTTTACTCTCTGGCGATCGCGGATGTCGTTCGCCGACCGGGGGCAACCGATCAGGATGCGATAGTCACGTACCAAACGGGCGTCCAAATGAAGGATGGCAAAACTACGGTATCATTGACGTTTGTGACGAACCGCCGTTCGTCGTTCTGAACGTATCCGAAGGGTTTTTCCTCTTATGTTTGACGCAGTTCGCAACAATAAGAAAATCGTCCAGATATTTCTGGCGCTGATCACCCTGCCGTTCGCCTTTTTCGGTGTCGATTCCTATGTGCGAAATTCGGGCACCGGGGATGCCGTGGCCAAGATCGGCGATGTCAAGATCAGCCAGCAGCAGTTCCAGCAGGCGCTGCGTGAACAGCAGGAACGCCTGCGGGCGCAGATGGGGCAGATCGATCCGAAAGTGCTCGACACCCCGGAAGCACGCAAGGCGATACTCGATGATCTCGTTGACCAGCAGTTGCTGATGCTGGAAGCCAGCAAGAAAGGACTGTTCACCAGCGATGGGGCGATTCGCGGCACCATCAGCGGGATCGACGCTTTCAAGGTCGATGGAAAGTTTTCGCAGGAGCGCTATGAAGCGACACTGCGCGGGCAGGGCATGACGCCAGCGGGTTTCGAGGCGCGTCTACGCCAGGATCTGACCCTGCAGCTACTGGCGACGGCGGTCAGCCAGTCCGGAATCATGGCGCGCGCGGTCAGCGACCGTATCCTCGCGATGCAGACGGAGAAGCGCGACATTCAGGAATTCCGCCTGCCGCTCGACGCCTATCTCGACAAAGTCAAGCTGGTAGAGGGCGCGGCGAAAAAATTCTACGACGACAACAGCAAGCAGTTCGAGGTACCGGAACAGGCCAAAGTTGAATTTGTTGTGTTGTCGCAGGACACCATCGGCGCCTCGCTGGCGGTTTCCGATGCCGAAATAAAGGCCTGGTTCGACGGTCATAAGGATCGCTTCCAGCAGGCGGAAGAGCGTCGCGCCAGCCACATCCTCATCGCCTCCGAAAAGATTGGCAAGGACAAGGCGAAGACCAAGGCCGAGGAAGTTCTCAAGGAATTGCGCAAGAATCCATCCGCCTTCGCCGATTTTGCGAAGAAGAACTCGGACGATCCCGGTTCCGCTGCCAAGGGTGGCGACCTCGGCTTCTTCGGTCGCGGCATGATGGTCAAGCCGTTCGAGGAAGCAGTCTTCCGCCTCAACGAAGGCGAAATTTCCGACATGGTCGAATCGGATTTTGGTTTCCACATCATCAAGGTCACCGGAATTCACGCAGCCAAGGAAAAGAATCTGGACGATGTCAGGGGCGAGATCGAGGCCGAGTTGAAGAAGGCCGCGGGGTCGCGCAAGTTTGCCGAGGCCGCCGAGGGTTTCAGCAATATCGTCTATGAACAGGCCGACAGCCTGAAACCGGCGGCTGACAAGTTCGGCCTCGCCGTCAAGCAGTCCGAGTGGCTTGGGCGCCAGGCCAATCCGGCAAATGGCCCGCTGGCCAACGAAAAGCTGCTGGCTGCCGTATTTTCCGAGGATTCGGTGAAAAACAGGCGAAATACCGAGGCCGTGGAGATCGCGCCGAATACGCTGGTCGCCGCGCGTATCGTCGACTACAAACCGGCCACGTTGCAACCCTTTGGCAGCGTCAAGGGCAGCATCGAGACGTTGCTCAGGCGTCAGGAAGCACTGGCGCTGGCGCGCAAGGATGGCGAAGCCCGTCTCGATGTGCTCCGCAAGGGCAACGACAGCCTCAACTGGGGTAGTGTCAAGAGCGTCTCGCGCCTCGACTCGCGCCAGATCCCGCAGCCAGCGGCGCCGACCGTCTTCAAGATGGATGGCTCCGCGCTTCCGGCCTACGCCGGTGTTGATCTGCCGGGTGCCGGCTACGCGCTGTTCAAGTTGGTCGGTGTCAATGCCGGTGATGGGCTCGACGATGCCCGTAAGCAGGTGCTGTTGCGCCAGTTGAACACGCTGGAAGCGCAGGAAGAGGTCCAGAGCTACCTCGCCGCACTGCGCAGCCGTTACAAGGTGGAGATCAACAAGGCGGTGCTGGAAGCGAAGGACAAGTAACGGCGGGATCGAGTCGGAAAAACGCCGACCGGTCAGAACCAGTCGGCGTTTTTCCGTTCCCTTGTACGGGTCGGCCGCGCCGCTGGATTTTCAGCCGGGCAGCGGCTCGGCGTTGCCCAGCGCGGTCGTGTTCATGCCGCCATCGACGTACATGATTTCGCCGGTGATGCCGCTGGCCAGATCGGAGAGCAGGAAGGCGGCGGCGTTGCCGACTTCGTCGATGGTCACGTTGCGCCGCAGCGGGGCATGGTGCGCGTTGTAGGAGAGCAGCTTGCCGAAGTTGCCGATGCCGGACGCGGCCAGGGTCTTGATCGGGCCGGCTGAAATGGCGTTGGCACGAGTACCTTCGGGGCCGAGGCTGAACGCCAGGTAACGGGTGGCTGCCTCGAGGCTAGCCTTGGCCAGGCCCATCGTGTTGTAGTTGGGCATGGTGCGCTCTGCGCCGAGGTAGGAGAGGGCGAGGAGGGAAGCCTTGCGCCCCTGCATCATCGGCCGTGCGGCCTTGGCCAGCGCCGGATAGCTGTACGATGAAATCTCGTGGGCGATGCGGAAGGCTTCGCGCGAGATACCGTTGAGGAAATCACCTTCGATGGCCTCGGTCGGCGCGTAGGCGATGGAATGTACGAGGCCGTCGAGGCCATCCCAGCGCTTGCCAAGTTCGACGAAAACATTGTCAATCTGTTCGTCGCTGGAGACATCGAGAGGAATCGTGATGTCGCTGGCGAATTCACCGGCGAACTTCTTGATGCGATCTCCGAAACGCTCGGTCTGGTAAGTGAAGGCGAGTTGCGCGCCTTCGCGATGGCAAGCCCTGGCAATGCCGTAGGCGATGGAGTGCTTGGACAGTAGTCCGGTGATCAGAATTTTCTTGCCGGCGAGAAAGCCCATTTGTAGTACTCCGTGGGGGATTTAGCCGGCAGATTATAAAGCATCACATGTTCGGATAGGTTGGGCCTTCGCCGCCTTGTGGGGTCACCCAGTTGATGTTCTGGGTTGGATCCTTGATGTCGCAGGTCTTGCAGTGCACGCAGTTCTGCGCGTTGATCTGCAGGCGTGGGTTGTTGCCCTGTTCGTCGCGCACGATTTCATAGACGCCGGCCGGGCAGTAGCGCTGTTCCGGCGCATCGTACTGCGCCAGGTTGATCCTGATCGGGACATTCGCGTCCTTCAACTGCAGGTGACAAGGCTGGTTTTCCTCGTGGTTGGTACCGGAAAGAAAGACTGAGGACAGGCGATCGAAGGTAAGCACGCCGTCGGGTTTCGGGTAGGCAATCGGCGGGCAATCAGCGGCCGGCTTCAGCTTGGCGTAATCAGGCGCCTTATGGTGCAGTGTCCACGGTGCTCGCCCGCGCAAGACCACCTGGTCGATGCCGAACATGAGCGAGCCGAGTTTCATCCCTTTGCTCATCCACGGCTTGAAGTTGCGCGCCCGATAGAGTTCGTCATGCAGCCAGCTGTTCCTGAAGGCTTCCGGATAGGCGGCCAGTTCGTCATGCTGGCGTCCACCTATGAGCGCATCGAAACAGGCTTCCGACGCGAGCATTCCCGACTTGATCGCACAATGTATACCCTTGATGCGCGCGGCGTTGAGAAAGCCGGCGTTGTCGCCGACCAGGATGCCGCCTGGGAAGGTCAGTCTGGGCAGGGACTGGATACCGCCGGCGGTCAGGGCGCGGGCGCCGTAGGCGATGCGCTTGCTGCCCTCGAGGAATTTACGGATTTCCGGATGCGTCTTGTAGCGCTGGAATTCCTCGAACGGCGCCAGATGAGGGTTGGTATAGCCGAGACCGACGACGTAACCTACCGCAACCTGGTTGTTTTCGAGATGGTAGACAAAGCCGCCGCCGTAGGTGTCGGGCTCCATCGGCCAGCCGCCACTATGGACGACGAGGCCAGGCTGGTGATTCTCCGGCTTGACATCCCACAGTTCCTTGATGCCGATGCCGTAGGTCTGCGGGTCGGCGTCGGTATCGAGTTTGAATCTTTTGATGAGTTGCTTGGCTAGGTGGCCGTGGCAGCCCTCGGAAAAAAACGTGTATTTACCATGTAACTCCATCCCCATCTGGAAGTTCGGACCCTCGCTGCCGTCATGCAGACGCCCCATGTCGCCGGTGGCGACACCCTTGACCGATCCGTCGGCGGTGAACAGCACTTCGGCGCCGGCAAAACCGGGATAGATCTCGACGCCCAGCGCCTCGGCCTGCTCGCCGAGCCAGCGGCAGAGATTGCCGAGAGAAATGATGTAGCAGCCATCGTTATGGAAACACTTTGGCAACAGGCTGTTGGCAACCCTGCTGGCGCCATTTTCCGTGAGGATGAAGAAACGGTCCTCGCTGACCGGCGTGTTGAGTGGAGCACCGTCCTGTTTCCAGTTGGGCAGAAGCTCGGTCAGCGCACGAGGGTCGATAACCGCGCCGGAAAGGATGTGGGCACCTATTTCGGCGCCTTTCTCGATCAGGCAGACCGAAATCTCGCTACCCTTGTCAGCCGCCAGTTGCTTGAGGCGAATTGCCGAGGCCAGCCCGGCGGGGCCACCACCGACGATGACAACGTCAAAATTCATCGCTTCGCGTTCCATCATTTCTCCTCGTCAATTGATTGTCGCATCACCATCAATACGGTACAGTATGGTCAGCTTTTTTTCAACCCTTCCGGGGAAATCTACGAACATGGAAAAACGCAGGAAGCTCGTGCACGCGACGACCGTGCCGATTCGCTGGGGCGACATGGATGCCTATGGTCACGTCAACAACACCGTTTATTTCCGCTACATGGAGCAGGCGCGAGTGGAGTGGATCGAGGCAATGCAGACGCCGGTTCGGCTGGGTGGAGAAGGGCCGGTGCTCATCAACGCCAGCTGCAGTTTCCTGATTCCACTGAACTATCCGGGCACGGTCGAGGTGCGGACCTACGCCAGCCATCCCGGGCGCTCCAGTTTCCTGACCCACGTCGAGATGCGCCTCGTCGGCGATGAGCGGGTATATGCCGAAGGTGCCGCCAAGGTGGTGTGGATGGATACCCGGACCGGCAAGTCGGTACCCTTGCCCGACCATGTGCGGACCGAGGTCGAAGAGGAGTAAACTCGCGGGCCGTCGCGTCGCCATTCCGGAAAACCATGGGCCAACGAAAGACCTGGGAAAAACTACTGTCCGCCGAACGGCTGGGCGCCGGGCGGGTGCCCGGAAATCGCGAGCGCACTGCCTTCCAGCAGGATTACGACCGTATTATCTTCACCTCCGCTTTCCGGCGGATGAAGGACAAGACGCAGGTCTTTCCCCTGTCCAAGAGCGACTATGTCCGTACGCGCCTGACCCACAGCCTCGAGGCCAGTTGTGTCGGGCGCTCGCTGGGCGCGCTCGTCGGCCGCGAAATTATCGCCCGCCACGGTTTGCGGAACGTGGAATCCGGCGATTTCGGCGCCATCGTTGCAGCCGCCTGCCTCGCTCACGATATCGGCAATCCGCCTTTCGGGCACGCCGGGGAAGATGCTATTCGCGAGTGGTTCAGCAGTTCCGGATTGCTCGACCGTCATCCGCTAACCAGCGCGCAACGTGCCGATTTCGAGCGCTACGAAGGCAACGCACAGGGCTTTCGCATCGTCACCCGCCTGCAGAGCCCGGCCAATCCCGGGCTGCAATTGACCAGTGCGGTACTCGCGGCGTTTACCAAATACCCGCGTCCGTCTTCGGTCGACACCGAACTCGACGGCAAGAGCGGCCACAAATTCGGCTTCTTCCAGCAGGATGCCGCCGCCTTCGCCGACGTGGCGCGGTCGACCGGTCTCGTGGAGCGAATTCCGGGCACCGCATGGCGGCGCCATCCGCTGGCCTTCCTGGTTGAGGTAGCGGACGACACCTGCTACCTGATCGTCGACCTCGAAGATGCCGCGCGTCTCGGCTTCGTCGCGTATCGCGATGCCGAATGGCTGCTCGCTGATCTCGCCGGCAACGCCATCAGTGCCCGTCGCCTGGATCGCCTGCACGACCCGAAGGAGCGCCTTGAGTACCTGCGGGCCAAGGCCATCGGCCGTCTGCTGGAAAGCGCCGCAGCGGTCTTTCTGGAAAACGAGGACGCTATCATCAAGGGGGCGTTCGATGATGCACTGCTCGAACAGTCGCCGGTTGCCGGCCCGTTGCAGGCAATTCTCCGCCTGGCCAAGGAAACCATCTATACCGCCCGGCCCGCGCTCGAAATCGAAACTGCCGGTTTTGAGGTTCTCGGCGCGCTGTTGGCCCTGTTCGGCAACGCGGTAGAGGCGCGGGCTGGGCATGGGCGATTCACGACTCGTGAACGGATGCTGCTTCAGTTGTTGCCACCCCAGTTCCTCGGCCTTGCGGGCGAACCTGATCCCGACCCTTATGTGCGCTTGCTGCAGGTTGCCGATTTCGTCGCCGGGATGACTGATTCCTACGCTGTGGACATGTACCGCAAGCTCAAGGGTTTCGATCTGCCGACTTAGAGCTTATCCGTAAACAATATTTACTTTCAGTTTAATTTTTCTGAACGCCATGATTGATGCGGCCAGGTGGTTGAGCGCCAAGAAACTGCGCTCAAGCTTCTCGTATCGCACCAACAACTTCCGGAAGCGGTTGAACCAGCTGTGAGCCACTTCGACGATCCAGCGCCGGGCTTTCTTCCTGGGGTCACGTTTGAGTTCGCCGGCCTCTTGCCCACGCCCTTTGACATGGGGGATGTAGCCATGCTTCGTGATGATCGCCAATGCGGGCGCGCCGGTGTAGCCGGCGTCAGCGCAAAGGTGTTTGCTTCGCCGCTTGGGTGGCGACGCTCGCTTGACGACAATGGCCTCAAGCACAGCCGCCAACTGAGAGACGTCGTGCCGATTGGCGCCGGTCACGACGAGCGACAACGGGACGCCACGACCGTCCACCAGCAAATGACGCTTGCTCCCATTTTTTTCCCCGGTCCGTTGGATTGGGTCCAACGCTTGATTGCGCCATCGGGGCCTTCATCATCGCGCCGTCAAGGCTTTGCCAGCGCCAGGCGATACCTTCAAGGTCGTCGTATTCGGCAAGCCCGCGCTTCCATAGGGCTTCAAACACCCCGGCCTTCTCCCACGCCAGAAATCGGGCATGAATCGCACTGGAACTGCCAAAGCGCTCCGCCGGGAGTGCCTTCCACTGGCAACCTGTGCGCAGCACATAAATAATCGCCTCGAAGACCAGCCTCGGTTCTTTGGGCTTGCGCCCCCCGCCAGCCTTGCGGACGTAACTCCGATCCGCCAGTCGCTGGCGTATCGGAATCAGTGGCTCAACGCGCTTCCAGAATTCCTCGGTCACTTCCCATAACTTCACTTTTGCCATCATCTCCCCCAACGCAATTCTCGCGCATGGGCAGTGATTAGCCATTATTTACGGATAAGTTCTTAGTCCCTTATGACTCAACTCTTCACATTTTCTGAGCAGAAATTGTCATGCCGCGAGAGCGGGCCTGATGATTTGCTCGGCGATGCGACAAGCAGCGGCGATGGCATTTCGACCGGTGCGAGTCAGGTAATAGCGGTAGGTGCCGACGATCATTTTGATCAACCCGAAGTCACGCAAACGCCGGACGCCGCGAATGTTGAACTCGGGATGTTGGAGCGAGCACAGCAAATCATGCTCGGTCTTGTCGAAGAAGTTGAAGCCTTTGATGCGACGCCCATCGATTTCCTTGGGCCTGGTCAATTTGCCGAGGCAGCGCGTGCCGGCGGAGAAGTCATCGAGAGCGCAAAGGAATTCCAGGTAGCGACGGTTGCAGCCGAGGAGGATTTCGCGCCGATCGATCAGGCTGTCCCACGGGGACTTCCTTTGGTCGTAGATCGACTTCTTGACGGCCGCCAGTTCCTGGGAGGCTTCACCATCCCGGTGTTCCACCTTGCGGTGGTGCTTGAAGAAGGAAACATTATGGGTGGTGGTTTCAATACGCAGCACCACTACTGTCCGGTTAGATTCCCAATAAATTCAATTGGTTGCAAACCGGGTGCGCTCCGGATCTGTAATCGTCACCCGGGAACGCCTGCTGCAAGGTCATTTTCTCGAATAGGGTGAGGGATAAAACCTGTAGCAAAGTGTAGAGGGAAACGTCGAGCTTCAATTTTTTCCGAACAATGGCGACCAACACATAGACCGACACCGCGATCCAGATTTGCGTCTTGACCGCGTTCTCTGAAGTACCGAAGAACTGTTTGATTCGAAGATGCTGCTTGATCCACTTGAAGAACAACTCGACCTGCCAGCGGCTTTTGTAAAGCGCGCAGATCGTTGCTGCCGGCAAGATCATCTGGTTGGTGAGGAAGACGAGCGTTTTTCCGGTCTCGGCATCCTTGAATCGAACACGCCGCAACTGGGCAGGATAGTCGCGCCGGGTGTAATAGCCATCCAGGGCAATCGTCTGGTCGCAGAGAATACCGGTACTGCGGTCGGTTGGCGCCGAATAGACGCGATGGGAATTCAGGTTCGATTTGGCACGGGTCACGAAGAAAGCCCCCGCCTGATGCAGCCTGTGCAAGCGGGCGAAATCAACATAACCGCGATCCATGACGTAAATCGCACCGGCTTCCGGGGTCAGCAAGTCCGGCGCATGGACATCGTGCAGTTTCCCGTCGGAGACGTGGATAAAACTGGGAATACTGCCGCGTCCCACAGGGATTTCCTCTGGTCACAAGTCGAGCAGCGTATGCATCTTCACCGCCGCCTTGGTGGTACGGAAATGCGCCCAGGGAAATACCGACAGGCACAGGTCGATGGGGGTCGAATCGAGCGCATACACGGTGTTCGACAATTCCAGGCCCAAGTCTTCGCTGGCATAGAGCTTTCTTGCCTGGACAATCAGCCACGCGGCAAAGTCGGCGTAGATGCGCCAATCCCGCGATTCGTTTGCGTCGGCCAATGTCGCACGCCGTACCGGCTCGCGAAATCCCATGTGGTACAGCTTGGCGGATTGCGCCGACAGACAGGTCTCGATGTCCCGCAAGCTCTCCCGATATGTCAGTTGTGCAAAGGCCATCACCCGAAATTGTTCGGCGCAACTCAGTGTGCGAACGCCTTTGTCGCCGCTGTAGCGTGTGACATAGCGATTGAATGTCGACCACGGCAGGAAATCCATCAACTGGGAAAACAGTGTCTTGCCGGCGTTCATGGCAACACCCTTCAGAAAATTTCGAAGGGCCATTTTTCGCCGATTTCAAATCGACACCACACCTTTTCGCTCGGAAAGCCCCGTCAGTCACGGCGCTCGGCAGTTCGAGTGCTCATTTGACCGGACAGTAGTGACGCAGCACCTGACCGAACTTGTCGTACATCTTGACCGAGTGCTGGCCCAGCCGATGCTTGATGCAGGTGCGCTCGATGCGGGTGGACAGGCGACTCTCAAGCTCTTGCGCCAGCTGCGGCGTCAGCTTCTTGCCCAGGAAATGCATCACCTGCGGCGCCTTCACCGAAACGATAGCTTCCCGGGAAAGAGCTTCGTAGAGGGGTTGCATGATCGCGGTCGAACGAAAGGCCAGATCGGTCGAACACTCGATTTGCATCAGACTCCAGTGGTAGGTCTGGCCAAAGACATCAAGGACCGGACAGCATTGCTGGGCATGGCGATCCAGAATCCGGTGCAGGACGTCCGGGGAAAGATTGTCAGCCAACGGCTGCGCTTACGCCCAGTCGCCAATACGGAGGAAGGCGTTGTCGGCCAGGGTGTAATTGATGCTGGCAGCCGTCAGTTGCCGGGCCAGCCAACTGTGGCCATTACAGTAGAACTGAAGCCGGAAGGGACACCACGTCGGCACGCGCAGATAGACCAGACCCAACTCCGCGTCGATGAAATAGAAGTAGTAGTGCAGGCACTTGCCAGGCGCCGGCCGCAGAAAAGTCTGGTGGGTGCGCTTGTCATGCCACGCCTTGTACGACGAGCAGGCTTCCATGACCGAGATGACATGAACCAGTCCGGGGTGATCACCCCGCGCCTTGATCACCTCGGCGACCACCGCTTCCTTGCGCACATGCGCCTTGGCGATGTACTGAATGCTCACCCCGGCCGATGCCGCCAAGGCCTCGGCGTTTTCCCGAATCCGCTCACGCAACGGCTCGGCAAAACGCGGATAGTCAACGATGCGGATGTACTTGGCGTTCAGGTAGCTCGTCATGCCTGCCACGTAGCACGCGCCAGGCAGCGTGCCAGTAATGAGCATCCGGTCGTAGCAGGTCAAAATCCCCGCGATCCGGTCACGGTAGCGCTCAAGAAGTGGTACGTTCATGGCAACCTCCACTTTACGTGGCAGAGTGCTTCTACTTTAACCTGTTCGGTTCCGGCTCGTCCGGCTTAGTGTGTATTGACAATCAATCCGATAGATTACTATGGCATTGATCGGCGAAATCTTCGTTTACAGTCAATGAGGTACAAGGTGGCTAAAGTGCAATCCTCTCAACTTAGTCCATAGTCATACGGCGGGTTTGTAAGCAAAGGACAGGTGAGGCTTTCGCTGGTTTGGCCGAGGTCGAGCACGATCAGGGATAAATTTCTGAAGGTTTTTGACGATTTCCGAGAAGATTTCCTTGGTAACTCGGGTGGTGATTTGCTGCACACCCGCCAAGACTCGGGGCAAGATACGACGTACGGTATTGAAGGCCATCGTCCGATTCACTCGCCATGGCGAATCGCTGGGCAGCCGCTCTTCCGCAGCCAGGTAGGTGGCCAGGGCATTGAGATTGTCACACACCATCTTGGCCCCAACATCCTGGCAGGCGGCCAGCCAAGTCAGGCCGGACGTGTGCTCCAGATTGAGCCGGTGTTTGATGCGCTTGAACGCCTCCTCGATACGCCAACGGCTGTGATAAAGGGCTGAGAAGCTTGTGGCCGGATACCGCGCGGTATCAAGCAAGGAGGTCATCAAGACCCGTACCTTGCCAGTCGGCGTCACCTGACGAATCAGGCGAACCATAGAAGGCAGACGCGGACACTCGTAATCAATGGCATCCTGACGATGCGGTGGCGGCAATGTCACCTGCGCCTCATCTTCTCCGGATCGCATGAACTGGGTGATGGCAGAAAAGGAAGCGGACGAATCACAGCGTATGCAAAAGGGGATACCTCGATGCAACAGCGCCGCGACCAACCAGGCACCCGGATACCCGCGATCAAGCACCAGCATGTCCTGAGCACCGAGTCGGTCAAGCCGCTCAAACAACATCTGACGTTCGCCGACCAGCGAACTGTGCAAAATCAGCGAGTCGAACAATTCGATCCCTGGCCGAAACAAACCGAAGATGGCCGCTTCTCGAATATGGCGGCGCCCTTCCAGGTCAAGCAAGGTCAGACGTACCTTCGATGCATCCGCCGCCAAGACCCGCAAGCCTTGCCAGTCCGGCTGCTGCGGAACGACCTCATCGACCAGGCGCAGCAATTCTGTATTGAGCGGCTCAAAGAGATTGGCGACCAGATGGCTGCGCGCCTTTGAGAAGGCACTGGCCGTGATCGCCCGACAAAGGCGGGTTCTTCCGGCAAGCAGGGCAAAGCAGGAATCAAGCTCCGCCTGAACTGCGCCGCGAATGCCGGTGAGCAGGAAAGCGATCAGATTCGTGAATGGCAATTCACGGTTTCGGGTGAAAAACCGAGGCTCGCGGCGGGCGGCGGCAAGGAAATTGGCGCCATGAATGTAGTCCGTTAGCCGTGAAACGATATTGGCATATTTAGGCCGTCATATAAAGCCTATTTATATCAATTGGTTACATGCTCGATTATATCTTGGCGCGGCCAGATGGCAAAGTTGCCAAAATTAGATGACAGACCGCTAAGTCAAGAGGATTGGGCTAAAGGGATGGTCGACCCTCCCAGAAACGGCATCAACATGCCAAAGTGGCGATAGCAATATTCCACTGAGGGAGAGGAGCGACCGAGATGAAGATTACGACAGTTGGCATTGATCTGGCGAAACAGGTTTTTCAGGTTCATGGCGTTGATGAACGGGGCAAGGTGGTACTCAAGAAGCAATTGAAGCGCGATCAGGTATTGCCGTTTTTTGCCAATTTCCAGTCCTGCCTGATCGGCATGGAAGCCTGTGGTGGCGCTCATTTTTGGGTGAACAAACTGCAGGCGATGGGCCATACGGTGAAACTGATGGCTCCGCAGTTTGTGAAGCCGTATGTAAAAAACAATAAGAATGATGTAGCCGACGCCGAGGCAATTTGTGAGGCGGCGGGTCGGCCAAACATACGTTTTGTGCCAATCAAGACCGGCGAGCAGCAGGCCGTTCTGGCACTGCATCGCGCCCGCCAAGGCTTCGTCAAGGCGAGAACAGCTCAGGCCAACCAGATTCGTGGTCTGCTGGCCGAATACGGCATCATCATCCCACAAGGCATTGGGTACATCGGTAAGCGCCTACCCCCACTGTGTCAGGATAGTTGTCCCTTTGGTCTGATTTAGACTTCAGACCAGAACAGCAGGGGCGAGGAAGAGGATGACGTGAGATATCCGAAGGAACTGAAGCAGAAAGTATTGTCGCGAATGATGGCGCCGGGGAATGAGACGGTGTCGGTGTTGGCGCGGGCGTTCAACGTAACAGAAGCGACACTGTATGCGTGGCGGCGGGTTGCCCTGGAAGCCGGGGTTGCGGTGCCGGGTGACGGGCGCAACGCCGAGCAGTGGGCCGGGCCTGCAAAGTTTGCGGTGGTGCTGGAAACGGCACCGCTAGCGGAAGCGGAGTTGGGCGAATACTGCCGTGCGCGGGGTTTGTTTGTGGCGCAGGTACGGGAGTGGCGGGAGGTGTGCGAGTCTGCCTTTATGCCGCCTGCAGGCGGCATAAAGGCAGACTCGGCGAAGGCAGACCGGCTGCGCATTCGTGAGTTGGAGCGTGATCTGGGTCGCAAGGACCGGGCCTTGGCGGAAACGGCGGCGCTATTGATTCTGAGAAAAAAAGCCGCGGCGATCTGGGGGGAAGAGGACGAATGATCGGCACCCAAGATCGCCGCGACGCGGTAACGCTGATCGACGAAGCGGTAGCGAGTGGCGCTCGGCTGTTTCGGGCCTGTGCCGAACTGAATCTGAGCTCCCGCACCTACCGGCGCTGGACAGAAGTCCAGGGTGAGGTGAAGGCTGACCAGCGCCCTGACGCCGCCCGTCCGACGCCGGCCAATGCGCTGAGCAAGGACGAGCGGCAGCACTTGGTGGCGGTGTCCTGCCAGCCCGAGTTTGCCAGCCTGCCGCCCTCGCAGATCGTGCCCATGCTGGCAGATCAAGGCCTCTACCTGGCCAGCGAATCCACCTTCTACCGGGTCCTCAAGGCCCATGACCTCCAACATCACCGAGGTCGCGCCGCCGCGCCAAGTCATAGCGAACCCAAGCGTCATCAGGCCAGTGCCGCGAACCAGGTATGGGTGTGGGATATCACCTGGTTGCCGGGGCCGCTTGCGGGCACCTACTTCTACCTCTACCTGATGCTCGACCTGTTCTCGCGCAAGGTAGTGGGTTGGGAAGTGTATGAGGAAGAGACCGCCGAACGGGCGTCTGGGGTCATCCGTAAAGCCAGTCTGGCTGAAGGCCGGGGGATGACACCGCTGGTGCTGCACGCTGACAACGGCAGTCCCATGAAGGGTGCCACAATGCTGACAACCTTGCAGAAGCTCGGCATCGCACCGTCCTTCAGCCGTCCCGGCGTATCCGATGATAATGCCCAGGCGGAAGCCTTCTTCCGCACCCTCAAGTACCGACCCGGCTATCCAGGCAAGGGATTCAAGACCCTTGATGAAGTGCGCCACTGGGTGATGAAATTCGTGCGCTGGTACAACACCACGCACCGGCACTCGGCACTCAAATTCGTCACCCCGGCCCAACGACACCAGGGCACCGATATTGCCGTCCTGCAAGCGCGCGAAGCGCTCTACGCTGAGGCCAAAGCCGCCAAGCCGGAGCGCTGGCGCGGCCCTATCCGAAACTGGGATCGCCCCGCAATCGTGTACCTCAACCCAATACGACAACAGGATAACAAACTAAAAAAGGCCGCTTAAGTAACGTGACAACTATCTTGACAAACAACGTACCTGAGGTTCTGGAGGATGGTGAGAATGGGTTGCCAGGCATGTTTCGCCAACTACTTGCACGCCTTGGTGACCACCTCAAAGAGTTGGACCGGCAGGTTCATGAGTTGGAAATACAAATCCAAGCGTGGCACCGGGAGAGCGTGGCGAGTAGAAAGTTAGCGCAGATTCCCGGCATTGGTCCGATCACGGCAAGCGCCCTGGTGGCATCGATCGGCAATGCGCGGAACTTTGAGAATGGCCGACAACTGGCGGCTTGGTTGGGGCTGGTGCCACGACAGAATTCCAGCGGCGGCAAGCAAACACTGTTGGGCATCAGCAAACGTGGCGACACGTATCTGCGGACCCTGCTGATCCACGGAGCTCGAGCCGTAATCCGTGTTGCCGAGCGCAAAGCAGCCTATACCGGGAGTTGGCTCGCAGAGGTTATGGGGCGACGTCACAAAAACGTGGCTGCGGTGGCACAGGTCAACAAGAACGCTCGAATTATTTGGGCACTCTTGGCCCACGAGCGAGACTACGAACCCTGCTATGGATCGGCGGCATGAATACGGGTTATCCACCGTGCCGCTGCCCTACGGTCTAATTCCATTTCTAATTCGTTAATGCATTAACTATCCACGGCCAGTGTACGATTGAGCGGACACGCTGGTGCTCTGATTCAAGGGTTTTGAGGCTCGATTCGAGTTGATCTTCAAGTGCATCGATGCTATCGAAGGCCAGGTTGTGGAAGAACTTCTCGCGCAGTTCATCCCAGAGATGCTCGACCGGGTTGAGTTCAGGGGCATAGGGAGGCAACGGTAGCAGGTGTATGTTTTCGGGTGTTCTGAGTGCTTGGCTGGCATGCCAGCCCGCACCGTCAAGGACCATGACGATCCGATCCATCGGATGGCGTGCCGCCACTTCGTCGAGGAATAGCTGCATGCACGGCGTATTGACGTGCAGCAAGATCAGCGAGTCAAGCGCGCCCGTATCCACATCGACGGCCGCGTAGGCGTAGGTGTATTCGTGGGTGAGCATGGCCCGGCACAACGGTCGAATGGGTTGGGGCGCCCAGGCACGACGCACATCGTTGATGCGCCCGAAGCGCGCTTCGTCCTGAAACATCAGACGGATCGGGGTTCCTTGAGCGAAATCTCTCCGGAGTTCGGCAAGGGTGTCGGGGAGTTTTTTTTCCACGCCTCCTGCGCGGTCGGATCACTTTGCGGATGTCGCTTGTCTGGCGCCAGCTTGCGCCAACCGTTGCGATGTAGCACGTTGTAGGCGGAGGACAGCGCCATCGGGCGTCCCAGCGCTTTCTCCAGGGCCGGCTTGATCTGACTGACGACCAATATACCGCCCTTGGCCGCTTGGTCGAAAAAGGGTTTCAACAGTTCGGCTTCTTGCGCTCGGGTGAAATTCTCCCGGTGGCGTCCGCCTCGTGCAGGTTCCGATTCACCGCCTACCCGATGTCCAGCCAGAAACGCGTTGCGTAATCGTGAGACCCAACTGAGCGAAACGCCGATCACCGCGGCGGTCTGCTCAAGATTCAAACCGTAGCACAACGGCAGAACAACCGCTTGGGCCTGGCGCAGTTGTTCCACACTCTTGGCTTCTTTGACAATCTTCAGCGCCTCCGCTACCGACCCCTCTCCCTTGAACGGCCTTCCCATGCCACACCTCAGATCTCATTGAGATGCACTTATTATTGCTTAATTGGTGTGGAAATGGAATAAAAGGACCTTCGGCCATCGGCCCCGTGGATAACCCTGCAAGGTAGCAATACAACGGCAGCAAACTTCAAGGAGAGCCACCGATTGCACAAGCAATCATGACGTGATGGCGAGACAAGGTAGGTAGAGCTGGTCCCGTTTGTTTGGACAGTTTTTCCACGGAGATAGGTGGAGCCCTGCGGGGTAGCGTTATCCACGGTGACGGCGGCCGAAGGTCCGTTTAGACCGTAGGCTGACGGCGCGGTGGGTAACGCGGTGGTCATGCTGCGACCGTCTCTTTTGGCAGGTTTTCGACGTAGACCGTATCCGGCGTTTTACCGTCAAGGGTTTGATGCGGTCGGCGGGCGTTGTAGAAATCCAGGTAGCGCCCCAGGTTGGCCTTGGCATCGGCCACCGTGTCGTAAGCCTTGAGATAGACCTCCTCGTACTTGACGCTTTTCCAGAGTCGTTCGACAAAGACGTTGTCACGCCAGCAGCCCTTGCCATCCATGCTGATCCGGATTCCGTTATCCTTCAGCAACCCGGTGAAATCGCTGCTGGTGAACTGGCTACCCTGATCGGTGTTGAAGATATCCGGCTTGCCGAAATGCAAGATGGCTTCGCTGACCGCCTCCAGACAGAAATCCGTAGTCAGCGTGTTGGATAACCGCCAGGAGAGGACTTTCCGGCTGCACCAGTCGATAACGGCGACCAGATAGACGAAGCCCCGGCGCATCGGAATGTACGTGATGTCGGTGGCCCAAACCTGATTGGGGCGGTCGATGACCAGGTCCCTGAGCAGATAGGGATGGATCAGGTGGGCATCATGCCGTTTGGAAAGGTTCGGTTTCCGGTAAAGTGCTTCGATCCCCATCTTTTTCATCAGCGTGCGCACGTGCTTGCGGCCGATGGAATGGCCTTCCAGGCGCAGCAGGTCGCGCAGCATCCGGCTGCCAGCGAACGGGTGCTCCAGATGCAATTCATCAATGCGGCGCATCAGCGCCAGATCGGCGGACGAGACAGGTTCCGGGGTGTAGTAGGCGGTCGACCGGGCAAGCCCGAGAATCCGGCATTGCCGGACTACCGGCAGGGTGTGGCTGCGGTCAATCATCGTCTTGCGCTCAGCAGTCCCGCCTTGGTGAGCGCGCCTTCTAAAAAATCATTTTCCAGACTCAGGCGACCAATCTTTGCTTCCATGGCCAGAATGTCCGGGCCTTTCTCCTTGGCGGCCGTGTCGCCAAACACGACTGACGAACGCTCCATCAACTGTGTCTTCCAGTCGGTAATCTGGTTGGGGTGAACATCGAACTGCTGCGCCATCTCGGCCAGCGTCTTGTCGCCCTTGATGGCCGCCATCGCCACCTTCGCCTTGAACTCCGGCGAGTGATTCCGCCGCTTCCTTCTCGTCATCTTCTTGCTCCTCATTTCGGCCGCTATCCGGCCTGTGATTGAGCAAGGCTATCACTTATCCCTCTGTCCGAATTTCTGGGGCCGGCTCTGGTCAGAGCGGGATCGGTGAATGCTGATGTGAACTTCGTACTTCGAGTAGAGGGGGCTGTTGAGCGACCGATCTGCATATTCCATCAGGGACAGAGGCCGTGGCCTCGATCAAAGTCCGGATCTATGGCTGCAATCTCCACCTGTTGAACGTCACTGACTGAAGGCTTGGCAAACGAGGGGCGACCATCTATGTTCACAGAGGTCGATATATGGTCATATCCTGACTTTTGGGTGGCGTCAGGATGATGGTACGTTTGTGGTTGCGTGATGATCAGTTTGAGCGGATAGCGTCCCTGTTGCCGGGTAAAGCCAGCGACCCGGGGTGCACGGCAATCCTCGTGACTTAGCATCTTGTCATGGAGCGGTTTTGTAGGCATGAGACTTGTGTGGCTTGGGTCGAATAGGTCGCGGTCGGTTTCGGTTGGGGATGAATTTTTGAAGGTTCAGGACAATCTCGGAGAACAGTGCGGCGACGATGCGCGAGGTCAAGCGAAGGCGGCCGGTGAGCACTTGGGGCAGCAGGCGGCGCAGATGCGAGAAAGCCAAGGTGCGATTGATACGCCACGGCGAATCTGGGGCGATGAGGTGCTCCGTGGCCAGATAGACCGCCAGCGCATTGAGGTTGTCGCAGAGCATCTTGGCGCCGACGTCCTGACAGGCCGCGAGCCAGGTCAAGCCAGACGTATGCTCAAGCGACAGGCGATGCTTGAGGCGCTTGAAGGCCTCTTCGATGCGCCAGCGCCGATGATAGAGATCTGCGAATGCAGGCGCCGGATACTGCGCACTGTCGAGCAAGGACGTCATGAGCACGCGCACCTTACCGGCGGGTGTCACTTGGCGGATCAGGCGTACGGTCGAGGCCTGGCGGGGACACTCATAATCGACGGCATCCCGGCAATTCGGCGGTGGCAGGGTCACCACGGTGTCGTCCTGGCCGGAGCGCATGAACTGCGTGATGGCGGCAAAGGTCGACGACGAATCGCAGCGCATGCAAAAGGGAATCTCCCGATACAGCAAGGCGGCCACCAGCCACGCGCCCGGGTAACCGCGGTCGAGCAGCAGCATGTCGTGGCGGTCAATCCGGTCCAGGCGCTCGAACAGCATCTGCCGCTCACCAACCAGGGGGCTGTGCAGGATCAGCGAATCGAACAACTCGATGCCCGGACGAAACAAGCCGAACAGCGTCGCCTCGCGCACACACCGCTTGCCCTCCGCGTTGAGCAAGGTCAAGCGAACCTTGGGAGGCATCGGCGGCCAGAACCCGCAATCCCTGCCAGAGCGGCTGACCGGGAAGGGCTTCATCGACCAGCCGCAGCAACTCTGTGTTGAGCGGATCGAAGACATTCGCATAGAGGCGGCTACGCGCCTTCGAGAACGCACTGGCGGTCACCACCCGAGACAAGCGGGTTCGCCGCGCCAGCAGCGTGAAGAACGCATCGAGTTCGCCCTGCACGGCCCCACGCACACCGCTGAGCAGGAAAGCGATCAGATCGGTGAAGGGCAATCCACGGCTGCGCGTGAAATTCCGGGAATCACGGCGAGCCGCTTCGCGAAAGGCTGTGCTCTGAATGAAGTCCGCAAGCCTGAAAAGCACATTGACATATTTAGGACGGCATATTTAACCTATAAATATCAATCCGTTACGAGACCCAATTCTACCCCGATATGGCCGGCTTATCGCGGCGGCTGTAAAATATGCAAACGCGCTAAGTCAAGAGGATTGGGGTGCACGGTGGCCGATAATCGACAGTTCGTTGAAGCGGTTTTGTGGATTGCTCGCACGGGTAGTCCGTGGCGTGACCTGCCATGCCCATTCGGGCCGTGGAATAGTGTCTATCAACGATTTGCTCGCTGGTCGCGGCGTGGTGTCTGGCATCGCATCTTCACCCAGTTGGCGCAGGACGCAGATTTCGAAGAGGTGTTCATCGACAGCACCATCGTTCGCGCCCATCAACATGCCGCCGGTGCACCAAAAAAAACGGTGGCCAGGCGCTTGGGCGATCACGGGGCGGACTGAGCACCAAGATTCACGCCCTGGTTGAAGGCTTGGGGTCACTCGCCCGCTTTCGTCTCACCGGTGGAGAAGCCGGTGAGACGAAAGCGCTGCCCCTGTTGGGCGATCTGTTGCCCGACTCGCTGAGTGCGGACAAAGCCTACGACACAGACGCGATCATCGAGCATCTTGCTGCGAATGAGATTCAAGCGGTCATCCCTCCCAAAAGCAATCGTATTGTCCAGCGTAGTTTCGATCAGCACCTTTACAAAAATCGCAACCTGGTAGAACGCTTCTTCTGCCGGATCAAGCAGTTCCGACGCATCGCCACGCGCTATGACAAACTCGCCGAACGCTTCGCTTCCTTCGTCGCCCTCGCCGCAGCTTTCATCTGGCTCACGTGATTGTCAACACGCCCTAGGTTCCCTATCGCGTGGTGGTGCGCAGGGTCATACCGGTCAGCTCTGTCTGGCTGTGCAGGGTCAGCTAGTGGGCGCCGGTCATTACGGTGGAGATCATTTCCTGCCCGGCCTACAGCGAGAGGGAGGCTTCAACGAGCGCTTCGAAATGCTGGTCGGTGATTTTTAGCTGTCCCTCGGCATGGGGAGCGAAGGAAAGTTGCAAACGATAGTCGCCCGGCGCGAGATGGCCCAGAGCGATGAAATAGGCGCCGTTATCGGGATTCCGCCATTCCTTCAGGTCAGCGGCCGTCCACATGCCGCTGGCGGGTATCGGGCTAGGCTGCGGGTAGTGGGCACACTTTTCCTTGGTGTAACGCAGCAGATCGAAAAAGGCCGCAACGTCCGCGTCGACAATTGGCCCCAGATAGTGCTGCATGTGCTGACGTGCTGCGGCTGTACCCGATTGAAATCTCATTCGACCGCTGGACTAACCTTCATGGCAATTGGCGCAGACGGTGTTGAAGCGGATGATCGTGCTCTGCGGAATTTCGTTGGCCGCAGCGCTTGTGCAGGAAAGTGCTGCAATCAGGGCAAGCATTCCGATCGGTGTCTTTTTTTGATTTCGTGCAAACAAGCGCATTGGCGACAATTTTCCGATCAGCGAAAAGTACGCAGGTAATGCGTTTCGAAATAACGTTTGGCCCAGTGGAATACCTTGGAAGACGGCAGCATCAGGCTGCGCTTTGGGTCACGGTAGACCAGCATGCCGGAATCGACGCTGTCGACGATGCAGATCAGTTCCGGGCGCGGCTTGGCGACCGGCGGTTTGCCGGCCAGCACCATTACCAGATTTTCCGCCGCCGCCCTGGCTTGCAGGTCGGCCATGTGCGCCTGCTTGGGCAGCCAGTCGGGGCCGGGGTAGCTGCCGGCATCGCCGGCGACGAATACCTTGTCGCAGCCTTTGACGGCGCAATATTCATCGGCCGGGAAGAAGCCGCCGGACGACAGTTCGATGCCCGATTGTGCCGCCCAAGCGGGGCCGGTCAGGCCGGGCATGAAGAGGATCAGGTCAGCCGGCAAGGTAGCATTTTCGGTCTTTAACGAGCGTTCGTCGAAGCCGAGAATCTTTTCGCCAAGATGGGTGGCGACTCCACGTCGCTGCATTTCGATGAGCAGGTTCTTGACCGCCTTTTCGCCCAGGCGCTTGCCCGGTTCGGCTGCGGCATTGAAAAAAATCAGTTTGAACTTGTCGCGCTTGCCTTGCTGGCGCAGCCAGGTTTCGACGCCGAACAGCAGTTCGAACATTGGTCCGCCGCGCATTGCCGAAGGCTCCTTCGGATTGCCGCCGAAACCGAAGGCGACATGACCGCCGTCCATTTCGTTCAGGCGGTCGCGGATGCGCTCGGCGGCGGCAACGCCCTCGCACAGCGTCAGCGCATGTTCGATACCGGGCATGCCTTTGAGGAAGCGGCCGCCGGTGGCGATGATCAAGGCTTCGTTTTCAATTTCGCCGTGGTCGGTCAGCACCGTGCGCCCGCCGTTGGCCAGGCCTTGAACGGTGCATTGACGATAATCGACGCGATGTTTCTCGATAAATTTGCGGAGCGGGATGATCAGGTCGCTACCTTGGCGAATGCCAGGCGGAATCCAGATGAGGCTTGGCAAGTAAACGAATTCGGCACTTGGCGCAAGCAGCGAGATTTTGGCCTGCGGTAGCCGGCGGCGTAGTTCACGAACCGCGCTGAGAGCGGCAAATCCGGCACCGAGGATGGCTATGTGGGGGGCGTTGTTGGACATCGTCAGTTCTTTCTGTTCATGAAGAGTGCAAGCTTCAGGGTAGCTCATTGCCACGAAAGGGGAATTGCCGCAAAACAAATCCGGGCGAATTGTTCCGCGTTCTGGTCGTGCACGGCATTCAGGTTCGCGTCAGGCGGGCGACCAGCCAAGTTAGTGCCAGGGCGGCGACCGGCAGGGCGGCCGCAATGGCGACGTTACTCAATTTTTCCGGGGCGAGCAGAAGAAGGACGCCGAGGCCGAGCATCATCAGCCCGGAAAGCAGTTTCAACAGCCGCCCCTCGCGCTCGCTCAGCTTGCGGGCGCCCATGCTGCGGACGAAGGCCAGCACGATGAAGAGCAGCGGCAGTACATAAATCACGTTGTACAGCACGAGATACAGATAATGGCGAGCGCCGTCGGCTTCCTGCAACGTCAGCAGACGGGTATAGACCATCGGAAAGCCGGCGGTGCACAGCAGTTCATAGAAGTTGGCGGCGATCGCTAGCAGGATCGTCGTCACCAGCATGGTGGGCAGCTTGCCGGCGCTCAGTATGCGCCGGGCACGCTGGAAGATGTCGGCCTTGCCGCCGTCCGTGATCGACAGCGTGGCACCCTGGTGAAAAAAGTAGAAATCCTTGACGTTGACCGCACCCATGGTCACGGCCAGCAGGCCGGCGCCGGCCGTGACCCAGGGCAGGCTGCCGATGACCAGGAAGAGGTTCAGCCAGGCCGCCATGAAGGCGAAGTACATCAGTCCGGAAAATGCGACGAAAACACCGCCGATGATGAACATGCGGCGCCGGTTGTGTTGATGGACCAGGAGCGAAAGCAGGAAGAGCAGGACGAAAAAGGCACACGGGTTGAAAGCGTCAAGACCGGCGACCAGGAGGGTCAGCACCGGCAGCGAAAGGCTGGCCGCATCGATTTCGCCGAGCAACGGTAGGCGCAGCTGAGTGGGCGCGAGCATGGCGGTATTGGTGCCGGCGCCATTGTGGCAATTTTCCAGGCGGGCGAGAAACTCGCTGGACGCGCCCGGCCGATCATCCCAGCCGACTTCCATCTGTCCGCAGTAAATCAGGGTCGGTACGGCCTGCGCTTCAGCCCCGAGTTGTTCGGCAAGCTCGACGAAGCGCCTGACGCTTTCCCGATTTTCGCTCAGTTCATGGTCATGCACGCGAATCCACGGGTGCTTCCGGGCCAGATCAAGAATCTGCGGGCGGGCTTCGAGGCAGTGGGGGCAGTTCAGGGACCAGAAGAGATAGAGATGAACCTCGGTTTGCCCCTGGTCATCCAGCGTTGTCCATTGTGGTGCGGCAGCCTGCCCGACGCCAGATAGGACGAACAGAAGTAGCAAAAGGATTGTTTTGCGCATGGAAACTGAATTGCAACAACAAGTTACATTTCCATCATACGCCTCTGTGCTTGAAGTTGCCATCAACGAACAGTTCAATGATATGTTCTCCATGGGCAGCCGCTTATAGTAAACGGCTTATATTTAAAGCCTCGCGAGGGCCAATCCTCGCTGCCACCGAAAGACTTTTGCTATGAAGCCAGAAATCTCGATCGACGTCGCCATCATCGGTGCCGGCAGTGCCGGCATGTACGCCATGCGGGAAGTTCGCGCGGCCGGCCGCTCCTTCGTGCTGATCGATCGCGGGCCGCTGGGCACGACTTGTGCCCGGGTCGGCTGCATGCCGTCGAAGGTTGCGCTGCACACGGCCGCCTTGTGGGCGGCACGCAAGGAATTTGCCGCCATCGGCGGGGCCGGCGTTAAATCGCTGACGCTCGATACCGCACAAGCCTGGGCCGCGCTGCGCAAGATGCGCGATCAGTTTGCCAGCCGTCCGGCCAAGGCCGCACGGGCGCTGGCCGGCGAATTTCTGCTCGAGGGGCCGGCCCGTTTCCTTGAGCCGGGCGTCCTCGAGGTGATCCTCGGCGACGAAAGCCAGATCGTCCGCGCCGGTAGCGTAGTGATCGCCACCGGTTCCAGCCCGGTGGTGCCGAAATGGCTGGATGCGGTGGCCGAACGGACGGTGACGACCGACCAGCTTTTCGATTTGCCGGCTTTGCCGAAGCGCGTCGGCATCCTCGGTCTCGGGGCGATCGGCCTCGAAATGGGCCTGGCCCTGGCGCGCCTGGGTGTCGAAGTGACCGGCGCCGATGTCGCGAACGCGGTGGCTGGCATCGTCGATCCGCAGATCGGCGAGCGGGCGATTGCCTGTTTCGGCAAGGAAATGACCCTCTGGCTCGGTGCTGCGGCAACCGTCGCGCCAGCCGTCGACGGCGTGCTGATGCGCTCCGGTGAGCGCGAAGCGAAGGTCGATCTGCTGCTCGCCGCGCTCGGCCGGCGCCCCAATGTCGACAGCCTTAACCTCGCAGCGGCCGGCGTTGCGGTCGACGCGCACGGCTTGCCGGAATTCGATCCGGCGACGCTGCAGGTCGGCAACTTGCCGATCTTCATCGCCGGTGACGCCAACGGCGACCGGCCGCTGATGCACGAAGCGGCCGACCAGGGCGTCATCGCCGGTTATAACGCGGCACGGCCGCAAGCCACCCGGTTCGGGCGCAAGGTGGCGATCGGCATCGCCTTTTCGGATCCGGACGTGACCAGTGTTGGCGCCCGTTTTGACCAGCTCGACCCGCAGGTCATCGTGATTGGCAGCGCCGGCGGCGACAGCAATGGGCGGGCGAAGATTCTCGGCAGCGAGGACAGCCTGCTGCGTATCTACGCCGACGCGCGCGACGGCAAGCTGCTCGGCGCCGCAATGGTGGCGACCGGCGGCGAACATCTGGCACATTTGCTGGCCTGGGCCATTCAGCGGGGCGAGACGGCGCAGAGCCTGCTGCAGTTGCCGTTCTATCACCCGGTCGTTGAGGAAATGCTGCAAACCGCGTTGAAGGAAATCGCCCAGAAATTCCCCGATCCGGATGGCTTGCCCGCTGGATTGTTCAAGGCGTAGCCGCCGGCGCCAGCCGTTGCCAAGTTTGGCGAATGCTGCGGTCGACAGCGAATTCCGGCTGAAAAATGGATGCAGAAAAGCCCCGGTCAGTAATGTGCCGGGGCTTTGTCGATTGCGCTCCGTCAGTTTTTGCGCAGCCCGCGGGTCCACGCTTCCATGGCCTCGTTGGCGGGTTGCATCGGAGCTTCCATGAAGCTGATGATGAACTTGTCGCCCATGTCGGCGATGCCGATCGAACGCGGGCGCAAGGCCAGCATCTGCGCCGAAGGAATGGCGAATCCGAAACAGAAGATGATATCGACCGCTGCCGTGATGCCCGGCGCGATATCGCCATCGATCGCTCTGGTATGGGCGTAGTGATCGAAAACACCGATGAATTTCACCTTCGGATTCTCGGCGATCCTGGCCTTGTAATAATCGATCAGCGCATCGACGGATTTCAGATCGGTTTCGCGCTTGTCGATTTCGGTGACGAACAGCGGATATTTCTCCTGCAACATAATTTGTTTCATGCGTTACTCCAGGCAAAAGTCGGTTCAGTGTTCGGTGTGTTCGTGGTTATGACCATGACCATGGCAGTGATGGTCAGGGGCAATCGGCATATTCTCGAGCTTGTTTGCCAGAAGGGCGCTGACTGCCGTATCCGGATCGTTTTCCTGCGTGACGAACGGCAGGATGCCGCTTTGCGTCAGGCGCTGATGCAAGCCGGAACCCATGCTGGCAGTGATCAGCACATTGATTCCGGCGAGCGGCGCGGTCAACTGGTGATGGCTGGCATGGAAGCTCTGCTCTTTGGATAGCTCGACCAGACGTTTGCCGACGACCCCACCTTGTTCAACGTCATAAATCCAGAACTTCCGGCATTGGCCGGCATGTTCGGTGATTGTCTTGCGATTCTGGCTGGTAACAGCGATTTGCATGGTTTTTATATGGACGCCTCCCGTTTGCAAGGACGAATTGGTGTGTTGGGACAGATAGGCTGCAGTTTTATATGCGGCCTGTGATGCAGGTAGATATCTGCTGGCCCTGATGGAATCCGTTGACCCACGCCTCATTTCCTTGAAGGACTCGAGGTCCAAGAAACCATACAGGCTTGGCGGGTCACGGTCTGACCTGTTTGCCATCACACTTTTTCGTACCTTCGCAACCTTTACGGCGGCCACTCCTTTCATCAAAGTGGTTGATGCAACGTTGTGCGCCGGCCCTACGCGGGCTGACTCACAAACCTTTTTTGGTACGTCCGCTCATGGGCCAGCAGGGCCCAGATCGTGCGTGCCATCTTGTTGGCCAAGGCCACCATCGCCACATTCAGTGGCCGGCGTCGGCACAGTTCCGTGATCCACGGTTCCATCTCCTTGACGTGTGTCAGCACCGAGCGTGCGCCGTGGATCAACAGCGTGCGCAGGTAGGTATCACCGCGCTTGCTGATGCCCAAGAGCCGTATTCGCCCGCCGGTGCCGGTTTGTCGAGGAACCAGGCCGAGCCAGGCAGCAAATTCACGGCCGGACTTGAAGGCCTTGGCCTCCCCCATCGTGGCCACCGCTGCCGTCGCGGTGAGCAGGCCCACGCCGGGAATGTCGGCAATACGCTGGCAGGCCATGTTTTTTTGTGCCAGACCTTTAGCCGCTGCTCAATCTCGCCGACCTGTTCGTCGAGCTTGCCGATCCGTTCCCACTGCTCGCGCAAGGTGTCAATGACCATCGCCGGCAGCCGATCCGCCAGTCGCTGCAATGCTTCAGCCAGACCTTTCCTGATGCCGGCCTTGCCTTGTGCCATCACTTCGCCATATTCCGTCAGCAGCCCGCGCAAACCATTGATCTGCGCCGTGCGAAACTTCACCAACTGTTGGCGCATGCGGTGCAGAGCCAGAATCGCTTGCTGCTCCTCGGTCTTGACCGCCACCGCCTTGACACCCGGCTGCTGCACCGCCGTCCAGATGGTCCGGGCATCGTGCGCGTCGCTCTTGTTGCCGCCGACAAAGGGGCGTACTGCCTTGGCGGGCATGAGCTTGACCTGGTGGCCCATCGCGACGAGTTTCCTCGCCCAGTGCTGTGCGCCGCCGCAGGCTTCCATGCCGATCAGGCAGGACGCCCGGTTGGTAAAGTGCGCCAGGAATTTCTCGCGCTTGAGCTGCAAACTCACGATTTCTCCAGTCCCCGTGTCGATCCAGTGCAACTGAAACACCCTCTTGGCGATATCCACGCCGACTACGGGTTTGCTATCCTTCATTTCGGACCCTCCGGTTTGCCTGTGAAGATCTTCGTATCTTCCACCTTGGGTACTTCGATGCCGTCGGCCCGCGAGGGTCCATCTCTCAACGCGTTACCACCGCAGGGTTATCCACGGCGCCGGGCACCGGCGGTCCTTCTATCTCCAGAGGCGACTGGCGCCGTGGGTAACTCGTGTTCAGCGCTCACGGGGTGGGAGGCGTCCATACCATTTCCTTGGTTCGGGCTATGCCTATTGTTGATTGGCTTGTTGGGGTCAGTTAGGGTCGCTGAGTAGCGAATGTAGCAATGCTACCCATATCAATATCCGTGCCAGCCAGCGTAGACTGAATATAGTCGCTACCCTCGATCGTCGGCTGCGACATAATGCCGCTGCGACACTATGACGCACACTGTATGCCTCCTGCCATGCTAAAAACCCGATCTCTGCTCATTTCGCTCGCGCTTGATGAAGGAAAACCCTGCCTCATCTCCGGCCGTCAGGCCAGGACCAGACTGGTGAACAAGAAAATACTGATAGACGTGATCGGCATCCTGCTGATTGCCCTCGTCGTTGTCGTCGGCTACAAGCTCTCGCCATTGCTGCTCCCCCGGGCCGATGTCGTGATCCAGCCGGATCCGGCCTGCAATCTTCAGCATCAGGCGTGCATGGTGAAGCTGCCTTCGGGTGGTGGCGTCGAGTTGTCGATGGGGACGCGACCAATACCGATGGTCAAGCCCTTCGAGGTGCGGGTGACGACCACTGGCTTCGTACCGACGCGGGTCGAGGTCGATTTTGCCGGCATCGACATGAACATGGGACTGAACCGGCCCGAACTCACGGCGCACGGTGATGGACGCTTCGCCGGTCAGGTGATGCTGCCGGTGTGCATCACCGGCGCCATGGACTGGCAGGTGACCGTCCTGATCGAAAGCGGCGGCGAGCGCATCGCGATTCCCTATCGCTTCAGCTCAGGGCGCCACGAATAGGATGTCCGAACGCATTCTTTCGGTGATTGCCGGCCTGGTGGCGGCCCTGGTGCTCGCGCTGGCTTTTTTCCGGCATCCGGACCTTCCGGATTCGCCGTTGCCGTTGCCGTAGACGGCCTTGGCCGAAGGTGGCGACTTCACGCTACAGTCGGCGGACGGCCCGGTTTCGCTCAGGGATTTCCGGGGCAAGGTGGTCCTGCTCTACTTCGGTTATACCTACTGCCCCGACATCTGTTCGACTTCGCTCGCCGTTGCCGCCGACGGGCTGAAGGAACTGAAGCCGGACGAACTGGCGCGGGTCGCCATGATCCTCGTTTTAGTCGATCCGAAACGCGACACGTCGGAAAAGCCCAAGGAGTATGCCCGGTTCTTGCATCCGGTCATCAGCGGCGTGACCGGAGCGCCGGAGGAGATCGCCATAGTGGCGAAGCGCTATGGCATCGTCTACGTCGAACAGAAGGTCGCGACGGCTGGCGACGGTTACGCTGTCGACTATTCTGCGGATACCTAAGTCATCGCCGCCGACGGTAGGCTGGTGGGTAAGTTTGCCTACGCGACAGCCCCCGACCATGTGGCAGCCATCATCCGCAAGCATCTTAATCAATCCTGAAGGAGAGCAAACATCATGAAACAGCTATCTGTTGTGGCTGCTGGCCTGCTGCTTTCCGCCGGCGTCCTGGCCGGCGCCGCGGACAATGTTTCGGTGCAGGATCCCTATGTCCGCCTGGCGCCGCCCAGCGCCCCGGCGACCGGCGCCTTCATGGTGATCAGGAATGCTGGGGACAAGGACGTCAGGGTGGTCAAGGCCGACAACCCGGTATCGAAGGCAACAGAGCTGCACACCTATGTCAATGAAGGTGGGGTCATGAAGATGCGCCCGATTCCGGCAATCGAAATCAAGGCGAAGGGCGAGGCGGTGCTCAAGCCCGGTGGTCTACACGTGATGATGATCGACCTCAAGGTGCCGATGAAGGAGGGTGATACGGTGCCGATCACGCTGACCTTCGACGACGGCAGCAGTAAGCAGGTCGATGCCAGGGTGGTGCGGCCTTCGCCTGCGCCGGCGCCGGTGCAGCAGAAGCAGCATTGATTTACGGGTGTTTCGGGGCGTCGACTGCGGGTTCCGTTGGCGCCGCGAATTCTCCGCCGGGCTGTGGCCTTCCGGGCTCCAGGGCAATGATCACTATTTGCGGGACGGCGTGAATTCGTTCACGGACAGTTCCGGGACGAAAAGGCATCATGGGTTCAACGGCTCAACATGAGGTCTCGAACCATGACAACCACCCCCAGAAAAGCGATTTCATCGTCCGGCGTCTCTCCGGGCAGCGATGTGCATAACCGTACCGACGAGCGGGCCGCGCCCGGTTTCTTGCTGCGTGACACGCTGGTCGACACCAAGGTTCGCGAAGTGAGCTTCGCCGAGTTCCTGGCTGAACTCAAGAAGAGCGGAAAGCAGGCGGCGTGAGCGCGTCCGCAATTCACATCAATAATCCTGAGCAACGGCCGAACTCCCGCCAGGCATCTCCTCCCGGGGGAATCACCCCAAGCTGAGCCACGTCGGACTCAGGTACGGACCGGTCGTTTCGAGAGCTTGCGCTGCAGCGTGCGGCGGTGCATCTTGAGCGCCCGGGCGGTGGCCGAAATGTTGCCGTCGTTTTCGTTGAGGATGCGCTGTATGTGTTCCCATTCGAGCCGGTCTACCGAAAGCGGTTCTTCCGGCGCAATCAGGTCGGGGTCTGGCTCGTCATCGCTTTCGAAGGCGGCCAGGATGGCCTCGATCTCGACCGGCTTGGCCAGATACTGAACGGCGCCCAGCTTGATCGCGTCGACAGCCGTGGCGATACTCGCGTACCCGGTCAGCACGACGATGCGGCAGTCGGGATTGATGGCCAGCAGTTGCGGGATCAGCAGCAGTCCTGAACTGCCGTTCATATTGAGGTCGAGCACCACGTGCGCGGGGACGATTTCACGTGCCAAGGCGAGCGCGGAAATCGTGTTGGTTGCGCCGTGCGCCTTATGCCCTCGTCGTTCGAGTGTCCGGATGAGGATGGCGTTGAAGGTGGCGTCGTCATCGATGATGAGGGTCGGGTCGGGCATCAGGTTCCCTTGGTCAGTTCGAGGCGGGCAAGGGCACCGCCCGCGGATGGGTTGAGCAACACGAGGCGTCCACCGGTCTGTTCGATTGCCGAGCGGGTGAGTATCAAGCCGATACCGCTGCCATGCGCGTGCGCGGGAAACTCGACCCGGCCGCCTTGCGTCAGAACGCCTGCCGGGAAGCCGGGGCCGCGATCGTGGATCTCGATGACGATTTGCTCCGCTATCCAGCTCACGCGAATGTCGATGCGCTCCGCTGATGCGTTGGCAGCATTGTTCAATAGATTGAGGATTGCCTGTTCCAGGCGCGGATCGGCGACCATGGTTGGTGCTGGCTGGGGGCCCGTCACTTCGAGCTGGCTCTGGACCAGCGGGCGCAAAGCGTGCCAGCGCTGGCGAACAACGTCAAGCCAGCGGTCGACGGGCTGGATGCCGGGATTTTCGAGGCGCTCGGCGCCGGCCCGGCGCGACAGACCGGTGATGATCTCCTTGCAGGCGACGATCTGCTGGCGGAGCAGGCTGATGTCTTCGCGCGCGGCTTCCGGCAATTGCGGGTCGTGGATGAGTTCACCGGCGAGCAGCGACATGGTGGCGAGCGGCGTGCCGAGTTCATGCGCGGCGCCGGCGGCGAGCGTGCCGATAGCGATGATCCGCTCATCGCGCAGCGCCTGTTCGCGGGCGGCGGCCAGTTCGCCGTCGCGCTCGCGGATCAGGCGGGTCATGCGTACGACGAACCCGCCGATCATCAGCGCCGACACCGCGAAGGTCAGCCACATGCCGAGCAGGTGAAGCCGCGTGGCACGGCTCGCGTCGCTCAATGGCAGCGGCACATAGAAGACCATCAGCGCCGAATAGGCGGCAACAGCTGCGACGCCTACGGCAAGGACGCCGCGCACCGGCAGGGTCAGCGCGGCAATTGCCACCGGCGGCAGCAGCAGGGAAACCAGCGGGTTGGTGGCGCCGCCACTGAAGAAAACCAGGCTACTGAGCGTGGCGATATCGACCAGTATCTGGCTGAACAGCTCGAGCAGCGTTGCCGATTCGGCATGCCTGATCCGCCACTGCGTGACGCCGTTGAAGAGCGCGGTGATGGCGACGATCGCCAAAAGAGGCAATGTCGGCAACGGAATGGCGAGCGCCGCGGGTACTAGCAGGGTCAGTCCCGCCATTAGCACCAGGGCGATCCAGCGAACCGCGATCAGGCGGCGCAGGTTGGCGATCTGGTCGGTGCCTTTGGTGGCGCGGAAGATGAAGGACATGGGGCGGATTATGCGTGATTTGTGTCAATTGCCGATTACCGAGGAGGTGCGACAATTCGCCGCATCGAACTGAGGAGTTCCCTTGCACGATTCGCTCCAGATTTCTCCCACTGTTTCTTGCGGGCGTGCTCGTCTCCAGCGCGGAGTTTGCGGTCGACATCGAGAAAAGAACGAAAATAAACGGTATAGGCATGTTCCCGATGCTGATCGGACAATACACGAATTACCTCAAGAGCCAGGTTGACCTCTACCGCAAAGGCGATCGCCCGCATGGCGAGGAGGGCACCGTCGGTGTGGTGAATGGCCTCAAGGAACAGGAGGTTCAGGATATCCTGGCCAATTCTCACCTCGATTCAGGAGCCGGCGGAATGAGAATACCGACCCTTGCCGGTTGCAGATTACTGATCCTGACCAGCATTGTGCCGCCCATGCCGCCAAGTACGGCGATGGGATGCCGGACGCCCGGAAGATACGCTTCTACGAGCGGGTCCGCGACTTCGCGGTGCAGGACTACCACGATCGCGAAAAGGGGCGGCCGATGAAAGTCTTTGTCGAGGATGGCAGTGCCGGCGCGCACATCGCCAAAATCATCATCAGGCGTATTTACGATGAAGTCGAGATTTCCAGCCCGAAAAAAGCCGAAACTGTCAGCAGGGACGCCTGCAACGAGATGATGGGCAGCAAGGGTTTAGCGTAATAGTTGCTCCGGCTTGTTCTCGATTTGGCGCTTCATCTGTAAACTCACTACTGTCCGGAGATTTTCGTGAATAAATTCAATTGGTTAGTCATTTGTGGTTCCTCCTGATTGGATTTGATATTTGTAATCAGTTGATTGATTGGTGTTTTCTCGAACAGAGTCAGGCTCAGAATCTGTAGGATTGTGTAGAGCGATGCCATGGATTTCAGCCGTTTTTTGAGGATGGCGACGAGCACATAAACGGCGATTGCGATCCAGACCTGAGTCTTGACTGAGTTCTCTGAAGTCCCGAAGAATGCCTTGATTCGCAGATGCTGCTTGATCCATTTGAAAAAGAGTTCCACCTGCCAGCGACAGCGGTACAACTCGGCGATGGTCAGGGCAGGAAGGTCGAAATTGTTGGTGAGGAAAACGAGCAACTTGTCGTGCTTGGCATCGTAGAACTTCACCCGACGCAAATGGATTGGGTAACCCTGGCTGGGCCGTGGCCCGGTCAGCATGATGGTTTGGTCGCAACGCAGACCGGTCGTTTTGTCGACTGGATGCGAATAGACCCGCCGGTATTGAAGGTTGGATTTGGCGCGCGTGACAAAGAAAGCTTGGGTCAGATGCAGGGCGTGGAGTCGGGCGAAATCGATATAACCCCGATCCATGACGTAGAAACTGCCAGCCTCGAAAATGATCTGATCGAGGATATTGACATCGTGGAGCTTGCCGTCCGAGATGTGAATGAAAGTCGGGATGTTGCCCCGCAGATCGAGGAGCGTATGGAGTTTGACAGCCCCTTTGCGTTTGCGAAAACGCGCCCAGGGAAAGAGCGCCAGGCACAAGTCGATCGTGGTCGAGTCGAGGGCATAGACTGTATGCGTCAATTCCAAGCCGAAGCTGTCCTCGGCATAGAGTTTGCGCGCCGTCTGGATCAGGCTGAGGGCGAAATCCTGATAGATGCGCCAGTCGCGGTTCTCGTTGGCGTCCGCCAAGGTACTGCGGGCGATGCCGCCGCGAATGCCCAGATGATAGAGCTTGGCTTCGTGGGCACGCAGGCAGGTCTCGATGTCGCGCAGGCTTTCCCGGTAGGTCAGTTGCGCGAAGGCCATGCACAGAAACTGATCGAGGTGAGAGAAAGTGAGCGTCGGGTAACGGCCAGGGTACTTGGCCACGCAGCGCCAGAAGGTGTGCAGTGGCAGATGATCCATCACTTGGGCGAATACCAGCTTCCCTGTATGCATTGAACCACCCCCGGAAAAATCCGTTAGTTTCCAACACATTGAAATCGGCAACACCTACGAACATCGTTTATGTGCTTTCTTTCAAGCAGTTAAAACTCATCACCCCGGACATCTCCGGACAGTAGTGCTGTAAACTATGAAGATGAGCGAAATACTGATCACCAAGAAACATCGCCTGACTGCGAAAAAGGCGCGAGCGGCCGCCGAGTTGGTTGCCGCCGACCTGGAAAAGGAATTCAATCTGGAGCACGAATGGGACGAGGAGGGTGTTCTGCATTTCGAGCGCATGGGCGTCCACGGGCAATTGACGCTTGGCAGAGGCGAGGTGACGATCCACATCCATCTCGGATTTTTGCTCAGACCGTTCAAGAGCGGACTTGAGCACGAAATCCACGACTACTTCGACGCGCGCTTCGCCTAGCCTTTCAGCTCCATGATCAGATCGACGTAAGCCTGCATCGCCGTATCCGACGAGGTGCCTTGCAGGGCTGCCCAAGCATCGTGCTTGGCGCGGCCGACCAAGTTGGTGAAGCCCGGACGTTTCCCCGTCGCATCTCCCTCGCTGGCCTGTTTGAAAAGGCCGTAGATCCGCAGCAGGGTCTGGTTATCGGGGCGTTCGGCGAGCATCTTTGAATCGGCAACGGCGTCGTCGAAGGCTGACTTGAGTTTGCTCATGGTCGCTGCTCCAAATTGTGTGGGAAACGACGGTATTATAGTCACCTGAATACTTACGGAGCTTCCGATGCCTTCACGCGAGCGCATCTCCAACGTCGACACAGCCTGGCTGCGCATGGATCGCCCGAGCAATCTGATGCAGATTGTCGGGATCATGCTGTTCGAGGGCAATCTGGATTTCGAGCGCCTCAGACTTGCCGTCGAGCAGCGCATGCTGACCCACCGCCGCTTTGTCCAATGCGTTGTCGCCGACGGAATGAGCTATTGCTGGCAGGATGACCCGGATTTCGATCTCGGCAACCACCTGCGTCGAGTGGTTCGCAGAGGCAGGCTGGGCAAGGCGGGACTGCAGCGTTTCGTCGCCGATCTCGTCGCCAAGCCCCTCGATCCCGGGCGGCCGCTGTGGGAGATGCTTGTGGTCGACACGGCCTTGGGCGGGCAGGCGCTCGTGCTGCGGATCCACCACAGCATCGCCGACGGGATCGCGCTGGTCGGCGTGGTCCTGGCGCTGGCGGACGGCACGTCAGGGATCACGGGCAGCCATGCGCCGTCACCGGTTGCCGGCGAGAATGACAATGAAGCCGAGCACGAAAATGATGTTTTCTGGCAGGTAATTTGGCGCCCCCTCGCCGACGCCGTGCGGGGCTCCGCACGCCTCGCGCTCGATCTGCGCGAGCGGTATGCTCCCCTGCTGTCCAATCCGGGGCAGATCATCGGCGTCGCCCGCGACGTTGCTGCGGAAATCGCAACGCTTACCCTCATGACGAACGACAGTCCGACACGCTTCAAGGGCAAGCCCGGGACCAGAAAGGAACTTGCCTGGTCGGAGCCGATTCCGCTGGCGGAGATCAAGGGAGTAGGCAAGGTGCTTGGCTGCTCGGTCAATGACTTGCTGCTGACGGCGGTTGCCGGGTCATTGCGCGCCTACCTGGTTGACCATGGCGACGACGTCGCTGGCGTCGAGATTCGCGCCATGGTTCCGGTCAACCTGCGTGGACCGGCTGACGTGGGCAAGCTGGGCAACCGCTTCGGCCTGGTAGCGCTGGAGTTGCCGGTGGGCATCGAGAATCCGCTGGCCCGCCTGTGTGAGGTTCGCAAGCGGATGGCGAGGCTGAAGGGTTCCTATCAGGCGGCGTTGACGCTGACCATTCTCGGAGTGGTCGGCATGCTTCCGAAGGTTGTCCAGAAGGCGGTACTTGATCTTCTGGCCAACAAGACGACGGCGGTCATGACCAATGTGCCGGGACCACCATCGGCGCTCTATCTGGCTGGCGCGAGGCTGCTCCAACCGTTGTTCTGGGTGCCGCAGTCGGGTGACATCGGGATGGGTGTCTCAATTCTCTCGTATGACGGAAAGGTGCAGTTTGGCCTGATGACCGACCACAAACTTGTTCCCGATCCTCAAGCCATCGTAGACCGCTTTGCCAGCGAGTTCGACAAGTTCCTGATGCTGGTGTTGATGGAGCCTTGGGAACGGCTCGGCGATCCTGACGCGGTGGCGGCGGCGCTGGCGGCGGAGTTGCCGTAAGGAGGCCGGGATTGCCACAGTCCGGAGTGCTTGACCACAGATAGCGTCGTCTTAGAACTTATCCGTAAATAGTGGATAATCACTGCCCATGCGCGAGAATTGCGTTTGGGGGAGATGATGGCAAAAGTGAAGTCATGGGAAGTGACCGAGGAATTCTGGAAGCGCGTTGAGCCACTGATTCCGATACGCCAGCGACTGGCAGATCGGAGTTACGTCCGCAAGGCTGGCGGGGGGCGCAAGCCCAAAGAGGCCAGGCTGGTCTTCGAGGCGATTGTTTATGTGCTGCGCACAGGTTGCCAGTGGAAGGCACTCCCGGCGGAGCGCTTTGGCAGTTCCAGTGCGATTCATGCCCGATTTCTGGCGTGGGAGAAGGCCGGGGTGTTTGAAGCCCTATGGAAGCGCGGGCTTGCCGAATACGACGACCTTGAAGGCATCGCCTGGCGCTGGCAAAGCATTGACGGCGCGATGATGAAGGCCCCCATGGCGCAATCAACCGTTGGACCCAATCCAACGGACCGGGGAAAAAAATGGGAGCAAGCGCCATTTGCTGGTGGACGGTCGTGGCGTCCCGTTGTCGCTCGTCGTGACCGGCGCCCATCGGCACGACGTCTCTCGGTTGGTGGCTGTGCTTGAGGCCATTGTCGTCAAGCGACCGTCGCCACCCAAGCGGCGAAGCAAACACCTTTGCGCTGACGCCGGCTACACCGGCGCGCCCGCATTGGCGATCATCGCGAAGCACGGCTACATCCCCCATGTCAAGGGGCGTGGACAAGAGGCCGGCGAACTCAAACGTGACCCCAGGAAGAAAGCCCGGCGCTGGATCGTCGAAGTGGCCCACAGCTGGTTCAACCGCTTCCGAAGATTGTTGGTGCGATACGAGAAGCTTGAGCGCAGTTTCTTGGCGCTCAACCACCTGGCCGCATCAATCATGGCGCTCAGAAAAATTAAACTAAAAGTGAATGTTATTTACGGATAAGTTCTTAGTCCACCAGTTCCCTGGCTGCCTCGAGGTCGAGCCTTTGCATGGCGTCGGCCGCGGTGCAGGCGGCCGCTTCTTGACGGAGTCTGTCGACGTCGCCCGAGCGCGAGCGACCGAACAGCAGAATGAGGCCGTTGGCGTATTCGGTATGGGCAATCGATGAGTCCGGGTTAAGTTCTAGCGCGGCACGAAAATGCTTTTCCGCCATGTCCTTCTTCGCGCCATAGGTAAGTCCGCCGACTATGCTTCCGACCTTGTCGATGATTTCCGCATGCCAGGTTCCGAGGGCGATGTTCGCATCGGCATGCCTGGGCTGAAGTTTCAGCGCCTGGTCGAGGCTGTGCCGGATCTTCCCGCCCAGACCCTGGGCCAGCGCCTTGACGATGGAAATTCCTTGACTGTAGCGGCCCAGCGCATAGGCATGGATGTACCAAGCGTTGGCATTCTTCGGTTCGGCTTCCTGCAATGCCACGCAGCGCTCGCAGATGTCCTGGAAAAGCTGCAATCGCGCCTGCTCGTCGTCCTCGAGATAATTGGCATGGATCATCGCCGCCTTGTTGGCCGCGTTGATGCCCGAGGAGCCAGCGTCCAGGCCGATGTCCACGGCTTTGGCAAAGTCGCCGGCGTGATAGGCGCGCCACGCATCCTGCGCGACGACGTTTTCGGGAAACGGCTCGCAGTCGCCACGGTGCAGGCGCTCCCAGTTTCTCGTGAGGGCCGCGCCGGCATACGAGAATGCCTTGTCGGGGTGCGGAAACTTCGTCCAGGCCTGTTTCTTCATGGTCTCGTGATATTCAATGATTATTGATGTATTCGGCCGAAAGTTTCTCCAGCAGGCTGCGCGCCTCACCTTGCAGGTAGGGGGCTGAGAGCGACATCACCTGATAGACGCCGCGTCCGATATCCGGTTGGCCGCGCGGGCGGCGGGCGTGCTCGAATGATAGCCAGAAGGTCGCGACGACCGTCATGTTAGTCGCCAGGGTGCTTATTTCGCTGGGTGTTGCGGTCAACACGCCCGAGGCGGCTAATCCTTCATAGACCCGGATGGTGGTTCTTTCCTTGCGCTCGAGAATACGCTGGAAATGCGTTTCGACGAGGCGATTGCGGGTCAGCAGATCGTTGATGTCGCGGTAGAAAAAGCGGAATTTCCAGATCGTCTCGAAGAGCAGGTGGAGAAACAGCCAGATGTCTTCGGTACTCAACGTCCGTCCGCCCGGCACCGTGAGCAGCGCCTCAATCTCCTTTTCGTAGTCGCCGAACAAGGAGTTGACGATTTCGTCCTTGTTGTGAAAGTGATAATAGAGATTGCCAGGGCTGATCTCCATTTCGTCGGCGATGACGGTCGTCGTCACGTTCGGCTCGCCGAAATCGTTGAAAAGCCTAAGTGCTGTTTCGAGAATGCGTTCCCGGGTGCGGCGTTTCGGCTTCTTTTCCATGTGGAGTCCCCCTCGATCTGTCGGAGAGAAAGCATACATCATGCGTGCCGAAGTCTGGTAATAGGAGTCTTTTCCAATATGGTATGAGTCTGAAGGGTGGGGTGTGTTTCCAACGAGGACTGAGTCTGAGCGGGGGTAAAAGGATCGATCATTCGGGGCATGGTGATCGACATGAACGAGAAGAAGCTGGTCATGCTGGAACAGTTGCGGGGATTTCTGGCGGCAACGCAGGAGGTCGAGTTTCAAGGATGTGGACAAGACGAAGAGCGCTACCGCCACATCGAAGCAGTGCTCAAGCGATTTGGCTATAGCCGGCTTGGGCGAGCGGACAAGGGGCTGGTGTTGCGCTACCTGGGGCGGACGACGGGCTATTCCCGCCAGCAACTGACGCGACTGGTCGCTCGATACCGGCGAGTCGGCCAACTGGCGAAAGCCTATCGGGCACCGAAGCACGGGTTTGTGCGTCGCTTCACCGAGTCCGACGTTGCTCTGCTGGCAGAAATTGACAGTCTGCACAGCACGCTTTCCGGTCCGGCGACGCGCTATCTCATGATGCGGGCGCTCACTATTTTTGGCGACACACGCTTTACGCGGTTAGCCACCATTTCGGTCAGCCATTTGTACAATCTGCGCAAACGCCGGGGCTACATCGATCGCCGACGGGTATTCACCAAGACCCGACCGACCGGTACGCCCATCGGCGAACGACGTGCGCCAACGCCCGACGCTTCATTCGCATCGACAGCGTGCATCAGGGCGATCAGGACGGCATCAAGGGCGTCTATCACATCAATGCTGTCGATTGCGTGACCCAGTGGGAGTTGGTCGCGACCTGCGAGAAGATCAGCGAAGCCTACCTGTTACCGGTCATCCAAGCCCTGCTGGCCGGCTTTCCCTTCCGCATTCTGGGCTTTCACGCCGACAATGGTTCAGAGTACATCAATCACACGGTGGCCAGGATGCTCACCAAACTGGCCGCCGAATTCACCAAGTCACGCCCTCGCCACTCCAACGACAATGACTTGGCCGAAACCAAGAACGGGGCGGTGGTCCGCAAGCATCTGGGGTACGCCCATATTCCGCAACGCTACGCAGTCGAGGTGAATGTCTGGTGTGCCGAGCACCTGAATCCCTATGTCAATTTCCACCGTCCCTGCCTGTTCGCGGAAACGATCACGGACAAAAAAGGCAAGACCCGCAAGCGCTATCCCCTGCGTCTGATCATGACGCCCTTCGAGAAGCTGGCCAGTGTGCCCGAGGTGATCGCCTTCCTGCGCCCGGACAGCACCCTCGATACCTTACGGACAACGGCTGCCGCGATGTCGGACAACGAGGCCGCCGAGCGGATGAATCAGGCGCGGCAGCAACTCTTTCTTTCCATCAACCAACGATCCAAAACCGCCGCTTGAAACAACTTACCGGAAAAAAACCCCCAACCCGCTCTGTGGATTTGTGGACAATTCACTGGCAAGAAACCGCCAGAGAACCGGGGCGCTGACCGTGGATAAGTCACCAACATCCGTGACTTGTCCACCGCACCTCCCTTTGCCCACAAGCCCCACAGACCACCTACGTTTTGATAGGAAATTCCAAAGTCAAAACCAGACGCTCAGACTCATACCTCTATTGGAATTGACTATAGGACGCCAGGCCGAGGTTGCCGGGAGAGGGTGCGGCGCCGCTCGAATGACGATCAACTGCAAGCCCTTCATGTGGCGATGACCCGGACATGAAAGATGCCCGGGCATAGCCGGGCATCCTTGTTGCTGTTCATCCTTTTCGGACGCTCCAAGGGCGTCCCGGATGGCTACTTAGGAAGCAGTTGCTGCACCAGCAGTGGCATCAGCGGACTCGGCCGGCGTCCGGGCGGCGACGCTTTTCGTGGCAGCCAACTTGCGAACCGGCGCTGCCTTGGTAACCGTGCCTTCCTGCGCGTCGCTCATCTTCTGGACCAGCGCCGTCAGTTCCGTGATGCGCTTGGTCAGTCTGTCGATGTCTCTCTTGGATGGTACGCCGAGGCTTGAAAGGGCGCGGGCAACGCGATCTTCGAAAACCTTCTCGAGACTGTCCCACTTACCACTGGCCTTGTCGGTCACGGCGGTAACCTTGCCGGTCACGGCCGCCACTTTGGCGTCCACGACCTTGCGCACGCCGGCCAGTTTGCCGTCGGCGGCGTTGCGTACGTCGGCGATCTTTTCGTCGGCGCTCTTGCGGGTCTTCTTCTGGATGGCTTCGCCTTCCTTGACCAGCGCGTCGAAAACCTTGGTGCCTTCTTCCTGGGTCTTGGAGAATGCACCGAGACCCGCCAACCAGATCTGTTGGGCGGATTCCTTGACTGTTTGAGTCAGTTGCTTCTCGGCAGGCGGGGTGACTTTCTTGACCATGTTCAACTCCTTCAAAGTAAAAGTTACGGCAGATTCATTCCCTGCCAACGAACCAAGTGTAGGATATTCCCCTAGAGGAGGCACACTAATTAAGTGGGCGAGCGACTCTAGAAAGGTCAGGCCATGCAACAGATATTTGGGAGAAGATAGTGCAGTATTTCATTACCGGAGCAACGGGTTTTATCGGCAGGCGCCTGGTCAGGAAGTTGCTGGGGCGCGACGACAGCACGGTATTCATTCTGATTCGCGAGTCCGAGAGAGACTCACTGCAGAGCCTTTATGAATTCTGGGGTTGTGATTCCAGCAAGGTGATTCCGGTGGTCGGCGATCTGACGCAGCCACTGCTTGGCGTTGCTGCGGTCGACTGCAAAAAACTGGGCAAAAAGACTACGCACTTCTTCCATCTGGCGGCGATCTACGATCTGAAGGCGGATGCCGCGAGCCAGCTCCGCGTCAATGTCGACGGGACCCGGAATGCAGTGCGGTTCGCCGAAGCGATAGGCGCCAGAAACTTTCACCTGTTCAGTTCGATTGCCTCCGCCGGCCTTTACGAAGGCCTTTTTCGCGAAGACATGTTCGACGAGGCGGAAGGGCTTGAACACCCGTATTTCAGGACCAAGCACGATTCGGAAGGGATCGTCCGCCGCGAGTGCGGCATTCCCTGGCGCGTCTATCGGCCGGCGCTCGTGGTCGGCGATTCGCGTACCGGCGAGATGGACAAGATCGACGGTCCATACTACTTCTTCAAGCTGATCCAGAGACTGCGCAAGATACTGCCGTCGTGGATGCCGACGATCGGTATCGAGGGCGGCCGGATCAATGTGGTGCCGGTCGACTTCGTGATCAACGCGGTGGACCATATCGCCCACCTCAAAGGTGAGGACGGCAAGTGCTTTCATCTCGTCGACCCGACACCGATGCGCGTCGGCGACCTGCTCAATACCTTCGCTCGCGCCGCGCATGCGCCCGAGATGTCGATGCGCATCAACGCCGCGCTGTTCAGCTTCATTCCGCGTCAGATACGCAAGAGCCTGATGGCGCTGACCCCCGTACGCCGCATCCGCGGCGCCATACTGAAGGATCTTGGGCTGCCCGATGAGATCTTTCGCTTTGTCAATTACCCGACCCGCTTCGACTGCCGCGAAACGACGCGGGCGCTGAAGGGAACGGGTATTGCGGTGCCGCGCCTGGAAGACTACGCTTGGCGCTTATGGGACTACTGGGAGCGCCACCTCGATCCCGATCTCTCCGTCGATTTCAGTCTGCGCGGTCAGGTTGACGGTCGCGTGGTGCTCGTTACTGGCGCTTCGTCGGGCATCGGCAAGGCGACTGCCTGGAAGCTCGCCGAAGCTGGCGCGCACGTCGTCACCATCGCCCACGACAAGGAGCAACTAGACGAAACGGTGTGCGAGTTCGAGGCCGCCGGACTTAAGCTCCATGCCTATTTCGGCGACCTTTCCGACATGGCCTCCGGCGAGGCCCTGACGCGGCAGGTGGTGGCCGACCATGGTGTCGTTGATATTCTGGTCAACAATGCCGGTCGTTCGATCCGCCGCGCCATCGAGAATTCCTTCGAGCGCTTCCATGATTACGAGCGCACGATGCAACTCAACTATTTCGGCTGCCTGAAGGTTACGATGACTGTCCTGCCGGGGATGATCCAGCAGAAGCGCGGCCACATCCTCAACATTTCGTCGATTGGCGTGCTGACCAATGCGCCCCGCTTCTCGGCCTATGTCGCGTCGAAATCGGCGCTCGATGCGTGGACACGCTGTGCCGCTTCCGAGTTTGCTGATCGCGGTATCCACTTCACGACGATCAACATGCCGCTGGTCAAGACCCAGATGATCGCGCCCACCAAACTCTACGATCAGGTGCCGACGCTGACGCCGGAAGAAGCGGCGGAACTGATCTGCGAGGCGATCATTCACAAGCCGGTGCGCGTGGCCAGTCGCCTTGGCATCTTCGGTCAGACGTTGCACGCGCTGGTTCCACGTGTAGCGCAGATCATCATGAACACGACTTTCCGTATGTTCCCGGATTCGGAAGCCGCGAAAAGGAAGGAGGCCGGCGCGTTACCGAGCGAGCCCTCGGCCGATCAGGTAGCCTTCCAGCAAGTCATGCGCGGGATCTATTTCTGATGACAACTCACCTCAAGGATTTCTGATGACAACCCATCTCAAGGCCGGTGATCCGGCGCCGGACTTCGCAGCGCCGGCAACCGACGGCAGCATCCTGCGACTGGAGGATTTTCGCGGCCGCAAACTGGTCATGTATTTCTATCCGATGGACAGTACGCCCGGCTGCACCAAGCAGGCGTGCAGCCTGCGCGATGCGAACGCCGAGATTGCCGCCAGGGGAGCGGCAATTCTGGGAGTCTCGGCGCAAGGCACGGAGTCCCACCAGCGCTTCACGGAAAAGTTCAACCTGAACTTTCCGCTGCTGGCCGACACCGACCTGACCGTGGCAAAGGCCTACGGCGTCGCCGGATCAGGGCTGGGTGGTTTGCTGCGCAGCGTGGCGGGGGTCAGCGAGCGGGTCACCTTCATCATCGACGAGAAAGGTCGCATCAATCACGTGATTGACGACCCCGACTGCCCGGATCATGGTACGGAGGTCCTGGCGGCCCTTTGAGAACGCCTTAACGGCAGGCGGCAATCAGTTCGGTCGTCGTGCGCTTGGCGAGGAGGACGGCCAGATGGCCGATTCCTTCAAGTGCCACATCAATTGCTCCGGGCAGGCGCTGGTTGTCCTGAGGCATGACGAAGTTGTCGTGCGGGGTACGGATTGCGACGGCGGGAACCGGCAAGCCTGCCCGGGCGAGGTCTTTCAGCCATCGGGAGCCGGGTTCCATTTCGCGGGCATTTTTTCCGACGCCTATGCGCGCCAGTTCGCTGCCTGAATGGGGTGAGGCGATCGTGACCAGTCGTTCGACCCGGTCGCTGCCGTGACGTGCCAGATAGGATCGACAGACCAGTCCGCCCATGCTGTGGGCGACCAGAACGACCCGGTCGGCGCCGGTGTCCTTGCACACCGTTTCGATTCGCTGACCGAGCAGGGGCACCAATTTGTCTATGCTGGTGTAGGGTGGGACAAGGCTGACCGTCGCGACCGTGTGGCCGGCCGTCTCGAGCCGATGTCGCATCAGCCACCAGACACCGCGACTGCAGTTGTAGCCGTGCACGAGAAGCAGTGGTCGCGAGCAGGGCCGCATGCGGTCGCGCCCCATCCAGAGACGCTCGAAGGGGAGGATGAGCACGAAAATCAGCAGGAACGCCAGATACTCGCCGATGATCATGTGCAAAGACTCACCGATTGTGAGCGTGCGCGCCGGCGAAGGGTAGGCGCGGGCGAAGGCCCAGGTGGTGGCGATGACAACCGCGCGCAGGGCGAAAATCGCACCGGCCGCCACGATTGCGGAAGCCGCCCACGACGTCTCGAGAAAGTGGTGGGCGAGTGTTGCTTGGATGGTCAGTTCAGCAAGGAGCGAAATCAGGAGCGCGAGGGGAACCACTTTTCGCTTCTCAGAGAATTGCCGGGCGCGGCCTGCCGGCAAGAGCGGCGGCCAACAGCGAGGCATTGCGCGCCACGAGGCCATAGATCGAAAGTTGCGGATTGGCGCCGATGCTGGTTGGGAACAGCGAGCCATCGAGGACCGAAAGGTTGTCGATCTGGAAATGGCGGCCTTCGTCGCTGACCACGCCGCGCTCCGGTGCATCGGCCATGGCGCAACCCCCCATAACGTGTGCGCTGACGACACGGCAGCGCAGGGGGGCGAGCGACAGGTCGGCGATACCCTGTTTCGCCTCGCTCCAGGTCTTGTAGCCAGTTGCTGATTCATGAACCGGCGTCACCCATTTCGCGCCGGCGGCAAACTGGATTTCGGCCATCACCAGCAGTGCACGCCGTGCTGCTTCCCAGAACGTCTCGTTGAGCGGGTAATCGAGCAGCGGCGACCCGTCGTCGCGGAGCTTCACGCGGCCGCCCTGGCTTTCCGGATGGAAGCCGTCACGGACCAGTGCCAGCAGAGTCTGGCTGTTGGCAAACTCGCGCATCAGTCTGGCATGGGCTTCACCCCAGCCCTGCAGGGTCGTCGCGAAGAGGACCGGATGCAGCGGCGGGGCTTCGAGTTTGAAGCCCAATGGACCGTCGACCGCAGCCTGCTTGAGAAAATGATCGGAGTAGACCGACTGCGGCGCACCGGCATAGGCCCTGATCGGGGTGTCGAAAAGCGCGGCAGAGACAAGTGTCGGGTGGAGAAATGTGCGCTTGCCAAGGACGCCATGCGGGTCGATGGCCTTGCTGCGCATCAGCAGGGCAGGTGAGTTGATCGCACCGCCCGACAGAACGAAATGACGGGCGCGGAGCTTGACCCTGATGCCACTCGGGTGCAGTCCGTCGGCCTTCAGCGCGAGACCGTCGAGTCCCGTGACTTTGTTGCCGGAAAACTCGAGTTTCTCGGCGCGCAGCAATGAAATCAGGGTTGCTCCCCGACTCAGTGCGGCGGGAATCGTCGTCAGCAGCATCGACTGCTTGGCATTTGTCGGGCAGCCCATGCCGCAGTAGCCCAGATCCCAGCACATCTTTACGTTGCGCGGGATCACGGCGACCGGGATGCCGAGCTTTTCGGCGCCGCGCGCCAGCACGGCGTTGTTTTCATTCGGCGGTAGGGGCCATAGGCCAACATGCAGGCGCTGCTCCATTGCCGCGAACCAGGGTGCCATGGCCTCGACCGACAGATTCTTGAGACCGTGTGCCGTCTGCCACCAGTGCAGGGTGGGCGGCGGCGTACGGAAGCTGCTGGTCCAGTTGACGGTAGTCGAACCGCCGACGCATCGGCCCTGAAGAATCTTGATCGCCTTGTCGGTGGTCAGGCGGCTGGCAGATTCCTGATAGAGCGCCGGGTAGGCTTCGGACTCGAGCATCTTGAAGTCGCTGCTCGTCCTGAGCGGGCCTTCCTCGACGATGATGACCTTGAGGCCGGCTTCCGAGAGCAGTTCGGCGGTCACGCCGCCACCGGCGCCACTGCCGACGATGACCACGTCGGCCTCGAGCATCTGGTCGGCGGCCAGCGTGGAAGCATCGATGTGGTTCCAGCCGGCTGCGAGTCCTTCACGGAACGGGTCGCGCATCATTCCACCTTTGGCGGGCCGGGGTAGTTAATGGCCGTCCATGTGTCCGGCCGGGCATACCAGGCGCTGAATATGAGGTCATGCAGGGCGGCATAACCCGATTTGAGCAGATCGAAGCGGCTGTTGCGCCAGCTTTCGAGGAATTTCCCGATCGATTCCGGCGAGGCATCTGGCCACGGGGACCAGATGCCGGCGACAATCATTCGGGTTGGGGTGAAGCTCAGCAGGTCGAACAACTCGCCAACTTCCCTTTGGGTGGCGAGTGACAGTCCGGCAATGGCCTTATCAACGCCGGCGATGGTGCGGGCGATCAACTCAGGGCGCGTCACGCCGCTGGGTGGCAGGGCGCCGTTGAGAAACACAGGAATCAGTGCCGTCAGCACCATCGTCCGCCCATCGCCGCCCTCCGCAGGGCGGGTGCAACCGGCGACGTTAAGCAGCAGCGCGCCAGCGATGCCAGTCTTGAGAAACTCGCGACGCGTCGTCATGAAGCCAAACCCTCAAGCATCGTTTCGCTTATCTGAAATGGACCAGAGCAGTTTAGGTTGCTTGACCGGATGGACCTAGGCAAACGCTTCTAAACGATGGTCGGCAGTTTTTGCCATAATTAGACAATGAGCAGCGATGTACATTCAGACCTCGATCGGGCAACCTGCTCGGCAGCTCTGGCCGCCTTCATCAGCGAAGCGTGCGACCTGCGTCGTGCCGCGGCGGTCGACCCGGTGAGTGAGCGGCGGCGGGCGAATCTGCGCACTTGGCAAGCCGCCAGGCTGACGCGAACGTACGCCGATCTGTTGGCCAGCGAGCGTTTCGGCGAGGCTGCTGAATTCTTCCTGTCTGATCTCTACGGTCCGAAGGATTTCGGTGAGCGCGATACCGAACTCGAGCGCATTCTGCCGCTGATGACTAGCATATTGCCGGTCTCCGGCCTCAGCACACTACTGCTGGCGATCGAGGTCGATGCGCTTTCCGAGCGTTTCGATGCGGCGATGGTTGGCGTGCTCGGGGCGCAACTCGATACCCCGGAGATCAGCGATGACGCTTATGCCGCTGCCTACCGTGAAGTTGGCGACCGTCCGGGGCGCGAAACGCAGATTCGCCTGATCGGCCAAACCGGCGAGGCGCTTGACGCGTTTGCGCGAAAACCCTTCGTGCGGATGGCGCTGACGATGATGCACGGACCGGCAAAGCTGGCGGGCCTCGGTGAGTTGCAGGTCTTCCTCGAGCGCGGTTTCGACGCATTCCGGACCATGCGCGGTGCCTCCCAGTTCATCGATTTCATTGTCAACCGCGAGCGTGAATTCTCCGCTGCGATGTTCACGGGTGGGACTCAGCCGTTCTGACCGATTGCGGCCAGCCACAGGCAGCCGCCCCTGGTTTCCCTGTTGATGACCGCCAGTACTCGCTCATGGTCGGCCAGTTCCTCGGCGTCGGGCCGACGAACCAGCAGCGGCTTGCGTTCGGTTTGCCGGCCGCCCTTGCCGGCATGGGCGCGCGGCACAGGGTCGGGTTCGATCAGCAGCGTATTCTGGCCGCGTGTCATTGCCAGGAAAACCTCGGATAACAGTTCGGTGTCTAGCAGGGCACCGTGCAGTGTCCGCTGCGAATTGTCGATTGCGTAACGTTCGCACAAGGCGTCGAGGCTGTTGCGTTTGCCGGGGTGAAGTTCCCTGGCCATCTTTAGCGTGTCGGTGACGCCGTTGCAAAGGGTCTCGACCGGTACCCGGTCGAGACGGGCCAGTTCGGCGTTGAGAAAGCCAATATCGAACGGAGCGTTATGGATGATCAGTTCGGCACCATTGATGAATTCGAGAAACTCGTCGACGATATCGACGAACCTCGGCTTGTCGGCCAGGAACTCGAGTGTAATGCCGTGGACCGTGGCCGCGCCCTCGTCGATTTCGCGCTCAGGGTTGACGTACTTGTGCAGATGGCGGCCGGTAAGCCGGCGATTCAACATTTCGATACCGGCGACTTCGATGATGCGATGACCGTGCCGCGGGTCGAGGCCGGTGGTTTCCGTGTCGAGGACGATCTGTCTCATCCTGTTTCCTCAAGTTCGTCGATCCCGCGGTTGGCGAGGGCGTCGGCGCGTTCGTTTTCGGGATGGCCGGCGTGGCCCTTGACCCAGATCCACTGGAGTTTGTGCGGCTTGCTCACGGTGTCGAGCTCCTGCCAAAGATCGACATTCTTGACCGGTTTCCGGTCTGCTGTCTTCCAGCCATTGCGCTTCCAGCCATGTATCCACTCGCTGATACCCTTCAGCACGTATTGCGAGTCGGTATGGACGCAGCCGGCCACCGGTCGTTTCAGCGCTTCCAGCGCGCGAATGGCAGCGGTCAGTTCCATCCGGTTGTTGGTCGTGTTCGGCTCGCCGCCCCACAATTCCTTCTCGTTTGTCGCTTGGCGGAGGATCGCTCCCCAGCCGCCGGGTCCCGGGTTGCCCCGGCAGGCGCCGTCAGTGAATATCTCCACCCTGTCGTCAGCGGCCATGACCTTCCTTTTGCGCCACCGGCCGCAGAGCCTTGCTGCCGACAGCCTTCTTGCGCCAGTTCGGGGTAATCAGGCGCATCGCGTGAGTGCGCTTGATTGCATGGAGCAGATAGACACCGCCGGGGAATCCCCACCAGCGCCCGCCGGCTCTCTCCATGAAGTGCCAGCGCTTGAGCCAGGCGTTCTGGTCGCAGGGCGGGACATGGCAGCCGGGAACGGGGCGGTCGACCTCGAAGCCGAGGAGTTGCAGCCAGTCCTTGAGGCGCGTCAGGGAAAGGTAGCTGCCATGCCACGGAAAGCTGCCGCTGCGGTCGAAGCGGTTGCGTAGTCCCCACAGGGAAATTGGATTGAAGCCAAGGATGATCAGGTGGCCCTCGGGGATCAGGATGCGCTCGACCTCGCGCAGGATCTGATGGGCGTCCATGCTGAATTCGAGTACGTGAGGCAGCACGACGAGATCGGTGCTGTGCGATGCGAAGGGCAGGGCGGCGAGTTCGCAGAGGACATCGACGGTGCCGGAATCACCGGCCTTCTGGCGCAATGGAATTCGGTTGGCGCGGAGAAAATCGGACTGCGGCAGGCCAAGTTGTAGCGCATTGAAGCCAAAGACATCAGTAATCGCGCTATCCACGGTGGCCGATTCCCACTCCGAAACGTAGCGGCCCTGCGCTGTTTCCAGCCAGTGCTCGAGGCCGGGAATTGACATCCGGCTTGCTACGCTCGATAGTTCCAGCATGTTCGAAATTTTACTCATTCCCGCATTCAACGATAACTACATCTGGCTGCTGGTCCGTGACGGACGTGCGGCGGTGGTCGATCCTGGAGACGCCGCACCGGTTATCGCCCGGCTCGAGGCGCTGCGATTACATCTCGACGCCATCCTGGTCACCCACCACCATGCCGACCACCAAGGCGGCGTGCCTGAACTCGTCGAGCGCTGGCATCCCCGGGTTTTCGGGCCGGAGAAAGAGTCTATCACAGGCTGCACCGACCCCTTGAGTGGCGGCGAGAAGATCGAGGTGCTGGGCCAGAGCGTGGACGTATTGCCGGTTGGCGGTCATACCCGCGCTCATGTTGCCTACCTTGTCCCGGGCGCCGTGTTTTGCGGGGATACCTTGTTCGGCGCCGGTTGCGGTCGACTTTTCGAGGGAACGCCGGCGCAGATGTGCGCCTCGCTGGCCCGTCTCGCGGCGCTGCCGGATGAGACGAAAATCTATTGTGCCCACGAATACACCGAGAACAACCTGCGCTTCGCCCTCGCCGTCGAGCCGCGGAGCATCCCGCTACGCGAGCGGGTTGAGCGCGTTGCACGAATCCGGGCGGCCGGGTTGCCGTCGATTCCGAGCACGCTGCGCGAAGAAAAGGAAACCAATCCTTTCCTGCGCTGTGAAGAGCCTGCCGTGATCGCGGCTGCACGGGTACATGGTGCGGTCGACGCGTCCCCGGAGGCTGTTTTTGCTGCCATTCGCGGCTGGCGGAATACTTTCTAGCGGGTGAATTTCGTCCCCGGCCAGCGCCTACCCCGGTACTGATGGTCGTCCCGGGGCTAAGCGACCGGGGCTTGATGTGCTAAATTAGTTTCCAACAGCGAAACTGCGGCGGATCATCATGACAGAACAGCTTTCCGGGAAATCTTCAAAAGTTTCGGGTGCCGTGGCGGCGCTTAAGGGGCCGCGCGCCCGTCGTATCGCACTCTGGCTGATCGGGATCATCGTCGGATTCGGCGTACTCGGCTATTTCGCGGCACCGCCATTGATCAAATGGCAACTGGAAAAGCAGCTTTCAACAGTGTTGAAGCGCCAGGTCACGGTTGGAAAGATCAACATCAGCCCTTACGCCCTCTCGGCAAGGGTTACAGATGTTGCGGTCAAGGCCGATGACGGCAGGGAGGTTGCTGGTTTCGACGAACTGCTCGTCAATCTTTCGAGCTTTTCGCTCTTCCAGCTTGGCCTCGTGGTGGACGAAATCCGCCTGCAGGGGCCGCGTCTCGCCGTAGCGCGCCTCGCCGATGGCAAGTATGACATTTCTGATCTGCTCGACGAATGGCTGAAGCCGAGCGAGCCGTCGCCGACGCCGCGCTTCTCGATCAACAACATCCAGATTATCGGCGGCAAGGTGGTGTTCGAGGATCAGCCGGTCGGCAAGGTGCATACGGTCAGCGATATCAACCTCGGGGTACCATTCATTTCGAGCTTGCCCTATCAGGCGAAAATCGTCGTCGAGCCGAGCTTTTCCGCTGCCTTCGACGGCTCGCCGCTGGTGCTCAAGGGCAGAAGCACCGAAATTTTCGAAGGCAATCTCGAAAGTGATCTCAACCTCGACCTCGAACACCTTGACCTAGCCGGATTCCAGCCTTACCTGCCCAGTGCCGTGCCGATCAGATTGAAATCCGGTTCGCTCGACACCGAGTTGCGCTTCGTTTTCAAGGAACTCTCCGACAAGGTGTTTTCGCTGACCGTGGTTGGCAGCGCCCATATTTCCGATTTCGCTCTGAATGCTGCGAACGGTGCGCCCTTGCTGGCCTGGAAGCGTCTCGATGTCGATGTCGAGAACGGTGATCTGATCAATCGTCGCTTCGACATCAAGCGCGTCCTGCTCGACGGCATTGACGCGTTCGTTGCGGTCAACAAGGCGGGCGAGATGAATTGGTTGCAGCTGGGCGAGCAGATCGCCAAGGGTGCCGCCAGTGGCGAAGAAGCGGCACCAGCGGCACCAGCGGCACCGCCAGCTAAACCGCCCGAATGGAGCATCGGGGAGATTCGCCTGAGCAACGGGAAAATGCATTGGCAGGACGAGTCGAACGTTCGTCCGATGCAGGGCGAACTGCTTGACCTTAATGCCGTGGTCGGCAAGATCGAAAGCACCATGGGCAGCCCGATCGAAGTTGCCGAGGTGACGTATCGGGTCGATCTCGGCGAGCGCTTGAACGTTGACCGCAGTACGCTGAAGGGTATCCGCGTGGACTTGCACGCACACCGCATCGACGTGGCCGAGGCCAGTTACCACAAACTGCGGGGATTGCTGGTGCGTAACAAGGAAGGCCAGCTCGAATGGGTCAGTTCGCCAATCCTGAAAACCGCCCGCAAGGCGCGCGAGGAATTGTCGGACGAACGGCCATGGTTCGCCACCATAGCGAAACTGGATGTCGATGATCTGGCGCTGCGTTTCGAGGACAAATCGACCAACCCGGCCGCCGTGCAGACCATCGACGGATTCAACCTCTCGGCGGAGAATCTGTCGACCGAACCCGAAAAGAAGGGAAGCGTGTCGCTGAAGAGCCGGATCAACCAAAAAGGCAGCCTCAAGCTTGCTGGCAGCGTGCAGTTGATACCGCTGGCAATTGCCTTGAAGGTGGACACTGAGGCGATCCCGTTGCTGCCGTTGCAGCCCTATTTCTCCAACTACCTGAATATTGCGCTGACGCGCGGTCAGGTTTCCAGCAGTGGTGAACTGACCGCCGGGATGGGCAAGGAAGGCTTGATCGGCGCCTACAAGGGATCGTTCACGCTGGGCGACCTGCTGGCGGTCGACAAGCAAAACAACACGGATTTTCTCAAGTGGAAATCATTTTATGTGGGCGGAATCGACTTCCGACTGCAACCGCTGGCGGTCAATGTCGGTGAAGTGGCGCTGAGCGATTTCTACTCGAAGCTGGTCCTGAGCAAGGCAGGCCGGCTGAACCTGCAGGATATCGTTCGCCAACCCGAGGGTGCTGCCGGCGATACGAAGCAGGCAGCAGCGACGCCGAAAAAATCGGCGCCGTTGCCTATCCGGATCGCCAAGGTGACATTGCAAGGGGGCACCGTCAATTTCTCCGACTTTTTCGTCAAGCCCAACTATACAGTCAACGTGACCAAGGTGGCCGGGCGCGTGACCGGTCTGTCTTCGGCCGCCGATACCGTTGCCGATCTCGATTTGCGTGGCAGATATGCCGGTTCGGCATCAGTGCAGGTGGCAGGCAAGCTGAATCCGCTGGCGGCCAAGTCATTCCTCGACATCAAGGCCGAAGTGAGCGGCGTCGATCTTGTCCCGTTATCGCCGTATGCCGGAAAATACGCCGGCTACAACATTGACAAGGGCAAGCTGTCGCTCAACGTCGCCTACAAGCTGGAAAACAACAAGCTGGCGGCTGAAAACCGGCTCTTCATCGATCAGTTGACCTTCGGTGACAAGGTGGAGAGTCCGGATGCCACCAAGTTGCCGGTCAATCTGGCAATCGCATTGCTCAGGAACAACCGCGGCGAGATCGAACTCAACCTGCCGATCTCGGGATCGCTCGACGATCCAGAATTCTCGGTGGGCGGGCTGATCGTCAAGGTGATCATCAATCTCTTCGTCAAGGCCGTGACTTCGCCCTTCGCGCTGCTCGGCTCGATGTTCGGTGGCGGCGAGGAGTTGTCGAACATCGAATTCGGACCGGGGCGCGCCGGTCTCGGTGACGTGGCGACCAAGCGCCTTGAGTTGTTGGCCAAGGCGCTTGCCGAACGCGATTCGCTCAAGCTCGAGGTTACCGGCCGAGCCGATCCCGAAGTCGACAAGGAAGGCCTCAAGCGGGTGGCCATGGAACGTGCGGTCAAGGCCGAGAAGCTCAAGGAACAGATCAAGAAGGGTGCGGAAGGTGGATCCCTCGATACGGTCGAGATCGACCCGGCAGAATATCCGGAGTACCTGAAACGCGCCTACAAGGAAGCCAAGTTCCCGAAGCCGCGTAACGTGATCGGAATGCAGAAGGACCTGCCGGTGGAGGAAATGGAGAAACTGATGCTGGCCAACCTGCCAGCCGGCGATGATGACGTCAAGGAACTTGCGCTGCAGCGGGCGGAGAATGTTCAGGCTTGGTTGATCGAGCAGGGCAAGGTTCCTACCGAACGCATCTTTCTCGTGCCGCCCAAGCGCGGTGCGGACGACAAGGGCAACGGCAGCCGCGTCGACTTCTCGCTGCGCTAGGGAATGAACGAGACCTCGTTTCTGGTCCTGGCCGCGGGACTCGTCGCCATCGTCCTGTTGCTGGTTGTCGTATTGCTCCGTGGCAGCCGGCGTGGCGATGACGATCTTCGCCTGCGCTCCTTGCAGGAGGCACAGGAGAAGGGGCTTGAGCGGCTCGAGCGGGAATTGCGTGAAGAACTGGCGCGCGGCCGGCGCGAGGACGCGGAGGAGGCGTTCCGCGACCGCGAGGAGCGCGCGCAATCGGCGACGCTGCTCGGCCAGGCGGTAACAACCCAGGTCGGACAGTTCGGCACGGCCCAGTCAGAGCGCCTGGAGGCCTTTGCTCGCGAACTGAACCGCTTTTCACTGGGCCTTGACGAGCGCTTCGAGCGCCTGAGAATCAGTGTCGAGGGACGGTTGACCGCAATCCAGGCGGACAATGCCAGCAAGCTCGAGGAGATGCGTCGCACCGTGGACGAAAAGCTGCACGCCACGCTCGAGCAACGCCTCGGTGAATCCTTCAAGCTGGTGAGCGACCGCCTCGAGCAGGTGCATCGGGGCCTTGGAGAAATGCAGTCGCTGGCGGCGGGCGTCGGCGACCTCAAGCGGGTATTGAGCAACGTCAAGACCCGTGGCACCTGGGGCGAAGTCCAGCTAGCAGCGCTTCTTGAGCAACTGCTGACGGCCGACCAGTTCGCCGCCAATGTGGCGACGCGCCCGAACAGCAACGAGCGCGTCGATTTTGCCATCCGCCTGCCAGGCAAGAGTGATGGCGTCGTGGTTTGGTTGCCGATCGATGCCAAGTTTCCAGTCGAGGATTATCAGCGTCTGATCGACGCTCAGGAACGCGGTGAGATGGGCCTCGTCGAGGAAGCGAGCAAAGCGATCGAGGTCCGCCTCAAGGCCGAGGCGCGGAGCATTCACGAGAAATATGTCGCGCCGCCGCATACTACCGATTTTGCACTCCTCTATCTGCCCACCGAAGGGCTGTATGCCGAGGCCTTGCGGCGTCCGGGGCTGGCCGATACCCTGCAGCGTGAATGGCGGGTCAGTCTGGCCGGGCCGACGACGCTGGCGGCGCTCCTTAACAGCCTGCAGATGGGTTTCCGGACGCTGGCCATCGAGCAGCGCTCGGCGGAGGTCTGGGCGGTGCTGGGGGCGGTCAAGGGCGAATTCGGCAAGTTTGGCGAGGCTCTGGCGCACACCAGGAAGAAACTGGACGAGGCCAGCAACAGCATCAGCAAGGCAGAAACGCGGACCCGCCAGTTGTCGCGAAAACTGAGCGAGGTCGAGGCACTGCCGGCAAGCGATGCCGAGAAGCTAATCGGACTGGTCGAACTGAATGGTGAAGACGACTGAACTGGAAACCGCCTACGGGGCGACGACTTATCGGGTCTACCTGCCCGGTGGGCAGTGTGATCTGCATCCCGGGGTTGCCTGCGAGTCCTTGCGTAGCTGGCTGGAGACAGCCGGGGCGGGTTGCTTTGCCATCTTGACGGCGTGCAACCCAAATTCGGTGCTGCTGGACGAGAAACAGAATGCTGGCCGCCAGTCGCAACTGGAGTGCGAGATACTCGACTCGGGATATGAAACCTATGCCGGCGAGAACATCGCCGAAGATGCCGCCTGGCCGGTCGAAGAAAGCTGCTTCGTTCCCGGTATGCCGATTGCCGAGGCTATGACCCTGGGCGAGAAGTACGGACAGAACGCCATTGTCTGCGGCGGCGATAATGGAGTTCCCAAGCTGGTATGGTTGGCAACCGCCGTCCCGACGACCGGCTAGGCGGGTCTCCGGACGCGATTACCAGAGATGCCACCAGCGCTTCCTGGAATCAAGACCTTCGGTGTAGAAGCGGCTATCCGGGAAATTCTTGCGCATGACGCGCTCGGCGTCATCGCGCATGTCGTCCATGCCGAGTTTGTCATAGGCAAGGATCAGGATGAAGGTCGCTTCCTCGACAGCAGGCGCCGTGGGATAAGTCTTGATCACATACTGCGCCCGGTTGGCAGCGGCAATGAAGGCGCCGCGATTGATGTAATAGCGCGCGACGTGTACTTCGTGCGAAGCCAACGAATTGACTAGGTAATTCATCCGCTGGATGGCGTCTGGGGTGTATTTGCTGTCAGGGAAACGGGTGACAAGTTCGCGGAAGGCGTCGAACGCTTCGCGTGCCGCCTTTGGGTCACGCTCGGTCGGATCCTGCGTGCTGATATAGGGCGCGTAACCCAGATCTTCGTTGAAGCCGACCAGACCCTTCAGATAGTAGGCATAGTCGACAGCCGGATGATTGGGGTGCAGCTTGATGAACCGGTCGCACGCCGCGATGGCCGAGCCCGCCTCGCCGGCTTTCCAGTATACGTAGCCCAGTTCAAGCTGGGCCTGCTGGGCATAACGTCCGTACGGATAACGGGCCTCAAGCTTTTCGTAGTACTTGGCGGCCTTGTCCCAAGCGCCGCTGCTCTGCGCATCCTTGGCCTCGGTATACAGTTTGTTGGCTGACCAGCCGGCGGTTTCATCCTTGTCGCCGGAAAGCAGGCCGCAGCCGGCGATGATGGCGGCGATCAGGAGTGCTGTCGCCAAACGGAGAAAGGTGGTGAGGAATGCGGGTAAACTTCGCATCATGAAGAATCCTTTGGAAGACGGCACCGATTATATCCGAACTCCGCCCGATCAATCCCGGGTTCCGGATCGCTGCGCCGGTTGGCGTCTCGATCAGGTGCTTGCGGAAGTGCTGCCGCAGCATTCACGAAATCGCCTGCAGACTTGGGTGCGTGAAGGGCGCGTCGCCGTAAGCGGGCGCATTGAGACGGAGCCTAAGCACAAGGTTGTGGGCGGAGAAGTTCTGGTCCTGAGCGAGCCGCCCGGCATCAGGGAAATCGCCGAGCAGCCCGAAGATATCCCGCTCGAGATCGTGTTCGAGGACGAAGCACTGCTGGTCATCGACAAGCCACCCGGTCTGGTTGTGCACCCAGGGAGCGGCAACTGGAGCGGCACGCTGATGAATGCCTTGCTCCACCATGTGCCGGCGATCGCCGCAGTGCCGCGCGCGGGCATCGTCCACCGCCTGGACAAGGATACAAGCGGCCTGCTGGTCGTCGCCAAGACGCTTGCGGCCCAGACCGACCTAGTGCGCCAGTTGCAGGCGCGCAGCGTCAGGCGCCAGTATCTGGCGGTCGCTTGTGGCGTCGTGCGCCGGGATGCAACGATCGCGGCACCCATCGGCCGCCATCCGGTGCACCGGACGAAAATGGCGGTGGTTCCGGAAACCCGCGGCGGCAAGGCGGCGGTAACCCACTTCCGCGTCCTCGAGCAGTTCGCCCACTGTGCGCTGGTCGAATGCTCGCTGGAGACCGGGCGCACGCACCAGATCCGCGTGCACATGGCGTCGGTCAGGCATCCGCTGCTCGGCGATCAGGTTTATGGCAGGCTCGATCAGCGCCTGCCGGCGTTCTCCCGGCAGGCTCTGCATGCCACTCGTCTGGCGCTGCTCCATCCACTCACCCGGCGGATGAAACAGTGGGAGGCACCACCGCCGACGGACATGAGCACATTGCTGGAAGCGCTGCGCGGTGGGTGAGGTCTTCGTTCCTGACTGGGCTGCGCCGGCCAATGTCAAGGCACTGCAAACGACGCGCAACGGGGGGTGCAGCCGGGAACAGTGGGCGAGTTTCAACGTCGGCGATCATGTCGGGGACGATCCGGCGGCTGTCGCGGCGAATCGCCAGGCGTTGCGCGCCACATTACCAGGCGAACCGCGCTGGCTCAGGCAGGTTCATGGCATTGTCGCGGTCGACGCCGGTCAGGAGGCGAAAATCAGGGTGGCCGACGCGGCGTTTGCACGCCGTCCGGGAACGGTGTGCGCGGTGATGACCGCCGATTGCCTGCCGGTGCTCCTGTGCGATCGCCGGGGCTCGGTGGTCGCTGCCGCGCATGCCGGCTGGCGCGGGCTGCTGGGCGGCGTCCTGGAGAGCGCGGTGGCAGCGATGGCGGCGGCCCCCGGGGAACTGCTGGCGTGGCTGGGCCCGGCGATCGGCCCGCGCTGTTTCGAGGTCGGGACGGAAGTACGTGATGCCTTTATCACGCGGAATCCGTCAGCCATTACTGCCTTTATGGCGACTGGACAGGACAAATGGCTGTGTGACATCTACCTGCTGGCGCGGCAGCGCCTGGATCAATTGGGGGTCGGCGCAATCAGTGGTGGCGGAGCATGTACCTTCAGCGAATTCGAGCGCTACTTTTCCTATCGCCGTGAGCGAATGACCGGAAGGATGGCGAGCCTGATCTGGCTGGACAGTGTATGATCCGCGCCTTTCCCCGGATCAAAATCGGTTTCCCGTGAGCACCCTTGCCTGGATCATCGCCGTTTCACTGGCCGGTGGCGCCTTGAGCGTTGTCGCGGCGGCGGGCCTGAGTCTGGCCCTTGGCGTGCGACACATCAATGTCCTGATCTCCTACGCGATCGGTGCCTTGCTCGGCGCGGCCTTTCTGGAAATCCTGCCGCATGCACTGGAACATGGCGATCCGCATCGCATGGCGGGAACCGTTCTGTTCGGCATCATGGTTTTCTTCGTGCTGGAAAAACTGGTCCTGTGGCGGCATTGCCACCATGACCACTGCGAGGCGCATGATGCCCACGCGCCGGCGGACGACCATGGCCGCTCCGGCCTGATGATCCTGGTCGGCGACACCTTTCACAATTTCGTTGATGGCATTCTGATCGCCGCTGCCTTCCTGCAAAGCACGGAAGCCGGCATTGTCATCGCGCTGGCCATCATCGCGCACGAGATTCCCCAGGAAGTCGGCGACTACCTGATTCTTATCCACTCCGGCTACAGTAAGCTGCGGGCCTTGGTGTACAACCTGCTCTCCAGCCTGGCGACGCTGGTCGGTGCGACGCTGGCCTATCTTGCCCTTTCCGAAATGCAGGAATGGATACCTTCACTGCTCGGCCTGGCAGCGGCAAGCATGATCTATGTCGCGGTGGCCGATCTCATTCCCGGTTTGCACAAGCGAACCGAATTGAAGGCGACTATCCAGCAGGTCTCACTGATCAGCCTCGGCATCGCCTCGATCGCTATCGTCCAGGCGCTGGTCGGCGAGTAACTCCCGGTAGCGCCGGCGCTGGCGACGCGCCTTGCTGCCAGCCATCCAGAGCAGTAACCCGCTGGGCAGCAAGCCATAGAAAAGGAAGGAAATGATTGCTGACACCACCGTCGGCTCGTTCAGCGCGACGAGGACTGTAACGTAAAGCCAGCCGATGGCAACGATGTACATCCGCGTAATTATGCATTCAAATCCATTGACAGCGCTCGGGCTGGTATGGAGAATCGGAGCGCTAAACCCCGATTCAACTACAGAGAAGAAAACGGCCATGGCGCAAAAGGGACCTGACACCAGCGACGCTTTCATGGGTTTGCCCCCGCAATTCGTGCAGGCCGCTCAGGACACGACGCGGCAGTTCATGGCCTTCATCTGCCAGGCCGGAAACCCGGTGGCCGCCGTTCCGCCGGTTGCCGACCCGCCGGTTGCCGACCCGCCGGCTGCCGACCCACAGGCGTTGACTGCGCTACAGAAACAGTTCATGAACCAGCAGATGTCCCTCTGGCAGTCGGTGCTCGCCCGCCAGCAGGGCGCCCCGGAGACATTCAAGGTCGCAGCCGAGCCTGGCGATCGCCGCTTTGCAGCGCCCGAATGGCGTGAAAGCCCGGTTTACGACTACCTGCACCAAGCCTACCTGCTCAATGCGAAATATCTGAAGGATCTGGTCGAACTGGTTCCGGCGAGCGACGACAAGGCCCGCAACCGCATGCGTTTTCTGGCACGCCAGATAGTCGACGCCATGGCGCCTTCGAATTATGCCGCGACGAATCCGGAATTCATCAAGCTGGCGCTGCAAACCAGCGGCCGGAGCATTACCGACGGCATCGACAATCTGATCAGGGATTTCGAGAAAGGGCGCATTTCGATGACCGACGAGTCGGTCTTCGAAATCGGTCGCAACATTGCGACGACCGAAGGTGCGGTGGTTTACGAAAACGACCTGATGCAGTTGATCCAGTACTCACCCCTGACGCCGGAAGTCGGCATGCTGCCGCTGGTGGTCGTGCCGCCGTGCATCAACAAGTTCTACGTCATGGATCTGCAGCCCGACAATTCGCTGATCCGCTTCATGGTAGAGCAGGGCAACACGGTGTTTCTGGTTTCCTGGCGTAATCCGCAGGCAGAGCATGGTCACCTGACCTGGGACGATTACCTCGAGCATGGCCCAATTGCCGCATTGCACGTCGCTCGGGAGATTTGTCGGGTCAAGCAGGTCAATGCGCTTGGGTTCTGCGTCGGCGGGACGATCCTGACTTCGGCCCTGTCCGTGCTCAAGGGGCGAGGCGAAGACATCGCCGCATCGCTGACCCTGATGACGACGCTCCTCGATTTCTCCGATACTGGGGAGATCGGAGTCTTTATCGATGCCAATGCCCTGGAGGCACGCGAGTCGACTATTGGCAAGGGTGGCCTGCTGCCGGCGCGCGACCTGCAGAACACCTTCTCCTTCCTGCGCGCCAACGACCTGGTCTGGAACTACGTCACCGGAAATTACCTGAAGGGCCAGAAGCCACAAGCCTTTGATTTGCTCTACTGGAATTCGGATTCGACCAATCTGCCGGGGCCGTTCGCTTGCTGGTACATGCGCAACCTCTACCTCGACAACAGCCTACACGTGCCTGGCAAGCTCGAGATGTGCGGCCAGCGCATCGACCTCGGCGCGCTGGCGATGCCCGTCTACCTGCTGGCAACGCGCGAAGATCATATCGTTCCCTGGCGATCTGCTTACGAGACGACGCGCATTCTCGGAGGCAAGGTGCGATTCGTCCTGGGTGCGTCGGGCCATATCGCCGGCGCCATCAACCCGGCGAGCAAGAACAAGCGCAACTATTGGGTCAACGACAATGTGAAAGGCAACGCTGAATCCTGGTTGACCGCAGCGGACAACAGGCCGGGTAGTTGGTGGAACGACTGGGCTGCCTGGCTGAAGCCGTTTGCCGGCAAATCACGGGCGCCACGCAGGCCTGGCAACGCAAAACACAGGCCGATCGAACCGGCACCCGGTCGTTACGTGCGTGAACGCGCGGTCTGAACAGATAATTTACGGGAAGGGGAAACAATGTCAAGAACTGCACTGGTGACAGGGGGAATGGGTGGACTCGGCGAGGCAATCTGCATCAAACTCGCGGCGCTGGATTTCCAGGTGGTCACCACCTGTTCGCCCGGCAACACCAAGGTCGATGACTGGCTGAAAGGCATGCATGCCATGGGCTTCAGTTTCAAGGCCTATGCCTGTGACGTCACCGATTTCGAATCGGCCCGTGCCTGCGTCGAGGCAGTAAGCAGAGAGGTCGGCCCGGTCGATGTACTGGTCAATAATGCCGGCATCACCCGCGACATGACCTTCAAGCGGATGTCCAAAGCGGACTGGGATGCGGTAATCCACACCAACCTCGACTCGATCTTCAACATGTCGAAGCAGGTGATCGACGGCATGATCAAGCGCAAGTGGGGGCGGATCATCAACGTCTCCTCGGTCAACGGACAGAAGGGCGCCTTCGGCCAGACCAACTACGCAGCGGCCAAGGCCGGCATGCACGGCTTCACCAAGGCGCTGGCGCTTGAGGTCGCCAAGCAGGGTGTCACGGTCAACACCATTTCTCCAGGTTATATCGGTACCAGGATGGTGACTGCGATCCCGCAGGAGATTCTCGATTCAAAGATTCTGCCGCAGATTCCAGTCAACCGGCTGGGCAAGCCGGAGGAGATTGCCGGGCTCGTCGCTTATCTTGCTTCTGACGAGGCTGCTTTCGTCACCGGTGCCAATATTTCCATCAACGGCGGCCAGCACATGTACTGACCGGCGTATTTTTTTACCCACTGTAAACATCAACAACAGGAAGGAAGAACTATGACACAACGTGTTGCACTCGTCACCGGCGCCATGGGCGGTCTTGGAACCGCAATTTGTCAGGAACTGGCCAAGGCTGGCCACAAGGTGGTTGCCTCGTATCATCCGCAGTTCGACAACAAGGAAGAGTGGCTGAAGGAGATGGCTGCTGTGGGCTTCAACGACTTTGTCTGCGTCGCCGGTGACATCTCCTCCTGGGACGACTGCGTGAAGATGGTGGCGGAAGCCGAAGCGTCAGCCGGCCCGGTCGATATCCTGGTCAACAACGCCGGCATCACCCGTGACCGCATGTTCGCCAAGATGGAACGTGATGGCTGGGATGCTGTCATCGGCACCAATCTGACCTCGCTGTTCAACATGACCAAGCAGGTTTCGTCGAAGATGGCCGAGCGTGGCTGGGGCCGCATCATCAACATTTCGTCGGTCAACGGCCTCAAGGGCCAGGCTGGCCAGACCAACTACTCGGCTGCCAAGGCCGGCGTCATCGGCTTCTCGAAGGCGCTGGCCGCCGAACTCGCCACCAAGGGAGTGACCGTCAACGCGATCTGTCCGGGCTACGTGGCGACCAAGATGGTCATGGCGATCAAGCCGGAGATCCTGCAGACCATCATCGACGGCGTGCCGATGAAGCGTCTCGCCAAGCCGGAAGAAATTGGCGGCGCCTGCGTCTATCTGGCTTCCGAACTTGCAGGGTTCATGACGGGCGCCACGATGAACCTGAACGGCGGCTTGTACTACCAGTAATTACGGATTTTTTGCGCTGCATCAAGAACGGGCACCTGCGGGTGCCTGTTTTTTTGTTCTATAATGGTGCAGTGCACACAAACCCGCCCGAGGGATGCCGGATGTCCGAGGAAGTACGTCTGATCAAGAAATACCCCAATCGCCGTCTTTACGATACCAAGACGAGCGCCTACATAACGCTGGGGGATGTCAAGGATCTCGTCATCAAGTTCGAACCATTCAAGGTACTCGACGCCAAATCCGGCGACGACCTGACGCGGAGTATCCTGTTGCAGATCATCCTTGACGAAGAGAGCGGCGGCGTTCCCCTTTTCTCCTGCGAGTTGCTGTCCGGCTTCGTCCGCTTCTACGGCAGCGCCATGCAGGGAATGCTGGGCAAGTATCTGGAAAACAACATGCGCACCTTCGTTGATTTCCAGCACAAGTTGCAGGACCAGTCACGCTCGATGTACGGCGACAACAGCCATCTGCAGGCAGATTTCTGGGCGCAGTTCCTCAATTTCCAGCAACCCGCGATGCAGAGCATGATGACAGCCTACATGGATCAGTCCAAGAAGATGTTCCAACAGATGCAGGATAAGTTGCAGAGCCAGACGCGCAACATGTTCACCGGCTTCAAGGCGGGTGCCGTGGCGGACAAACTCGAGAAGTAATCGCTGCCGCCGCCCGGAGGGTGGCGGATCGGCCCTGTTTCTCACCAGCGCTCAGGCGGTGATTGATTCCGGCAATCGTTCCTGAATGAGATTGAGCAGCGGCGCGAAGACTTTCGGTGTGCCGGCGACGATGTTGCCGCTGGCCAGGTAGCCCGCTTCGCCGCGCATGTCGCTGACCAGCCCGCCGGCTTCCGAGATTAGCAGCGCACCGGCGGCGATGTCCCACGGGGAAAGCCCGAATTCCCAGAACCCATCGTAGCGACCGCAGGCGACATAGGCCAGATCCAGCGCCGCAGCGCCAGGACGGCGCAGGCCGGCGGTCTTCCGGGTCAGTTCCTTGAAGATCGCAAGGTAGGTGTCGATGTGATCGAACATGCGATAGGGGAAGCCGGTGCCGAGCAGCGAATCCTGGAGTTTTGTCCGCTTGGAAACGCGGATGCGGCGCTCGTTCAGGAAGGCGCCCGCTCCCTTACTGGCGATGAACAATTCGTTCCGATTGGGATCGAAAACAACGGCCTGCTCGATGTTGTTGCCTTTCGCCAGCGCGATCGAGACGGCGTATTGCGGCAGCCCATGAATGAAGTTGGTGGTGCCGTCCAGGGGGTCGATGATCCACCGGTAATCGCCGTCGGCAGGACCCGTCCCGGCGGCCGCTCCAGACTCCTCTGCTAAAATCCCGTACTGCGGATACGCGTCCCGCAGCGTTTCGATGATTGCAGCCTCGGCTTTCCGGTCAACCTCGGTTACGAAATCGTTGGCCTGTTTTGTTTCCACCTTGAGCAGGTCGAGGTCATTGGATGCACGATTGATGATCTTGCCGGCGCGAAGCGCCGCCTTGACGGCGATATTCAGGGCTGGATGCATGGCTTAAAGAACTGGCGGGTGGCGAGGCCGGCCGATTAATTTGGAGAAACCCGATTTTACTATGAAGCCCGAACTCCTGCTGTCGCGAATCCGCGTCGTCCTGTGTCGCCCGAGTCATCCCGGAAACATCGGGGCGGCGGCACGGGCCATGAAGACCATGGGACTAACCGATCTGCGCCTGGTCGAGCCGAGGAAATTTCCCGATCCTGAAGCCGATGCCCGGGCGACTGGCGCGGTCGACGTCCTGGAATCGGCAAAAATCAGTGAATCCCTACCCGAAGCACTGGCCGGCGCCGTTTTTGTTGTCGCCCTGTCGGCGCGGCGCCGCGACCTGGGCCCACCCAGCGGTCAACCAAGGGAGATGGTGGCCCGTCTGCTGGCCCACGCTGGGCAGGGTCAGGTGGCACTGGTTTTCGGAAATGAAACCGTGGGCCTAACAAATGTCGAGATCCAGCAATGCCATGCGGCGGTGTCAATTCCGGCCAATCCGGAGTTCAGTTCGCTGAATCTCGGCGCGGCGGTACAGGTGCTGAGTTACGAAATTCGCATGGCCGCCTTTGCAGGAGTGCCGGCAGTGGCTGACGCAACGGTTACACCCGCGTCGTTGCGACTGGCGGCCCACGATGAGGTCGAGGGTCTTTACGCACATTTCGAGGTGGTGATGACCGAAACCGGGTTTCTCAACCCCGCGCATCCGGGAAGGCTGCTGCCCAAATTGCGCCGCCTCTTTTCGCGAATTCAGCTCGAAAGGGATGAGATCAACATTCTGCGGGGAATCCTCGCCGCTACCCAGAGCCCAACCGGGCATGCGCAAGGAAATACGCCTGAGACCTGAGGGTGGGGCACGATCGCTCGGCAAGACGTTCCCCCATGGCGTCGTATATAACGGTCGTGTCCGGGATGTAGGCATGCCATGCCTGGCCGCGAAGGGAGCTATAGGAATCAACAAAATCCCCATCCTGAGGACAGGGTCAGCTCAATCCTAAGCTGCATGGCATGGGTGCTGAGGGGATCGAACTGCGGCTTGTAATGGCATTCTGGCAAGGGTTCTATCGATTCCGTGTTTTGAAGTACCAGCAAAAATACCAACCGTGAGTTCAAATTCGAAGTGCAACTCTGATTAATGGGTTGGGAGGGCGAGATGCAATAGCATCCGAGCCCCTTGACCGGCAAGTCAAAGTTGCCTGGAATGAACTACACATTCATCCGAGGCGAACGATACCAAATTGCCATCCTTCTCAAAGTCGGACATAAGCAGAGCGACGTTGCCCGCCTGATGAATCGTCACCCCGCCGCGTTTCCGCCGAGACATGGACCTTCGCTCAGGCCAAACTGGCCGAGCTATGGAGTCCCGAACAGATTTCCGGCTATCTCAAGTCTTGCGGGCAGCCCGGCATTAGCCACGAAACCGTCTATCAGCGCATCTACGCCGACTGGCGCGCTGGTGGCACACTGCACTGCGCCCCGCGTCGCCAGAAGGCCCGCAGAAAGCGTTATGGTGGCCGCGACCGACGCGGCACTATCCCCAACCAGGTGTCGATCGAGCAACGCCCCACCATTGTCGATGGCCGTTAACGCTTCGGCGACTACGAAGCCGATCTGGTGATCGGCACCGGCCATCAACAAGCACTCGTCACACTCAATGAGCGCAAGTCCCGCTACGCCTTGATCGCCCATGTGTCGGCTAAGATGGCCGATGCCGTCTCGGCTGTTCTTCCCAAAGAAACTGCGCTTCGATTCCATCACCCCCAAAGACATCGCTTTCGCCATGTACCGCCTCAATCATCACCCCAGAAAATGCCTCGGCTTCAGAACACCTCACCAAGTCTTCATGGAGCAGTTACACTTGCCTTATAGCGCCATTGCACTTCAGGCTTGAATCCGCCTAGCATAACCACAACCCTTTGGAAGACGAAAAACAGAGGGAACCTCAATGACGGAGGAGCAGATGTTATCCACCAACTCCATGGTGGCGCTGTTCGGCAAGTCGCCGTTCAAGCCGCTGCAACAGCACATGCGTGTCGTCATCGAGTGCGTTGGCGAAGTCCCGGCGCTGTTCGCTGCCCTGATTGAAGGGAATGAGGCGCAGCTCGAGATCCAGAAGGAGAAGGTCTTCGCCAAGGAAAGTCAGGCGGACACAATCAAGAACGAGTTGCGCAGCCATCTGCCGAGAAGCCTGCTGCTGGCGGTCGGCCGGCATGATCTGCTGGATCTGCTGGCGACGCAGGATACGATCGCCGGCATTGCTCAGGATATCGCCGGCCTGCTTGTCCAGCGCAAGATGGAGGTTCCCGCCGGCATGGCCGAGCCGCTGGCAAGATTCGTCACCCGCAGCGCTGAAACCTGCGAACAGGCGCACAGGATAATCGAGGAACTCGACGAGTTGCTTGAGATCGGCTTCCACGGTCGCGAGGTCGAGCGAGTGGAGGCAATGATCCTTGAACTGGGCTACATGGAGAGCGATACGGACCTGATGGGAGCTTTCCTGGCGCAGGCACTTTTTGCGCAGGAGGGTAGTCTGAGTCCGGTGTCGGTGATGCTCTGGTACCAGTTGATCCGCTGGGTGGGCAACCTCGCCGACTATGCCGAGAAGGTGGGTGACCGCGTGCGCCTGATGATTGCCCACTGAAGACTAGCGGTCTGTGAACGGGCAATACGGTTCGCAGGTGTTTTCGGACTCTTGAGTTCGTCTCTTCATTTCAGCATTTCATCGCCAGGAATCGTATCGTGGAGATTATTGCGCAGCACTCGACGTTGTTTTATGTCACGGCCCTCGCCTTTGGCCTTTTCGTGTGCTGGGGAATGGGCGCCAACAATGTTGCCAACGCCATGGGGACCTCGGTCGGTTCCGGAGCCATTACCCTCAGGCGGGCGCTGCTCCTGGCGGCGGTCATGGAGTTTGCCGGCGCCTATCTGGCCGGCGGCGAGGTGGCCGCCACCATTTCGAAAGGGATCATCGACGGCAGGTTGTTCGAGCCGGTGCCGCATCTGCTGCTGTTCGGCATGATCGGGGCGTTGCTGGCGGTCGGCATCTGGCTGACCGTCGCCAGCATGCGCGGCTGGCCGGTGTCCGCAACCCAATCGATCGTCGGCGCCGTATGCGGCGCCGGTGTCGCCGCGCTCGGCATCGATGCGGTCAACTGGGAAATGATGGCCGAGATCGTCGTCAGTTGGTTGATCTCTCCCGTACTCGGCGGCATTGTCGCGCTGACTCTGACTCTGAGTATCCGCAAGCTGATATTCAATACAGAGAATCCAATCCGCCAGGCACGCCGGTGGGGGCCGATGTATGCGTTCCTGGTGGGCTGGATCGTCGCGCTGGTCACCATCACCGCAGGGCTCAAATACGTCAATATCAATCTCAGTGGCGTCGAGGGTCAAATCCTGTCGATCGCGATCGGCATCGCTTTGGCGATCATCGCCAGGGTGCTGATGAGCCGCATCCATCTCGAAGAGAGCGAGGACCGGATTTTTCACTTTGCCAGCGTCGAAAAACTGTTCGTCCCGCTGATGGTGTTTACCGGCGCGGCGATGGCCTTCGCCCACGGCTCCAACGACCTCGCCAACGGCGTTGGCCCGATGGCAGCAGCCATTCAGATCATCGAAACCCAGTCCGTGAGTCCGCAGTCGGCGGTGACTCCATTCATGCTGCTGCTCGGTGGCGTCGGCATCGTTATCGGCGTGGTGACCTACGGCTACAAGGTGATGGCTACCATCGGCAACAAGATCACGCAGCTGACACCGACCCGCGGTTATGCAGCCACCGTTGCCGCCTCGATTGTCGTCGTGGCGGCGTCCGGGATCGGCATGCCGGTGTCAACCTCCCACATTGCGGTCGGTGCGGTGATCGGGGTGGGTATCGCCCGCGGTATCGGCGCACTCGACATGCGCGTCATCGCCGGCATCATCATCTCGTGGTTGATCACGTTGCCCATTGCCGGGATTCTGGCGGCCATTGTCTTCCACATCCTGCGCGCTGTTTTCGGCTAGAATCGTCCGCAACTTCTCCAGACGGCGGCTCGGCGGGCCGCCGTCTTCCCTTCGAGTCAAGCGTGAGTCATGATGGATCTGCGAACCGAGCCCATCGAATCGCTGCGGAACATCAAGGGGATCGATTTCCCCTCTGACATTCGCTATCGCCAGATTCTGGTGACCGGCCCCCCCGGCGCTGGCAAGAGCACCCTGATCACGCGCCTCGGCGGCTGGTCGGAGGAAGGCTACCTTGACCTGGCCAAGAAGCATTGGTGGCGGTCCGAGATCCTTTCCGTGCGACCGCGGGAGATTCACCTCGGCATGCCATTCCAGGGCCTGGGCGACGCAGTCACCGTTTTCGACGCCGAGTTCTACGACCGCGACCCGCTCCCGACGATCGATTTTGAGCGCATCCAGCTTCCGCCGCGCAAGCGTTTCTTTTTCAATGTTGACTGGCACCATCGCTACGCCTTCGAATTTCTGATACCGTCGGCGGAACTGGTCTTCGAGCGCCGCGCCGAGCGGGCGCGACACAGCACACACGTGGTGGACAAGCAACTCAGCCGGAAAATCTGCATCGTCCAGCATGAAGCATTTGTGCGCGTCGCCGAACATCTGCACCGCAAGGGTTTCCTGGTGTATCTGCGCGATTTGATCGAGAATCCTCCCCGGCGTTTTGTCGACCCGCCGGCGCCGCCATGAACCTGATGGCCAACCGGCGGCCGATGACGGTCTCGAGGCTTCTGGCTCCGCTAAAGCGGATCATCACGCGGCTTGGCGTTGGTCCGGGACATGAAATCAGGTTGCGCGGCAACTACCGGCTGGGTGACATCAAGGTCCGTGTTTCCTTTGATCGTGCGCCGATCGAAATTACGCTTGGTCAGGATGACAAGAAACTTCATCTCTATCCCGAATTCCGGATCGACGGGAGAGGGAAGGCCAACAGGACGGGCAACTTCGTCATTGTCGATCCAGCCGCCCAACCCGACCGGATCACCGGCTTCCTGCGCCTGACGCCAAGAAGCTGGGTCTCGCTGGGGTCGGGGGACCAAGTTCAGCAGGCGCTGTTCAACTATCCGGATGCGGTTGACGAGGAGCATCTGGTCGTCATCCATGGCCCGGAATCGCTGGTCTTTCGCAACCTCAGCGATAGCGGTTCGACGATCGGTCGATTCGCCAGCGATGCGCGGGGCACGAGGGAAGGCAGTTACCGCCGCTTGCGCGATATTTTCGGTGGCCCGATCGAGCGGTTGCCCGCGGACGAAGCGCTGGCGCTGATCGAGAAGGTCAATGCGGTCATGCAATACGAGGCCTATCGTCCGCGGAGCGATTGGGGTCTTCCCGGCGGACTGGTTATGCTTCCCGGGAGCCTGACCCCGATCCTGGTCGCCGACCTGCATGCACAGGTCGATAACCTGTTGACGGTGCTGAGTCAGAACGCTTTTCTCGATGCCCTCGAGGACGGCAGCGCCGCCCTGATCATTCTCGGTGACGCGGTCCATTGCGAGGAAGACGGGAAGCTCCGCGCGATGGACAGCTCGATGCTGATGATGGATCTGATCTTCCGGCTCAAGCTGCGTTTTCCACTGCAGGTGTTCTATATCCGAGGCAACCATGATTCATTTACCGAGGACATCGCCAAGGATGGCGTTCCGCAGGGCTTGCTGTGGGCCAAGGAACTGATTGCCTGCCGCGGCCATGCCTATCGCAAGGCGATGGAGGACTTCTATCGCCTCTTGCCGTTCACGGTTGCCTCTACCGACTTTGTCGCCTGCCACGCGGCGGCGCCCAAAGAAAATGTGACTAAGGAGATGCTCGTCAATATCCACCGCCATCCGGAGCTCGCCATCGAATTGGTCAACAACCGCCAGTTACAGCCCAGTCGGCCCAACGGTTACGGCCGGGGAGACGTCAAACGCTTTCGCCGCACGTTGAACCTCCAGAAGAATGCAACTTTCATCGTCGGTCACACACCGATGGATAGCGACCGCACGATGTGGCTCAACGTCAATGGCATCAAGAACCACCACGTGCTCTACAGCGCCCGCCTCGGGCAGGTCGGCATGTTCACGCGCATCCGCGGGGTGATGGTGCCGCTGATCTACCCGGTGGACGCGGTGGCAGCGCTCATCAAGCAGATCAAGGATGAGCCGGACTGAAATTCCGCGCCGGCTTCATTGACGCCGGACGGTCTCCGGCCCGGCCGGAACGGCTGCCAGTCGCTGCACGATCAGGCTGCCGATCATGTCGCCCTCGACGTTGACCGTCGTGCGCACCGTATCAAGGATGCGGTCGATGGGCAGCAGGATGGCGATGGCGGCGGTCGGCAGGCCGACCGATTCGAGGACCAGGACCATGCTCAGCATGCCGACGCTGGGGATGCCCGGGGCGCCGATGGCGCCGAGCATGGCGACGAAGAAGATGATCATCTGGCTGGCGATGTCGAGTTCGATGCCGGCCAGACGGGCGACGAAAAGTGCGGCGGCAGCTTCGTAAAGCGCCGTTCCATCCATATTGATCGTGGCGCCGAGCGGTACGACGAAATTGGCGATGTCCTTCTTCACGTGCAGATGTTGCTCGGTACAGCGCAGTGTCACGGGCAGCGTCGCGGCGCTCGAACTGGTGGCAAAAGCGGTGACCAGCGCCTCGCGCGCACCCTTGAAGAAATGGAGTGGCGAAATCCGTGTAAACAGCCAGAGGATCAGCGGCAGCACGACGAGGCCGTGGAACAGCGTGGTGCCGATGACGACGGCAACGAAGTGGGCGAGGCTGGCCAGCACGCCGCCCTGCTGGCTGGCGACGAGTTGCAGGAGCAGGGCGGCGATGCCGAGCGGCGCCAGACGCATGATCCAGCCGACGATCATCAAGCAAAGCTCCTGTAGTTCCTGAATCAATACCCGGATGTTGCGGTAGCGCTCACCGCCGACGACCAGCGCGATACCGAGGAAGAGGGCGATCGTCACGATGGCCAGGATTTCGCCTTGTGCCAGCGCCTTGAACGGATTCTGGAACAGGCCGTGCAGGAACTGGGCGATATAGTCGGGAAGCGGCATCTGGTGCGCCTCGAAATTTCGGGTGGCATCGGCGAACATCTCCAGATGCAGGTTTTCGCCTGGACGAAAAAGGTGGGCCGCACCGAAGCCGATAATGATCGCCAGCGCCATGGTCCCAAAGAAGAATATCAGCGTAGTTTTCCAGACCCGGTGCATCTGGTCGTGGGCGCGCAGGTTGGCGACGCCGACGACGATGGACGAGAAGATCAGCGGCACCAGAACCATGCGCAACAGGTCGAGGAACAGGTTGCCGACGATTTTGGCGCCATAAAGCGTGTTGACCGCAACGGGTGTCGTCCCGGCGGCAACCAGCCACAGGCCGCCGGCGATGCCGACGACGCAGCCGATCAGTATTTGCGCGTTGAGCGAAGTCTGGCGAGCCATGCAATCGGTCCGTCTAACCTGGATGACATTGGATTGTATCCGGTGATCATGACCGTGACGGTTCGATGACGCTTACTGGAATCGCCAGGTGATGCCTAGCGTCGCCGACTGGGTTGTCGTCCTGGGATTTTCGCTGTCCGCCGCGTGGAGGATGCCGATCGCCAGGTCGAGATCCTTGTCGGGCGAGTAGATGGCGCCGATTAGGGCATACTTTTCGTTGGTCGTGTTGCCGTTGCTGCGCGCGAATTTGACGCCGAGATCCAGCGCGAGCTTCCATTCGTCGCTGACCTCCCAGATGGGGGCAAGCGACAGGCTGGAGACTGTCGCGTCGGAACCGTCGAATGGTCCGTTAATGCGGTTGCGTCCCAGGGCGGCATTGAACAGGAGGCTGCCGAAGGGAACCTGCTGTTCGACGATGAATGTCAGGTTGCCCGAGATCTTGCCGGTGCCAAACCCGTCTGCTTCCCGCCCGTCGCCATTGATCGGGAAGAAGATCTCCGGCTTGAGCGCGAGGCTGGTGTCGTTTTCCTCGGTGCCGAAGAAGCGCCACTTGGCTCCCACCGAAGGAGTCCCGGCACCGGATGAATGATTGTCGGCGTTGCTCAGGCGCACCCGACCATAGCCGGCGCTTACGAAGAGGTCGACTGTCTCGCTGACGCCCCGCGTATACGTGAAGGGCAGGTAGCCGAGTCGATCGGTGTCACCCGACATGGTCTGGCGAAGCCCCACGTAGGCGAACTCGATCTGATTGCCGCCGCTGCCCTGGGTGCCGGTATCGTCGGTGAGCAGCGGTTGCATGGCCACGGCCGGCAGCGAAAGGCTCGCCAGCAGCAATGCGAAGAGCGGGCGGGCAAGGCGATCATTCTTTGTCATGGCGCAAATCCCGGGTGGAGTTCAAGCGTAACGCGGGACTATAGAGCGCATCGGATTACGTGGTCAAGCGGACACCTGTTCTTGCCGCAGGCTTCGCGTCCGGCTCACGGCAGCCGGGGACAGTGCATTGTGCGTTAGCATGGAGCCCTCAAGGGTTTCCAGGGGGTCTGAAATTGGGCGATTTCGAGGAGTTGACCGCAACCGTGCTGGAATTTCGCGATGCGCGCGACTGGCGACAGTTTCATTCGCTGCGCAACCTGATCATTTCACTCAATCTCGAAGTGGCGGAGTTGCTGGAACTGATGCAGTGGAAGACCGATGCCGAGGTCGAGGCGTTGCCCGCGGACCTGCAAGCCGCGGAAGCGCTGCGCGATGAATGCGCCGATATCCTGCTCTACCTGCTGCTTGTTGCTGATGCGGCCGGCATCGACCTGGCGGCGGCGGCCCGCGCCAAGCTGGCCAAGAACGGCGCCAGATACCCCGTGGAGAAGGCCCACGGATCGCGGGCCAAGTACAGCGAGTTAGGCTGACTCGCTTTCCAGCGTGAAATTGGCGCCATCGCCCTGGGCGAGGATTTCGGTCAGGCGGGGCAAGGTTTCGTGGAGTTTCCGTTCCAGCGTCCACGGTGGATTGATGATGAACATGGCGCTGCCGTTCATCCCGAAGCCGTCGGTGGACGGCGCCCTTGCTTCGAGCGTCACATTCAGCCAGTTCGTTGCACCGAGTCCCTTCAGCCGGGCCGGCAGTTTGCGCGATTCGAGCTTGGCCAGCAGCGGGTACCACAGCGCATAGATGCCGGTGGGGAAGCGCTTGAGTGAATCCCGAAGGCACTTGACGACGTTGACGTAATCATCACGCGTCTCGTAGGACGGATCGATCAGGACCAGCGCGCGGCGCGGCGGTGGCGGCAGGATGGCCTTGAGCCCGGCGAAACCGTCGCCGGCGGTCACCGTGACCTGGCGGCCGGCACTGGCGAAGCATTCCTGCAGAAGCTTGATGTCGTTGCCGTGGAGCTCGAAAAGCCGCAGGCGGTCGCCCTCGCGCAGCAACTGGCTGGCCAGCCAGGGCGAACCCGGGTAGTGGCGCAGCTTGCCGTCCGGGTTGAGCATACGGACGAATTCAACATAGTCGGCCACGGCCGGCGGCAGGCCCTTCCTGTCCCAGAGGCGACCGATGCCGTCGCGGTATTCCCCCAGTTTCCTGGCGTGCGCCGATTCCAGCGCGTATCTGCCGGCGCCCGCATGGGTATCGATGATCCAGAACGGCGCCGGCTTTTCACCCATGTATTCGGCGATCTGCAACAGAATGAGGTGTTTCAGTACATCGGCATGGTTGCCGGCGTGAAAGGCGTGACGGTAACTGAGCATGGCGTGATCGTCCCGGTGTTCTAAAGCGGCACGAGGGCGAAGAATTCACGCCCTGCGGAGGCTTTGAGACGCCTGCCGATCTGCCAGAGCCGTCTGTCGCCCAGCGCGTCGAGCTTGACCTTGTGGCCGCTGGCGAGATGCCCGGGGCGGGCGATGATCCCCCGGCGATTGCCGTATCCGGGAAGGCGGTGGCGATTTATGCCGCGCCGGATTTCGTCATGGCACGGAAGCTTGACCGCGCTGACTTGCGGCGACAATGCCTGCAGACCGAGCTCGAGACTGCCCTGGCTGGTAGTCGCAATGCGGCGCACCAAGCACGTGTGAACGCTGCTCGATTCGCGGGCTTGCAAGGCGACGATGTTGCCGAGACTGGGCTTCCAGTTCTCGCCTTGTATGAAACGGACAAGGAAACCGCCGGTGCTCTGGTCGACAAAAGCTCATTCGCTGGACTGAAAGCCTCTGGCTCCACGCCGGGCGACCAGATCCATCGCGCGATGGAAAATACGGATGAGGCTTTCTTGCTCGGTGCCTCTAAAGATCGTTTTGGCGAGCTTGAAGTAGCTGGCTACAAGGGCCTTGAACAGATTATCGGCGGTTAGCGCCGACGTGGTCGCCGCGAGGGGCAGGGGCAGTGACGAGAGATCGATATGTCGCTCGAGAACGGGGAGTGCATTCCCCGCTTCCTGGAGGGTTTCTTCCAGCAACTTGAAGCGCATGTGGAAATTCTTCTGTTCGGTGATCGCGGGAACGACATGCTCGGTCAGTTCCGATACGACTTCATGAGCCGAGAGTCCGGAAACTGTGTCGAGCAGTTCGCGCACCTCGGCCGCCTTCCTGTCGCCTGGAAGCTGGCTGATGGGCAACAGGTCGTGGAACAGTTTTAAGGTCGGTTTCATGTCGCTGCAAGAGTTCTTGGCGGACGGATTATCAGGCATATTTTCCTTATGTGAAGCGGGATGTTTCACGCTTTGCGTATACTTGACCGATGGATTTGCTTGATTTGCTGGTTCTTGCGCTGCTGGGCGCCGCTGTCTGGCTCTGGCTGGACAGCCTCAGGGCGCGCGAGATCGGGGTGACGGCGGCACGGGCGGCGTGTGCCGACGAAGGTCTTCAGTTTCTCGACGACACGGTGGCCATCCGCTCGCTGAAGCTGGCGCGCGACGACGATGGAAGGCTTCGCCTGCGCCGCGTCTACACCTTCGAATACAGCGATACCGGCGACAACCGGCATCCCGGGACCGTCACCCTCCTCGGGCAGCGGGTCGAACTCCTGCATGTCCGTCCACAACTCTATGTCGTGCCCAAGGCGCCGTAACCCGTGAAACCCTCCATTGAAACAATCGAATTCAAAGGCCTGGAAGCCTTGCGCCTGCACGGACCGCGGGGGTCGTCCGCCGTCATCGGGCGGCTGGGCGGGCAGGTTCTGTCGTGGATCACACCCGATGGCCGCGAACACCTGTTTCTCTCCGAGCGCGCCGTATTCGACGGCAGCGTGCCGATCCGTGGCGGCATTCCGGTCTGCTTTCCCCAGTTTGGCAACGTTGGCGAACTGCCGAAGCACGGCTTCGTTCGCACCCGCGAGTGGTCGGTGACGACGCGGCGCTGTGGTGATGATTTCGCGCTGGCGACGCTCGAACTGGGCGACGATGAAACTACCCGCGCCCTGTGGCCACATGCCTTCCGGGCCGAAATTACGGTCATCCTCGAGGTTGACCGCATCGATGTCGAATTCTGCGTCGAAAACACTGGAACGGAGCCTCTTGCCTTTACCGGGGCGCTGCATTCCTACCTGCGCGTGGTCCAGGTCGAGGACGCGGCGCTCGAAGGTCTCCATGGCCATGAGTACCTGGATGCCACCAACGCCAACCGGATCGTCCGTGAGACCGGCACGGAAATCGTGGTCGACAGCGCGGTCGACCGCGTCTATTACGACGTCCGGCGCCCGCAGCTGCTCAGAGCCGGCAATCTCAGCCTCGGCATCCGGAGCCAGGGTTTTCCCGATGTCGTCGTGTGGAACCCCTGGGCCGATGCCTGCGGCACGCTCAAGGACATGCCGGCCGATGGCTGGCGGCACATGCTGTGTGTCGAGGCAGCAGCGGTACGTAATCCCGTGACCGTCGCGGCCGGCGCGGAGTGGTGCGGCCGGCAGACCTTGCTGGTGGTTTGATCCGGTTTTGCGGATTACGCCTGGCTCACCCCTCAACTGGCCTCGGACGCGCGCTTGAGGGCAAGTCTTGCCGGGAGGATGAGCCGACGTTGGATGGCGCCAAAGGTATAATCGCCGACTTTCCGCTTTCTGCTGCCCGCCGTGACCCTCCTCGATAACGAAATTGCCCGCCGTCGCACCTTTGCGATCATTTCCCACCCCGACGCCGGCAAGACCACGCTGACCGAAAAGCTGCTGTGGTTCGGCGGCGCCATTCAGGTCGCTGGCGAAGTGCGCGCGCGCAAGGCGTCGCGCCACGCGACCTCGGACTGGATGGAACTGGAAAAGCAGCGCGGCATCTCGGTGACCTCGTCAGTGATGCAGTTCCCCTACCGCGAGTGCATGGTCAACCTGCTCGACACGCCGGGCCACGAGGACTTCTCGGAAGATACCTACCGCACGCTGACCGCCGTCGACTCGGCGGTCATGGTGATCGACTCGGTGAATGGCGTCGAGGCGCAGACGATTAAGCTGCTCAACGTCTGCCGGATGCGCGACACGCCGATCCTGACCTTCATCAACAAGCTCGACCGTGAAGGCAAGGAACCGATCGACCTGCTCGACGAAATCGAATCGGTACTCGGCATCCAGTGCGCGCCGATGACCTGGCCGATCGGCATGGGCAAGCGTTTCCGCGGCGTCTATCACCTTTACGACGACACTATCGCCTTTTTCGACCCGCAGGCCGAGAAAGGCACGGCCGAGATCATCCGCGGCCTCGACAACCCGCGTCTCGACGAACTGATCGGCAGCCAGGCCAACGAACTGCGCGGCGACATCGAGCTGGTGCGCGGCGCCTCGCATGCCTTCGACGCCGAGGCCTATCTGAATAGTAAGCAATCACCGGTGTTCTTCGGTTCGGCGGTCAATAACTTCGGCGTGCAGAGCCTGCTCGATGCCGTGGTCGACCTGTCGCCGGCACCGATTGCCCGCCCGGCCGTGACGCGCAGGGTCGAACCGAGCGAGCCGAAATTCTCCGGCTTCGTGTTCAAGATCCAGGCCAACATGGACCCCAAGCATCGTGACCGCATCGCCTTCCTGCGCGTCTGTTCCGGGCGTTTCGAACGCGGCATGAAGATCAAGCAGGGGGCCGGCGGCAAGTTCATGTCGGTCAACAACGCCATCACCTTCATGGCGCGTGACCGCAGCACGACCGACGAAGCCTGGCCGGGCGACATCATCGGCATTCCCAACCACGGCACCATCCGGCTCGGCGAGACCTTCACCGAGGGCGAAGACCTGCGCTTTACCGGCATCCCGTCCTTCGCGCCCGAGCATTTCCGTTTGGCGCGTATTGCAAACCCACTTAAAATCAAACAATTGCAGAAAGGTCTTCAGCAATTAGCTGAAGAAGGGGCGACGCAACTTTTCCGGCCGCTTTCCGGTACCGACCTGATCCTCGGTGCGGTCGGCACGCTGCAATTCGATGTCGTCGCCAGCCGGCTGGAAAACGAATACGGCGTGCAGGTCATTTTCGCGCATTACAACTGCGCGACCGCCCGCTGGATCCACGGCGACCCCGACGAACTGCACCAGCTTTCGGACCGCTACAGCGCCAACGTCGCGCTCGACGGCGCCGACGACCCGGTTTACCTAGCGCCGAACAACGTGTACCTGAACATGGTCAAGGAAAAATACCCGAACCTGCGCTTCGAAGAGGCGCGCGAGGTGGCATAGCCGGTCCGTTCTCCTGGTTCATGAGCTGGAAGCCGACAGCTTCGGCGCGCATTCGGAAACTTCTCCGGCCCAGGCTTCCGCATCGACCTTGCCAACTCCCTGCCGCGCCGCGTCCCGTTCGCGATTTCCCCAACCCGGCAGCCTGATGTCGGTCCACGCAGGCAGGAACTCCAGATCGCGGGGTTCGGCGCTGCCCTTGATCGGGTGGCATTCCTGCCAGCGCACGATGCGCCCGAAGGCTTTCCCGTCCGGGTCAGCGCGCACCTGATCAATGGCCCTGATCGCCTGTCGCGTGTAATGATGAGCCAGCTCGCGATACGCGCCATAGACGTTGCCGCTGGAATTGAAAGTCATCTGGACGGTGGAGCCCTGGGGAAACTCCGGCGTGGCGAAGGCGGATACGTGCCGCAGGTAGCGATTCCTGCGCAGCAGGACCGCGGAGGTCTCGCAGGGCAGTTCGTCATTGGCGCCGCAGGCCGCGACGGACCGGTTCTCGCGCTGTTGCCCCGTCGACCGGATGCACGAAGGGTCGTCCGGGTCAGGCTCGTTCAGGCAGCGGGTTTGCTCCCTCAGCCAGTAGGGATAGTCGAAAGCCGGCTTGACGATCCACAGTCGGGTGGGTGGGTTGTCAAGACAACTGGCCGGGTCGGCCTTGTCGCTAACGCAGCCGGCCAGAAAGGGATAGGGCCAGGCCCAGATCGGGTAGAAGAATTCCGGCGTGACCGCCGTCGCGCTTGATTTTTGCATGGAATCCGGCCTGTCCGAACGCCTGATGGCATTCCCGGCTGCATCGGAGCCGTCGCTGCTGCTCCCGGTCAGGCAACCCCGCGGCCATTGCTCGAGACCCGGAATGTGAAGATACAGGCCGCGGCGCAGGAAGAGCTCGTTGCGCAGATAGCAGAGGTCCGCCATCGCGCCGTTCTTGTCCTGCACATGGTCGGAAACGATGATGTCCTTGACGCCCTCGACGATCGGGCCGTAGGCACCCAGGTTGTCCGAGGATCCGCCATCGACCAGGCGAACGAAGACCGGCGGGTGCCCGCTTGCGTCGGCGGTGGCTGCCTCGGCGAGATAGACCGGGAAGGGAGCGGCTTCGTGCAGCCTCTCCCGCGCCTTGCTCGTCCGCCGCTGATGCTTCTCATCCAGATTGATCAGGTCGATTCCCCAGTTGAGGTTGCCCGCCTGCAGACCGACCCCCACAATAAAGCGCCATGGCTGACCCATTGACTCTTGATTGGAGTCGAAGAAGGCAGCGGAGGCATTCACCGCGGTCAGCAGCGGCGAAAGGTTCCTGTCAGGTTCCTCCTGATCCCACAAGGTGTGATGGTCGATCGGGATGGGGCCCACCGATTCTGTGCACTGCTGGTCTCCCGCCATGCGGAAGATGTGTTGGTCGAAATCGATGTCATTCTGCCTCAGCCACCCGAGCAGGTGGCGGCTGGGGGCGGCGGTAGCGTTGATTACCCAGCGCGGCGGATCATTGGGATTGCCGCAGGTGAGCGCCCTGAGGCTGGGGAAGTCGAGCCTGTCGGGATCGGGGATCAAGCGCTTGTCGGCGACCTTGGCGCCGCAGACCGCTTTCACGTTGGCCGCCCACTCGGTTGTGCCAAGTATCGCGCGCGCATCTTTCGGGCGCAGACCGAAGGTCATGCCGATCCCGTCGCGGTAGGCGGCGCGCGAGGGCGACAGGTTGACCGGCCAGTCGAAAATGAAGTTGGCCGTCCACGCGGCCGGCAGCGAAACTCCCGTAACCAGAGCCAGCGCCGCGCCGGAACCCAGGCCGCGTATCTGGTCGCGATTTTCCTCGTTGCTGCTGGCGTCGAACTCGCAGCTGTCCCAGTCCAGGACATCCTGATGGCAGCGCAGGAACTGCTGATGCAGTGTTTCCGGACGGGTCTCATCCCAGTAGAGCTGCGCGCGCTTCAGTTTTTCGATGGCGGCATCCGTATCGGCATCGCGCACGGCATTGGCGTAGGGTGGGCAGAACACCTACTCAGGCGCTGTGCCCCGACACCTTGCTTCAATTTCCTTGACCTCTTCCGGTTAGTCGAATTGCTCCAGGAGACTGGCGGGAATGCAGTCGGCAAAATAGCCCCTGACGGTTTCGGCGTAACTCCTGACTGATTCTGCGGGCGGCGCGACAACACTGCACCTGGCCTGCGGCGACATGAGGTGGATTAGCCGCGAATAGAGGAAGTAGCCGGCATAGCTGCCACCGGAAGCCGTCGAAATAAGGTCGGTCTGCCACAGGGCGCGACTGTCCCGCTCCGGCGCTCCGCTGGCCGCGAGCTTCTCGCTGGCGAACGCCGAGAGAACACCCATGCTGAACGACGATGCCTTGGTGCCCCCGCCCGCCAGCGTTACAGCCAGGCTATTCGCGTTCTTGCGCGCGTCTGGCAGCAGCGGCCGGCATTTCCCGGTGACATCCTCCTGCGCGATGGCAAGACTGCTCAGGCCGAGCAACAGCCAGGAAGTGGCAAGACAGGTCGGGTACGGTTTCATCTCTGACCTCGCGAAGAAACGGCAAACCGGCAGGGGGCGGGACGCGGCGACACAACTGACTTGAATTATGATCCGAGAATATCCGCAAGGCAAGGCAAGGCAAGGCAAGGCAAGGCAAGGCAAGGCAAGGCAAGGCAAGGCAAGGCAAGGCAAGGCAAGGCAAGGCAAGGCAAGGCAAGGATGGCTGGCTCGCCACGCCTGAAGATGGCTACTCTGCTAGCGCTTGGCCAGCAGGCGGTCGAGCTGGTTGGCGAAAGCCTGGCGGTCGGCCTGGCTGAAAGCCGGTGGCCCGCCGGTGTCGACTCCACTGCTACGCAGTGTATCCATGAAATTGCGCATGTCCAGCATCTGCCGGATGTTTTCCTTGCTGTAGAGCTCGCCGCGCGGGTTCAGGGCCAGCGCCCCCTTGTCGATCACCGCGGTGGCCAGCGGGATGTCGGCGGTAATGACCAGATCGCCCGCTTCCACCTGATCGACGATGTGGTTGTCGGCGACATCGAAACCCCTGGCTACCTGAATCGACCGGATGCTCGGGTAGGGAGGCGTCTTCAGCCACTGGTTGGCGACCAGCGTCAGCGGCAGGCGGGTTCTCTCGGCGACGCGGTAAAGAATTTCCTTGATGACGCCGGGGCAGGCGTCGGCATCGACCCAGATATGCATGGGGAGTCCGGTGATGGCTGGACCCCGATGATACCTCCCGGGCGGATCAGCGCAGAGGAATGACGATCGGCGGCAGGCCGATGGAAACTACTGGCGCCGGGCGAGTAACATAATAGTCGGGTTGATACACCACCGGCGGCGGCGCATAGTAGGCCCGCGGCGGGGCGTAATACGCACGCGGCGGCCCGTAATATGCACGCGGCGGCGCGTAATAGGGTGGTGCATAGACCACTGCGGGTCCGCGACGTTTGTAATAGCGGTCGTGATGTTTGTTGTCCCAGCCACGATTATCGTAGTAACGGCCGTCGGCTAACGCAGCGGTGGCGGAGAGGGACAGAACGGCGCCGGTCAGGGTGGCGGCAAGTATTCTCGTAAGCGATTTCATTCGGGTACTCCTGCTGTTGAGGGTGCGGAAGCGGACGTGCCGGATTCCATGAGTGAAAGATAACCGGGCTGCGCTGCGCAAGCTGTTAAGGATTGTAACAAGATGTTGCACGGCGCGTGGCGGCCGGATACGGGATAATGCAGCCTTTGCTGCGATGCCTCGTCCTTTATGTCCATCCAATGGTTCCCCGGTCACATGACCTCCGCCCGCAAAAAGGCGGCCGAAACGCTGGCCATGGCCGATGTCGTCGTCGAAGTCCTCGACGCCCGCCTGCCGCAGGCGAGCAGCAACCCGATGATTCACGAGCTGCGCGCGTTCCGGCAGCGGCCTTGCCTCAAGCTGCTCAACAAGGCCGATCTCGCCGATCCGCAGGCGACCAGAGCCTGGCTGGCTTATTTTGCCGAGCAGCCGGGCGTCAAAGCGGTGGCGATTTCGTGCAAGAAGGCCAGCGATGTGGCACGTATTCCCGCCTTGGCTCAGCAACTGGCGCCGCACCGCAACGATGCCTTCAAGCCGCTGCGCCTGATGATCATGGGCATCCCCAACGTTGGCAAATCGACGCTGATGAATGCGCTGGTCAGGAAAAAGGTGGCGGCTGTCGGCGACCAGCCGGCGGTGACCAAGAGCCAGCAGCGCATCGACATCAGCTCGCGGCTGACCCTCTACGACACGCCGGGCCTGTTGTGGCCGAAAATCGATCATCCCATCGACGGCCTGATGCTGGCGGCCAGTCACGCGGTCGGCGTCAATGCCTACATCGGCGAGGAGGTAGCGACTTTCCTCGCCGGCTTCCTGCTCGCAAGCTACCCGGCGCTGCTCACGGCGCGCTATGGATTCGCGACCGACGGGCTCGACGGCACAGCCGTCATCGAAGCTGTAGGCAGAAAGCGCGGTTGTCTGCTCAAGGGCCGGGGCGGAGAACCCGACTGCGAAAAGGCGGCGGCGATCCTGCTGACCGATTACCGCAGCGGCGCGCTCGGGCGCATCAGTCTCGAAACTCCGGAACAGCGCGCGCTGCGCGAGCAGCAGTTGCAACAGGCTGCTGCGGTCGACGGCGAAAAAGACTGAAAAACCAGGATGGCCGTCGCGGTTGAGATTTCATTGCGCAGCGGGCAGAACACACCTCGCTGCCACGCATTGGCTTTGTGCGCGGAATCGCAGCCTCAAGTCGATCCGGGGCTGTCAGTCGCGGCGACGTCCCGCCCGCATCCCGGTGATTTCACCGACACAACACTTCCCGTGGCCCGCATCATCATCAAGACGAAGGCCGGTCGAGATCCTGATCTATCATCGACAGCGGATCGTCGATCGGTTCCAGATGTGTCGTGACATGCACGTGACCCAGTGCATTTCGTATATCCACTTCGATCCGTTCGGCCCAGTCATGGCCTTGCTGTACGGTCCAATCTCCGGGGACCAATACGTGCACCATTACGAAAGCGCGGCTGCCCGCCTGACGAGTCCGCAGGGCATGAAAGGCCAGGCCCTGCTGGCGATATCTGCTTAACACCACTTCAATTTCCGCCAGCTTTTCGGGTGGCAGGGAACCATCCATCAAGCCGGTGGCGGAACGTCGCATCAGTTGCCAACCGGTCCAGACGATGTTCACCGCAACGAGGAGGGCGATGGCCGGATCGAGCCATAGCCAACCGGTAATCCAGACCAGGCCGACACCGCCAATCACGCCGACGGAGGTCCAGACATCGGTCATCAGGTGATGCGCATCGGCCTCCAGAGTGATCGAATTGTGCTGGCGTCCCACCGCCATCAAGGTACGAGCCGTGGCGAAATTGATGACCGAGGCCACCACCGATACGATCAAGCCAATGCCCACTGCGTCGAGCGCCTGAGGATGCGACAGGCGATCCATGGCGGTATAGCCGATGCTGAGAGCCGCCAGCAGAATCAGGAAGCCCTCGAAAGCGCTGGAAAAATATTCGGCCTTGCCGTGCCCGTAGGCATGACAATCGTCCGCCGGACGCTCAGCCAGAGTCAGCATCGACAGCGCCATCAGGGCGCCAGCAAGGTTGACAAAAGATTCGATGGCGTCAGACAACAGCCCGACCGAACCGGTCAGCCACCACGCCGTGCCTTTGAGCAGAATCGTGGCAATGGCCGCAGCGATGGAAAGCCAGGCGTAGCGCTTCAACGAAGGGGTCATATTGGCGAATGAGATCTCATGCTGCGATGTAGCATCTGGCATTCGAGCGTGATCCAGAGGAGCAGGGAGAGCGAGGTAATGGTTTCGTCGTCATCCAGATCGTGCCCGGTACGACGCGACCGATTTGAACATGGCCTGGATTGTAATGCGCGAAACTTAAGGCCGGCTTATCACGCGGAATCTTTCCGGCTCGATCAAGGTGCCTGGCGCACTGGCAAATCCTGGTGGGCGGGGCGACTCAGGGATCCACTTCATTGCGAAGGAAGACATTGCCGTATTCGCGGGCTGAGTTCAACTAAACCGTGTGCGCGGTATAATTCTGGCACTGGCCGGAGAACGAAAATGGAACAAGGCGAATACAAACAGTTAGTTGCGCGGATGGAAGGGCTGACGGACGAGCAATTTGAGTCCTTGCTGGAGACGCTGCGGCAGCGCAAGGACGCGGACGGGGTGCACGTCTGGTGATGGCCCGCATGGCGGAGCGCCCGAGTTCGACAGTTAATTGCGCAAGTGACTGATTTCACTTGAGGTGAATTTAAAGAATGCCACTGCAACAGCGTCAGCTACTGCGGGGCGGTCGGTTTTTTCACGTCCAGCACATTCAGCACCTCGGTTTGCTCGGCACTGAGGATCGAGACGCCGGTGACGGGTTCAGACGCGTTGAGCCGGATCTGGTGACGCTGGATTCGGCGAAGGTAGTCGAGCGCTCGTTCCGGCGATAGCCCGGCGTTGGCCGCTTTCAGGCGCTGACGCATGACCCGGTAAAGGATCAGCGCCATGAAGCAGATCGCCGCGTGAGCCCGGATGCGTTCGGGCAGACGGTGGTGACCGGTCCGATCTCCAATTCGGATTTGAGTACCTTGAAGCCGCGCTCGATATCCGCCAGCGACTTGTACCGTGCAACAACGTCCCGGGTGATCAGGTCCGTCGTATTGGTCACCAGCAGCAGTTTGCCGTCCATCAGGTTCGCCAAGGAACGCGCGCGCTCATCGATAGCGTAGATGAAGCGCTCGCTTTTCAGGTCGACCTTGATGATCTTCGACAGATGGGCCTCGCTGACCTCATGGAAGAAGCGCGCCTTGGCGCCACTGTCCGAGAGCTTGCGGCCCCGATGGTTGACGCCGTCATCCTGATCGTCAAGTTTGCCCACCCACTGCGCGGCGCGCTGGATCAGCTTCCCGATCTGCTCGTCCCGTCGTTGGGTCTGTAGGGCGGCACGTTCTGGATCGTGGGCAATCACCAAGCGCAGCGCGTTCCACGTCTTTTCAGCGATGATCTCGACGGTTGCCGCTTGGCACTGGCTCTTGTGGAAGTCATCGAGCAGTTCAGTGAATTCGTGATAGCGGCGTCCCGGCACCGCCAGGATGAATTCGAGCGGCCGGCCACTGGCCAGACGTATTTCGCTCAGCGCATCGAGGTTGTCCAAGCTGAGCAAGCCGCGATCGGCCACCAACACCAGGCGACTGACCGAGGGGAACCGGTTCAACACGATTTTGAGCATCGGCAGCAGCGTCTTTGTCTCCGCCGTATTGCCGTCGAACACCGCGTGGTAGATCGGCAAGCCCTCGGCCGTCTGCACCACGCCGAGCATGAATTGCCGTGCAATCAGCCCTTCCTTGGCCATGCCAAAGGCACGCACATCGCTTTCCTGGGTGCTCAGTCCCTCGGCGCGTATCGTCGTCAGGTCATAGAACACGACGGACAGATCCTGATCGATCATCGCTCGCAGCAAGCCGGCCACCACGGTATCGACCGCCGCGTGTTGATCCATCAGGGCATCCATGCTGCGCAGCAGATGCTGATGCGTGATCGCTTTGACCTCGACCTCAGGCAAGGCCACCGTCTCCAGCCAGCGCAACACGCCCAGTTTGGATTCCGGATCGCAGAGTCGGTTGAACACCATCACCCGGATCAGCGCTTCCACGTCGATCGTATGCCGCGTGCGGCGAAACACCCGCTTCAGTTCGGCAAAACCGAGCGATTTCCAGAGTTCGGTCAGTGTCCATACATCGCCAAACGCCCGGGCCGACTCGAAGCTCACCGTCGGTGTCGGTGGCACAACCACCATGGCTTCACGGCCCGATACCTTGAGCAACCCCTTGATCACTGAATCGAGACCGCCATCGCGTTAATCAAGACGGCCAAGCGTCGCCACGGTACGCTTCTTCACCCGCCCAGCGTCGTCCCGGTAGGACTCGACAAGTTGGACGTAGCGGCGACCTCCTGAGGTGGTTATCTTGACATGCATGCCGCCACAGCATCACCGACATGAGTCCTGTCAAGTCAGAATTTAATAGGCCTTAGCGTGCCACCACACAACTTTCTTAGACATCCTCTGAAACCCGCGCCGTTACTGGGGCCATGTGTCAAAAATGGCCACTTTTGCCGCTGAACTGTCGAACTCCCGAGCCCAGAATGGCGCTAAGTTAAGGCCGTCCAGCATGCCCAACGCTAGCATTGTGGCTGAAAAAGCGGGCGCAATAAGTTGGCGGTTTCAAGTCCGAAGTGCAACAAGCTGATGATGATGCTTAAAGAAGTCGAAGGATTCTGGGATAAACAGTTCGGCCGGACAGTGAAAGGTGAGGCTCTTTCGAGGTCGGGTATTGAGTTGCCAGGCAACGGCATCGAGTTCGGTCTGAGAGAATCCAGAGAGATCGGATCCCTTGGGAAAATACTGGCGAAGCAAGCCGTTGGTATTTTCGTTGATGCCGCGTTGCCAAGGGCTGTGCAGATCGGCGAAATAGACCGCGACGCCAGTGATTTCGGAAAGGCGCGCATGCTGCGCCATCTCGCGCCCTTGGTCGTAGGTCAGGGAAAGGCGTCGTTGCGCGTCAACCCGGTTGAGGACAGCGCCAAAGGCCGTGGCCGCGGTTTCGGCCGTGGCGTCCTCCATCTGTTAACGGTGCTGCCTTTCCGTAGAAATCTGGCGTCGACGGCTGGTTGAAGGTCAGCGGTGTGGTTTTCGGTTTTGCTTTTCAAGCATGAACATGCTGGTTTTACGATTTGCCGCCCGCAGGGCTTCCGGTGGCGGGATTGCAGAGCAAACCGGCGTCTGGCAAGCGAAGCGCGGCAGGGGGATGGCACGGTTCATTGCCGAACGGAGTGCCTGCGGAAGCAGGTTGAAGCGACCCCGCCCCGACTGAAGATGGCGCCAGCGCGACCGATGCGGTAGAAAGCTGACCGGCCGGTGGAAACGCAGGCGCGACACCGGTCCCAACCGCCAAGCCAGTTCCGATGCCGCGCCCCGCAGCCCCAACAGTGGCGACGTTGCTTGCCGAGTATTTCACAAAGCGAACGTCAGCGTCGATTCCCCATTGGCCGAATTGCCAATGGACCTCCCCGGACGACGCTATCTCTGCGCCGGTTGCCGCGCCGCTGTACTCATTTGCAGCCGGTGTGATCGCGGTCATCGCTACTGCACCACGCAGTGTGCCGATCAGGCTCGTCGTCAGTCGACGCGTGCCGCCGGTGGCCGGTATCAAGCCAGCCGGCGAGGCCGTCACACCCATGCCGAACGCCAGCGCCGCTACCGGGCCCGACAAGAGAAAGTGGCGCATCAGGGTTCCCCACCCACCGCCCCGGCTGATCTACTGGCGCCCGAACCGACGATGCCGATCAAATCAGCGCTCTGGACCTGTCACCGTTGCCGGTGTCCCTTGCCGGACTGGGTGCGCCAGGACTTCCTGCGTCGTCGGATTTGCCGTTCTCGACGAACCGACAGGAGATCACCGTCACATGGCCCTTACCCCCGGGATTGAAGCGCAGATCCTGCGCTATTACCACGCCGAACGCTGGCGCATCGGCACCATCGCAAGCCAATTGCACATCCATCGCGACAGCGTCGCACGCGTGCTGACCCAGGCTGGTTTGCCGGCTTTGGGGCCAATTCGCCGCCCCTCGGCGCTTGACCCCTACCTGCCATTCATCCTCGAAACACTGGAACAGTTCCCGCGCTTACGCGCCAGTCGCTTGTACGGCATGGTCAAGACCCGGGGCTACCCGGGGCGCCCGGATCACTTCCGGCATCTGATTGCCCGCCACCGACCCCGCGCCAAAGCCGAAGCCTTCCTGCGCCTTCGCACCCTGCCCGGCGAGCAGATGCAAATCGATTGGGGTCACTTTGGCCATCTGGAGATCGGTCGTGCCCGGCGGCCGCTGATGGGCTTTGTGGCCGTGCTGTCCTGGTCGCGCCAGATCTTCCTGCGCTTCTATCTCGGCGCTCATATGGAGAACTTCCTGCGCGGCCATGTCGGCGCCGTAACCGCCTGGGGTGGCTGTCCCCGCGTCGCGCTCTATGACAATCTGAAGAGTGCAGTGCTGGAGCGGCAAGGACAGATCATCCGTTTCAACCCGACGCTCTTGGCGCTGGCCGGACATTACCGTTTCGAACTCCGCCCGGTGGCCGTGGTGCGGGGAAACGAGAAAGGGCGTGTGGAACGGGCGATCCGCTATATCCGCGATGCCTTCTTCGCTGGGCGCAGCTTCAAGGACGTTGCCGACCTCAATGCTCAGGCCGATGCCTGGGTGTGCGGGCCGGCGGGCGAGCGGCGCTGTCCGGAGGACAAGTCACTGACGGTGCGCGAAGCGTTCTTCCAGGAGCAAGCTCGGCTGCTGACCCTGCCCGGCGATGCCTTTCCGGCCGACGAGATCAAGGCCGTGTCGGCCGGCAAGACGCCGTATGTGCGCTTCGACCTCAACGACTACTCGATCCCGCACACCTGCGTGGCCCGCACGCTCACTGTGACCGCCAGTCTGGATCACGTCCGCATTCTCGATGGTCAGGCGGTGGTCGCCACGCATCCCCGCAGCTTCGATCGGCGGCAACAAATCGAGAGGCCCGAACACGTCGCGACCTTGGTTGAACACAAACATCAGGCCCGTGCGCATCGCGCCACGGATCATCTGGTGCAGGCGGTGCCGGCCAGTCGGGAATTGCTGACCCAGGCCGCCGAACGCGGCGAGTCGCTGGGGCGGACAGTTCGCGCGCTGGCTGATCTGCTCGAACGTTATGGCGTAGCCGAACTGACGGCAGCGATTGCCGACGCATTGGGGCGTGACGTGCCGCATCCGAACGCGGTTCGTCTGGCGCTGGAGCGCCGACGGCAGGCCCAGGCAGAACCGCCGCCGCTGGCGATGAGTTTGCCGGAGCACGTCAAACACAAAGATGTGCCGGTGCGACCGCACCGCCTCGACGGTTACGACGCATTGATGGAGAACGACGATGACGACCTCTGATCCGTGCCGCCAGCGCGCCACCGCCTTGCAACTGCACGGGGTACTCGCCCATTGGGCCGAATGCGCCGACACGCCTTGGCTTGATCCCTTGCTGGCCTGGGAGGAAACCGAACGCTCCCGCCGCTTCCTGGAACGCCGCCTGTGCTGCGCCCATATTGGCCGTTTCAAGCCGCTCACCGATTTCGACTGGGCCTGGCCCGAGCAGTGCGATCAGCGTGCCATCGCCGAACTGATGACGCTGGACTTCCTGAATTCGGCGACCAATGCCTTCCTGATTGGTAGCAGTGGCTTGGGCAAAACGATGATTGCCCAGAATATCGCGCACCAAGCGGTCCTCAATGGGCACACGGTGGTCTTCGCGACGGCCGGACAGTTGCTCGGCGAGTTGGCCGGTCTGGATAGCGATTCGGCCTTGCGTTACCGTTTGCGTCGCTATGCAGCGCCCGATTTGTTGGTGGTCGACGAGGTCGGCTATTTGTCCTATTCGAACCGTCATGCCGATCTGCTCTTCGAGTTGATCAACCGCCGGCACGAGAAGAAGAGCACCTTGATTACGACCAACCGGTCGTTCTCGGAATGGTCGGAGGTGTTTCCCAATGCCAGCTGCGTGGTGGCGATGATCGACCGCCTGGTGCATCACGCGGAAATCCTGTCGATCAAGGGCGAGTCCTATCGACGCAAGGAGGCGCAAGAGCAGGCGGCCGCCAAGTCCAAGAAGCGTAAGACGAAAGGATCATCGTGAAGCTTTACCATCCGCCTTCCGGCCTGCGTCGCGGCCTCGAATTGCTGATCGATCCAAACTGGTCGCCCGATCAGGCCCTGGCAGTCATCACGCTGCTTGACGATTTGCGTGACCGGATCTGGGCGCACTACGAATTCGCCTTGGCGCAACAACCCAGCGAGAATCGCGTGACTCAGTACGACGTGGTGATTGACGATCCGCCTTTCTGATCCGCGTCTCTATCTTTGCCGCTCAGGGGCCGTCGGCCCCCTCTTTCGTTCACTCGCCGCCAAATTCCGCCGCCATTTATCGCCACCAGATTTGTGCGGTTTTAGGCAGTCGCTAACACCATCTTGACCAAGGTGACAAAGAGCGTGGTCCGCTCGACCAGCGTGCCGATGGACGAGGCATTGCGTGCTCCCTTGATCAGATCGCCCTCCCAGTGGCCGGGAATGACACGCTCGTTGATCTCCGGTGGGCGCAGATGGATGCTGGTCATCTCAGGAATCTGGCCCCGGCAATCTTCGCCTCGGGCGCGCGGCCGACGACGCTTACGCGCTTGTCGCAGGCAGGCGATCTACTCACTGCGCAACGTGCCGCGTGGTATCGCGTAAAGCGCGGTGTCCCCCAGGGGGACTTCCTTCGGGGCGTAGATGGTCTCGTGACTGACCTGAAGCTTGGGTTGATCCGGGTGCATTCGCTGCAGTATGCCCGCGATCTGTTCCGGAGAATGGCAGGCGCGCAGCAGGCGTTCGACATGCGTCCAGAGCGGACCATCCTGGGCGAGTCGAGAAGGGCATTGTGCGGTCCTTGCCAACATACTGGCGCGCTGCTGCGCGAGTGGCGCCCGATAGCCGCCCGCGACCAGCGGACGCCCGCGTTTCTTGGGTGCTGTGGCGGGATTGCTCCAGCCGTTGCGGTTTAATTCACGACTGATCGAACTCGGCGCGCGCTGGACGCAGCGGGCAATTGCCCGCTGCGTCCAGCCCTGCTCAAGCCCCAACTGGATCATCTTGCGTTCTTCACAACTCAGGTGTTCGTATTTCGTTCCCATCGCCACACATTACCTCCCGGAAAGTGTTGCACTTCAGATTTGAGCGCGCCGTTCTTAACTTATTCTAAGTAGCGTTCAAGTTGAGACTAACAATCCATGGCCATGCGGTCAGGCTGCGCAGCCCTGAGGTATTTGCTGCCAGACGTGGAAGGCCTGCTTCCAACTGGCGGATGACACTACCGAGGTCGGCAAACACACGATTGGGAAACTCCTTCTCCCGCACCTCATCCCAGACGTGCTCCTGCGGGTTGAGTTCGGGCGCGTAAGGTGGCAGGCGCAGCAGACGAATGTTCTCTGGCACTTGCAGATCCTTCGATACGTGTGAGCTGGCGCCGTCGACGACCATCAGCATGAACTCCTTTTCATGCGCGGTACTGACTCGGGCCAGGAACGCCGTCATCTGTTCGGTGTTCATCTGCCGACAGGTCATCCAATCCAACTCGCCTTCGATGGGGCTGACGGCGCCATAAACGTAGATGAACTCCCGCTCGTAGCCGTTGCAGACCATTGGCCGTGCTGGGTTGGGTGCCCAGCAGCGACGAATTCGCACCATGCGCCCAAAGCGCGCTTCGTCCTGAAACATCAGGCGCACCCGGCGACCCCAAACCTCTTCCTGTTTCAAGAGGGCTGCCAGTGTTTCAGGAAGTTTTTTTCCACGCTTCCTGGATCGGCGGATCACTCTTCGGATGCCGGATGCCGGATGCCGGATGCCGGGTGTCGGGTGCGACCTTGCGCCAGCCGTGCCGCGCCAACAGGCGATACACGACAGAGGCGGCCACAGGACGTCCCAGCTTTTGCGCTAACGCGGCACGCAGTGGCGAAACGACCAGAATTCCCCCTTCATTGGAGGCCTGCACCCAAGGGGCCAGGAAACGGTCCTCCTCTTCCAGTGGCAGCGAAGCTCGCCGGCGACCACCCCAATTCGGTTGGATTGCGTCCGGTTTGGCCAACAGCCGGCGCAGGCGCGCTTGTAGCCTGGGCACGGTGGCTCGGCCTATGCCCAGTACCGCTGCGCTCTGCTCCAGCGTCGCTCCCAATAGCGCCGGTAGCAGCCACCGCCTGCGCACAGCGCAGGGCCTCAACATTATCGGCGTCTCTCACGGCCGCTTGGGCCTGCGTCACCAATTCCGGATCTACTCGCCGCGGTCTGGCCATGTCAATGCCTCCCAAGTATCTTGTACTTAGGAATATTCTAGCATTAGTATCATCTTGAACGCTAATTGGAATAAGCGCCATTCGGATCAGGCCACGTTATTTGCCCCTCCTACCGCTCGAAACGTGAAAACTGGGCCGGAGTACTGAAACCATTGAGCCCATGTTTTCCGGGTTTCCAACAAAAAATGGCGCAGATCGAAGTTGCGCCATTTTTCATTTTTGAGCCATTTTTCCGGTCGACCCTGGGGCCAGCCGTTACTTCTATGGTCGTAGCAATCACTTCCTGAGCTTGGCGAAGGCCGCTGCCATGGCGTTACCGCTTGGTGCTGGGGCGTTGTGGCGGGCTTGTTGGCGATTGATGGGCGCGCCGCGCTGGCTGCCGGCTTCGGCACTGCGGCCTTTGCCCGGCTCGTCGCCCATGCGCATGGTCAGTGCAATGCGCTGGCGTTGCAGGTCGACTTCGAGCACCTTGACCTTGACGACCTGACCCGCCTTGACGACGCTGTGCGGGTCCTTGACGAAGGTGTTGGCGAGGGCCGAAACGTGCACCAGTCCGTCCTGGTGCACGCCGATGTCGACGAAGGCGCCGAAGGCGGCGACGTTGGTGACGACGCCCTCCAAAACCATGCCTGAACGCAGGTCGCTGACTTTTTCAACGCCATCGGTGAAGGTCGCGGTCTTGAATTCGGGGCGCGGGTCACGGCCGGGTTTTTCGAGTTCCTTGAAGATGTCCTGTACGGTCGGTAGGCCGAAGCGTTCGTTGGTGTAGCGGCTAGCGTTTAGACCCTTGAGGGCACGGCTGTCACCCATGATTTCCTTGATCGGCCTGTTGAGGTCGACGATGATTTTTTCGACCACCGGGTAGGCTTCCGGGTGCACCGACGAGGCGTCGAGCGGGTTGTCGCCGTTCGGCACGCGCAGGAAGCCGGCAGCCTGCTCGAAAGTTTTTTCGCCGAGACGCGGTACTTTCTTCAACTCGCTGCGTGAACGGAAGGCGCCATTGGCGTCGCGATAGCCAACGATGTTGGCGGCGAGGCTGGCGTTCAGCCCGGAAATACGCGTGAGCAGCGGCACCGAGGCGGTGTTGACGTCGACGCCGACGGCATTGACGCAGTCTTCGATGACGGCATCGAGGTTGCGCGCCAGCTTGGTCTGCGAGACGTCGTGCTGGTATTGACCGACGCCGATCGATTTCGGCTCGATCTTGACCAACTCGGCCAGCGGGTCCTGCAGGCGGCGGGCGATCGACACCGCACCGCGGATCGAGACATCGAGATCGGGGAACTCTTTGGCAGCGAGTTCGGAAGCCGAGTAGACCGAGGCACCGGCTTCGGAAACGACGATCTTGGTCAGCCGGGCTTCCGGATAGCGCTTGATGACGTCCTGCACCAGCTTGTCGGTTTCGCGGCTGGCCGTGCCGTTGCCAATGGCGACCAGCGAAACGCCGTGCTTCGCCGCCAGACGGGCGATGGTGGACAGTGAACCATCCCAGTCGCAGCGCGGCTCGTGTGGATAGATGGTGGCGTGGTCGAGCATCTTGCCGGTGGCGTCGACGACGGCGATCTTGCAGCCGGTGCGAATGCCGGGATCGACGCCCATGGTGACGTGCTGGCCAGCCGGCGCGGCGAGCAGCAGATCCTTGAGGTTCTTGCCGAAGATGCGGATGGCTTCCTCCTCGGCGCGCTCGCGCAACTGGTTCATCAGTTCGAGTTCGAGATGAGTATGGACCTTGACCTTCCAGGTCCAGCGCACGGTGTCCTGCAGCCACTTGTCGGCCGGGCGATTCTGGTTGCGAATGCCGAAGCGGACGGCAATACGCTGTTCGCAGGGGCCGGGTCCGGGTTGGATCTTCGCCTCGTCGAGTTCTGAATCGAGCACCAGCGCAACGTGCAGCATGCCTTCGTTGCGCCCCCGCAGCAGGGCGAGGGCGCGGTGCGAGGGCATGCTGGTGATCGGCTCGGCGAAATCAAACCAGTCGCGAAATTTTGCGCCTTCGTTTTCCTTGCCTTCGACGACGGTCGACCGCAGCTGACCGTGTTCGTTGAGGTATTCACGGAGTTGGCCAAGCAGTTCGGCATCCTCGGCGAATTTTTCCATCAGGATCTGGCGGGCGCCGTCGAGGACGGCCTTGGCGTCGGCAAAGCCGGCTTCGGCATTGAGATATTTCCCGGCTTCTTCTTCCGGCGCCAGGTTTGGGTCGGCCAGCAGGCCGAGCGCCAGCGGCTCGATGCCGGCCTCGCGGGCGATCTGCGCCTTGGTGCGGCGTTTCTGCTTGTAGGGCAGGTAAAGGTCTTCGAGGCGCTGCTTGGTTTCGGCATCGCTGATCTCGGCCCTGAGTTCGGGCGTCAGCTTGCCCTGGCCCTCGATACTGGCGAGGATGGCAGCGCGCCGGTCTTCGAGGTCGCGCAGGTAGGTCAGGCGTTCTTCGAGGTTGCGCAGTTGAGTGTCGTCGAGGCCGTCGGTGGCCTCCTTGCGGTAGCGGGAGATGAAGGGCACGGTGGCGCCTTCGTCGAGGAGGGCGATGGCGGCGTTGACCTGGGCCGGGCGGACGCCCAGTTCGTTGGCGATGCGATGTTCGATGGGTGGCAGCATGGGGCGGGGGGTTGAAAAGAGGCGCGCATGATGCGCAATCCGGCGCGAAAACGCAACCGGTGGCGATTCGCTACGGCTGCGGATTCACTTCGTGGTGCGTGTTACAGGGGTGTCAGCGTGTCCTTGTAACGCCGCGCGTTGGCGACGTAATGGGCAGCAGCATGCTTGAGGTGGATGACCTCATCGGCCGAGATTTCGCGCACGACCTTGCCCGGTGAGCCGACGATCAGCACATGGTCAGGAAAGACCTTGCCTTCGGGGATCAGCGTATTGGCACCGACCACGCAGCCCTTGCCGATCACCGCGCGGTTGAGAATCACCGAGCCGATGCCGATCAGGCTGCCGTCGCCGACCGTACAGCCATGCAGCATGACCAGATGGCCGACGGTGACATCGGCGCCGATGTGCATGGGAATGCCTTCGTCGGTATGCAGCACCGAACCATCCTGAATATTGCTGTTGGCGCCGATGTGAATCGGGTCGTTGTCGCCGCGCACTGTGGCGTTCCACCAGATCGAGGCGTTGGCTCCGAGATGGACGTCGCCGATCACCGTGGCGTTGGGGGCAACCCAGGCATTCTCGCCGAGCTGGGGCTGTTTTTCACCGAGGCGGAAGAGGGGCATGCTGACTCCTGCAAAGTTTGAAATTTGCCCATTTTACGCCGTCGACCGCAACCGGCGTCCGCAAAGTTACTGCAGCGCGCGGTGATGCGTAACGCTGCGGGTTCGCTGGGGCGCCCGCACGAACTTTCGGGCGCGGTCTGTTCTTCTTCAGAGCCGACTGTCCGTGTGGCCGCAGGAGGCCATCACCCCCAGTTGAAAAACTCCACCGCGACCGCCGGCTCACGTCTGCGATCCCCGTGCCGACGCTGGCAATCAGGCGTAGACGCCCGCATTCCGCTCCGGATAGCTTTCGTACACATGCTCGAACACCGCCGAGCATTTGTCGTGGTAAAGCTCCGGCGTGTAGGCGCGTGGCAGGCCATTGTCGAGCGTGTCTTCGATGGCCAGCTTCAGTTGTGATCTCGCGGTTGATTTCTGCCGCCAGTTGATGACCAGCAAACCCTTGAGGCGGATCAGTAGTTCGCGGGCGACCTTCTTCACTTCGGCGCGCTCTTCGGTGCTGAGCTCGGGCGCCGGGCGGGTAAGGATGTCGAAGATGACGAGTTCCTCCTCGCTCATGTTCTCGCGGACGTGCCGTTCCTGTTCTTCGTTCAGGCCGTTGCTCAAGGCCAGCAACTCGGCATACAGCCCCTCGATGGTGGCGCTGCCGGCGTTGTAGCTCTCGATCAGCGCCGCGAACTTCTCGGCAAAGTCGGCGCGGGTGCGATTCAAGCGAATCATCTTTTCCAGTTGGGCGCGGATGGTGGCCTTGAGCACTTCGAGGTCGGTGTTCTTGTGTTTGGACTGCTTGAAGCGCTGGGCCAGTGCCTCTAAGTTTATCTTCGAGAGATCAAGCGCTGGCGGCCCGGATTCGCGGATTTCGTGGCCGGTGATCGAGTCGTCGAGCAGGCCGTTGATGCCGTTCATCACCCGCGAGATGTCCGGCGGGTTCGGGTTCAGTTTGGCGCGGATGGCCTCGGCCAAGGTGGTCAGGCAAGCCACCCGGCTGGCGAATTCCAGCGCTACGGGATCGGGTTTCACGGCGCGGTAGAGCGTGCTCACCAGCCGCTCATGGCCGAAGAAGTCGCGGCGCAGCGGGTCGGGGGAAATCAGCGCGTTCAGCGCGTCCTCGACCGCCTGCAAGCGTTCCAGCCCGCCGGCCGCTAGCGCCTCGATCCCGGCCAGCATCGCATCATGCCTGGCGCAGAAAGCCGTCGCTTCGGCAATAGCGCCGCGCAGTTCAGCCACCAATTGCTGCTTGTCCCGGACCGGGCTCTTGCCATTCTTGCCGGCGCCGTAGATGGCCAGCGCCTTTTCCAGCGAGGCGAAGACGTTGGCGTAATCGACGATCACGCCGCTGTGCTTGCCGGGAAATACGCGGTTGGCGCGGGCAATGGTCTGCATCAGCGTGTGGTTGCGCATCGGCTTGTCGAGATACACCGTCGAGCAACTCGGCGCATCAAAGCCGGTCAGCCACATGGCGCAGACGAAGACCAGGCGCAGCGGGTCTTCGGTGTCCTTGAACTTTTCGTCGAGGCCCGGCTGCGATTCGTTCATCCGCTTGCGGTGCGGCGCGATGTCGAGGCCGAGCGCCTGCATCTGGGCGATTTCGTTCTGCCCCGGCGAGACGATCAGCGCCATGTCGGTAGTGGTCAGCACCGCGAGGCGCTGTTTCAGTTCGGCAATGCGCAAGTCGCGCCGCGCCTGCTCGGATGTCATGCCGCCGCCCGGTCGATAGTGCAGCTCGCCCAGTTCCTTCCGCACCCGTTCCGTTTCCACCCCCCAATACACCCTCACCTTGTCGTGCATCTTGAGCGCGGTGGCCTTGTCGATCGACACCACCAGCGCCTTGCCGACAAAGCCGCGACCGAGGAAGTGCCGCACGATGTCCTGCGCCACGGTTTCCAGCCGGTCGTCGCGGGTGATCAGGTGGTACTGGCGGGCAAGCTCGCGCTCCAGCCTGGCTTCCTGCTCGGGGTCGAGCTCGGCGTTTTCGATCAGCCGGTAGATGTCCTCGTTGAGGTCCGGGTTGATGAGCTGCAATTCCGGCGTGCGGTTCTCGTAGAACAACGGCACGGTGGCGCCATCTTCGATCGACTGCTGGAAGTCGTAAATCGACACGTAGTCGCCGAAGAGCTCCCTGGTGCGTTCCTCACCGGCAATCAGCGGCGTTCCGGTAAAGGCGAGGAACATCGCCTTGGGCAAGGCGGCACGCATGTTGAGCGCCAGCGTGTCGTACTGGCTGCGGTGCGCCTCGTCGGTTAGCACGATCACGTCGGAACGTTCGCAGAGCAACTCCGGCGTCTGGAACTTGTGCACCAGCGTGAACACGTAGCGGTGGTTGCCGCGCAACAACTCGCGCAGGTGCGCGCCACTGGCGGCGTGGCATTCGTCGCCCTCGGCTTCCGACACCGCGCCGGTGGTCTTGAAGGTCTTGGCGATCTGCTCATCGAGTTCCACGCGGTCGGTGACGACCACGAAGGTCCAGTTGCCAGCCAGCTTACGCAGCACTTTCTGGGCGAAGAAAACCATAGCAAAACTCTTGCCGCTGCCCTGCGTCTGCCAGAACACGCCGCCGCGCCCGTGACCGAGTTGGCGTGCTTCGAGCATCGAGGCGATGGCGTTGTTGACGCCGAGAAACTGGTGGTTCTGGCCAATGATCTTGACCAGCCCCGCCTTGTGCTCGGAAAACAGCGTGAAGTTCTCGACCAGATCGAGCAGGCGGCTACGGTCACACGTACCGCGCAGCATCACCTCCAGCGACACGCGGCGCGCTTCGTCCTCGCGCGCGATACGTTTCCACTCGAAAAAACGCCCCCACTCGGCGGTCAGCGAGCCGACGCGGCTGTCGCTGCCGTTGCTGGCGATCAGCAGCGCGTTGAACCAGAACAACGCCGGAATCTGTTGCTTGTAGTGTGTCAGGTTTTCGTCGAAGGCGGCGCGCGCCGGCACACCGGGTTTCTTGAGTTCGATCACCACCCACGGCAGGCCATTGACGAAGCCGACCAGATCGGGCCGACAGGTGTAGAGCGCGCCAGTCACGGTCAACTGGCTAACGAGCACAAAATCGTTGTTCTCGGGGTGCTGCCAATCCACCACGCGCAGGCGTTCGGTCTTCTGGCCGCCGCGCTCGCGGTCGGGAACCGAGACGGCAATGCCTTCCTTGAGCAGCCGATAAATCTCGCGGTTGGCTGCTTCCAGGCTCATCGCCGAGCGGTCGTGGGTGAGTTCATCGACGGCGGCGTCAATCGCCTCGGCCGGCAGCGTCGGGTTGAGCCGGGTGAGCGCGGCGCGCAGGCGGGGCACCAGCACCACCTCACCCCTGGTCTCGCGGCCCAACCAGACTCTCCCATCGCCCTCCGGGAGAGGGGCTGGGGGTGAGGGGCCGAAGCTTTCCTCCAGCGCCGACACCGTCTGCCAGCCGAGCGCTGCAAACAACCCGATGGCGGGTTGCTCGACAAGCTGGTCTTCGCTCCAGGTGTGCGGGGTCATTCCGAACCGTCCGACAGCGCGTGCTCCAATTCCGTCACGCTGGGCACGATGCCTTCCAGGGCCTCGGGCAGGGAATCCACCAGACGGGTCACGTACTCCGACACGCCGATGGGCTTGCTTAGGTCACGCAGGGCATACTCGGCGATCACCCGATCCTTGTTGCGGCAGAGAATCAACCCAATGGAAGGCTGGTCTCCCGGATGCCTGAAGCGATCATCCACGGCAGACAAGTAAAAATTCATTTTCCCGGCCGCCTCCGGCGTGAATTCTCCGGCTTTCAGATCGATCACCACATAGCAGCGCAGTGTCAGGTGGTAGAACAACAGATCGAGGTAGAAGTCGCGCTCACTCACGGTGAGATGCACCTGGCGGCCTACCAGTGCAAAGCCGGCGCCCAGTTCCAGCAGAAATTTCTCCACATGACGGATCAATCCGCTCTCGACCGCACGCTCGCTGGCATCCTTGCGCAGGGACAAGAAATCGAATAGATAGGGGTCTTTGGTGAGGCCCTGCGCAAGGTCGGACTGTACCGGTGGCAAGGTCGCGCCAAAATTCGTGACCGCCTTGCCCTGCCGGTCATGCAGTCGCGACTCGATCTGCAGCGCCAATACGTTGCGCGACCAGCCAAACTCCAGCGCCCGGGTTGCGTACCAGCAGCGGTCGGCTGTGGTTTCCAGCTTGTGGAGCAGCAGCAGGTTGTGGCCCCAGGGTAGTGAGGCGAAGGGTTCCGGCGGCAGCGATGCCGCTGGTCTTCCGGCTGAATCTGTCACGGCCTGTGACAGATTTTTCGCGCTGCTCGATTCTGTCACCGCCGGTGACAGAATCGGCGGCGCCGTCGAATGAGCGGCATGGAAAGCGCGCATTCGCCAGACGTTAAGCGGCGAAAAACCTGCCACGCCGGGAAATGCTCGCTGCAAGTCGAGCGCCAGACGCTCCACCACCTTCTTGCCGTACCCACTGGACTCCTGCGCTCGCAGAATCAGCCGGCCAATGTCCCAGTACAGCGCCAGCAACTCGCGGTTGGCCGCCAGCCCAGCCCTGATTCTGGCAGCCTGCACGCGTGCTTTGATTTCCGCCAGCAGCGGTGCGTAGTTGGCGGGCAATGAAACAGTCTCAGTCATGAATCAGCGCCTCTGCATTTTTCTCGTCCAGGTTTTCATGGGACGTTTTTCACTCAATTGAGAGGTTGTTACGAAACAAGTGGTTACAGATTATCGCCGCTTGCCGCTCAAACAAAACTCCGGGTCGATTGCGGCGCAAGGCCAATGTTGGGGTCATCGCCATGCCGGCAACAGCCGTTCGGCGACGATTTCCAGCAGCGCGACGTTGGGGTCGTTGGCGTTCATTCCTGCAAGCGCTTTTCCAGCAGATCGAGCGCCAGCGCGCGCTCGCGCGTGCTGCCGCCGCGCACGGCATCGAACAGCACCAGCAACTCGTAGAGCGCCGGATTGCGTCTGGCCGCCTCGGGCACGCTGGGGTAGAGCGGGTAAAGCGCCACGCCGCGCACTGTGCCGTTTTTGTCCGGCCACACCGGCACCGGGTCGGTCCCCGGCATGATCGATTCCTTGAGCGGGGCGGCGGCATAACCGGTCGGCAGGCCGCATGTCAGGCTGCCGCGCGTGGCCGGGAAACAATAACGCGCGCCGTGCTGGATGAACAGGCGCAGCGCAGCGAGGATCACCGTTGCCTTGCCGCCGTTATCCTTGTGCGCGAGCTGGGCGGCGACCGCCCGTTCGACCGCCGCGTGCACCTCCGAAGCCGTCATCCCCAGCTCGGCGGCCAGCGCGGCATAGGTCGGCGCCGGGCCGCGTTCCAGCGCCAGGCGCAACAGGATGACCAAGTCCTGCGGACGCAGCACGACTTGCGGGTTGGACTTGGATCGGGCCATCTGGAACCTCTGTCATTCGCTATTCGCGAATAGCGAATATACGGCCGTCGCTAGGCATTGGCAATGGCCTCGACATCGATCTGGCCGGAGAGCAGGCGCGGCAGCAGCAGGTCGCGGGTGCGGCGGAGGTTTTGGGTTTGACGTTGGAGCGTGTGAATCTGCTCTGCCATCGGAATCGTCGCTTCACCGAACCTCTTCAGCAGCGGCTGAGATGGGATAAGCAACTCGGCTTTTTCGAAGGTCGCACCGCTGACAGCCGGATAGGCCGCGCCGGTGGCGTTGTTCGCGAGAAAGGTGACGAAATCGTCGGTCGTCGTTGCGAAGTAGAGGAACGTGAATGGAACTTTCATCGCACTGAGCACTGCAAAGCCGGTGGACGCGATTGTGTTCGCGTCAGGGTGCATCACCTGAGCGTGTGATCGCCGATTCGGGCGAACGCATGACCACAGCACGTCGCCATGCTGCACGATGCGCCGTGCGCGTCCCGGTGCGTCAGCGAAGGCATAGGTTGTGACGGAATCAATCTGACCGGGGCTGACCGATGAAATATCGATGTAGTGGAGTTCGTCTGGCGCGGTGCGAGCGTTGATCTGCGCACGGTTTACGTGGGCAACATCCTTGAGTTTCTTCACCTCCCACCCCTGCGGAATCTCGCCGAGGTGGGAAGGGACGCGGGGTGGCGTACCAATCCTCTCAACTTAGTCCATAGTCATACGGCGGGTTTGTAAGCAAAGGACAGGTGAGGCTTTCGCTGGTTTGGCCGAGGTCGAGCACGATCAGGGATAAATTTCTGAAGGTTTTTGACGATTTCCGAGAAGATTTCCTTGGTAACTCGGGTGGTGATTTGCTGCACACCCGCCAAGACTCGGGGCAAGATACGACGTACGGTATTGAAGGCCATCGTCCGATTCACTCGCCATGGCGAATCGCTGGGCAGCCGCTCTTCCGCAGCCAGGTAGGTGGCCAGGGCATTGAGATTGTCACACACCATCTTGGCCCCAACATCCTGGCAGGCGGCCAGCCAAGTCAGGCCGGACGTGTGCTCCAGATTGAGCCGGTGTTTGATGCGCTTGAACGCCTCCTCGATACGCCAACGGCTGTGATAAAGGGCTGAGAAGCTTGTGGCCGGATACCGCGCGGTATCAAGCAAGGAGGTCATCAAGACCCGTACCTTGCCAGTCGGCGTCACCTGACGAATCAGGCGAACCATAGAAGGCAGACGCGGACACTCGTAATCAATGGCATCCTGACGATGCGGTGGCGGCAATGTCACCTGCGCCTCATCTTCTCCGGATCGCATGAACTGGGTGATGGCAGAAAAGGAAGCGGACGAATCACAGCGTATGCAAAAGGGGATACCTCGATGCAACAGCGCCGCGACCAACCAGGCACCCGGATACCCGCGATCAAGCACCAGCATGTCCTGAGCACCGAGTCGGTCAAGCCGCTCAAACAACATCTGACGTTCGCCGACCAGCGAACTGTGCAAAATCAGCGAGTCGAACAATTCGATCCCTGGCCGAAACAAACCGAAGATGGCCGCTTCTCGAATATGGCGGCGCCCTTCCAGGTCAAGCAAGGTCAGACGTACCTTCGATGCATCCGCCGCCAAGACCCGCAAGCCTTGCCAGTCCGGCTGCTGCGGAACGACCTCATCGACCAGGCGCAGCAATTCTGTATTGAGCGGCTCAAAGAGATTGGCGACCAGATGGCTGCGCGCCTTTGAGAAGGCACTGGCCGTGATCGCCCGACAAAGGCGGGTTCTTCCGGCAAGCAGGGCAAAGCAGGAATCAAGCTCCGCCTGAACTGCGCCGCGAATGCCGGTGAGCAGGAAAGCGATCAGATTCGTGAATGGCAATTCACGGTTTCGGGTGAAAAACCGAGGCTCGCGGCGGGCGGCGGCAAGGAAATTGGCGCCATGAATGTAGTCCGTTAGCCGTGAAACGATATTGGCATATTTAGGCCGTCATATAACGCCTATTTATATCAATTGGTTACATGCTCGATTATATCTTGGCGCGGCCAGATGGCAAAGTTACCAAAATTAGATGACAGACCGCTAAGTCAAGAGGATTGGGTGGCGTACCCTCACCCCCGGCCCCTCTCCCGGAGGGAGAGGGGTGGTTTTCGCTCCCTTCTCCCTCCGGGAGAAGGGTTGGGGATGAGGGTGCATCGTGGCCGGGGAAGCGGAAGTGGACAAACCACTCGCGGTAGAGGGCGCGGGCCATCGCCTCCAGAATCCTGATGCGCCGATGGCTGTTCTCGATGAGTTCGTCGTAGGCCGACAGAATGCCCGCGATGCGCTGCTGGACCGGGAGTGGGGGGACCCGAACGTCCATCGCGTGAAGATGGTTCCTGTTCACTCCTGGAACTGCACCGGCAGCATTTTGTGACCCAAGATTCAGCGTGCCAAGGAAATAGGAGATGAAACGAGGGTCGTTACCTTTGAAGTCCTGGACGTACAGGCTGGTATTGAGTGGCCAGAAATCGGACTCGATGTAAAAAACCTGACCAAGCGTGCCGTATCGACCAGTTACAACGCCAGGCCCTTTTACCTTCGCTTCCGAATGATGATCGGTAACTCCAGACGACGAAACCACCGGAAAAACGCCCGTTGACCGCGATCCGTGTGGCAAATCGTAACCACGCTTGAGATTCATGACATCGCCAAGGAGGCACTCTCTCCAAGCAGCCATCCTCACGCCTCCAGAATCCCCGCCACATTCGCGGCGATGGTCCGTTCCAGTTCCCGTGCCTGGAGGTTCAGCGACTCCAGTTCCTCGTTCAGCGCCTCCAGTTGTTCCTTGAAGTCCTCGTCGCTGACGTTCTCGCCGGGCGCGACGCCGACGTAGCGGCCGGGGTTGAGCGACCAGCCCTGGGCTTCGATCTCGGCCAGCGTCGCCGCCTTGCACAGGCCGGGGATGTCGCGGTAGACAAGCCCCTCTCCCTGCGGGAGAGGGGTTGGGGGTGAGGGTGGAGCCTCATGCAAAGCCTGCCAAATCGCTTCCAGGACGTTTTCGGTTTCAGTCAGTACCTGGTTGTTCCAGAAACGCAAGGTGCGAATGCCTTGGGTCTGCAGCGTGGTATCGCGTTGGCCGTCGCTCTTCACCTGTTCGGCGTGCTGCCCACCATCGAGTTCGATACACAGCTTGGCCTCGTGGCAGTAGAAATCGAGAACATAGGGTGGGGCAGGGTGTTGACGACGAAACTTGAAACCTGCCAGGCGTCGATCACGCAGCATGTTCCATATCAGGTTTTCGGCGTCGGTTTGCTGTTGCCTCAGTTGGCGCGCAAATGCAATGTGTTCCGGAGGGATATCTTTGTGGGTTGGCGCCCTTGCATCGGCCCTCACCCCCGGCCCCTCTCCCGGTGGGAGAGGGGAGAAGACTTCCTTGAGCTTGGCTTCCGCGCCGACACCGCCAAGCGTGAAGTCGGGAGTCTCATCGCGATAGAGGCGGACGATGTTGGCGATGAAGCCGATCTGCGCCGGCGTCCAGTCGCGGTGGGCGCGATCCACCTGGCGGTAGATGTGGCGGGCGTCGACGAAGAGCACGGTGTCGCGGCGATTGATACCCTCACCCCCAGCCCCTCTCCCGGAGGGTGAGGGGAGGTTTTCCTTGCGCTTGTCGAGGAACCACAGCGTGCACGGCAGCGTGACGGTGTAGAACATGTTGGGGCCGACGGCGACCATGACATCGACGGCGCGGGCTTTGATCAGCTTCTGCCGCAGTTCCTGCTCGGAGGAACGGGCGTCGGAAGCGGAGTTGGCCATGACGAAGCCGGCGCGGCCCTGCGCATTCAGCGACGAGTAGAAGAGCTGAATCCACAGATAGTTGGCGTTGTCGGTGCGCGGCAGGCCGAAGGGGAAGCGGCGGCCGGCGCCGACCAAGTCTTTCAGCCGTTCCTTGTCCACCGCGTTGACGTTGAACGGCGGATTGGCGAGGACGAAGTCGAACTGGCCGGTGGCGCTGTGCGGGTCGTCGTAGTAGCTGTTGATGTTGCCGCCGTGGCGGATGTCGCCTTCCAGCCCATGCACGGCGAGGTTGAGGCGGCACAGGCGGCCGGTTTCGTCGGTCTTCTCGACGCCGAAGATGGCGAGCTCGGCGGCAGGGTTCTTCTGGTGCTCGGCGACGAAGCGCGCCGACTGCACGAACATGCCGCCGGAGCCGCAGGCGGGGTCGAGGATGCGACCGTGGAAGGGTTCGATGACCTCGGTGAGCAGGAGCACGATGCAACCCGGGGTGTAGAACTCGCCGCCCTTCTGCCCCTCGCTGCGGGCGAACTCGCCGAGGAAGTATTCGTAGATGCGCCCGAAGGCATCGTAGCCAACGCTGGCGGGGATCTCGGAGACCTTCTTGAGCAGCTCCTTGAGCAGGGTGCTGGTGAACAGGTTGTAGGTCTTGGGCAGCACGCCGGCGAGCTGCGGGTTGTGCTTTTCGATGTCGCGCATCGCGGCGTTGACCCGGGCGCCGATGTCGGCCGCCTCGGGCAGCGTCAGCAGAAAGTCGAAGCGCGCCTCGGGGCTCAGGTAGAGAATACTTTCAGCGTGATAGGCGGCGGGTTCATCGACCCGGCTGCCACGACGCGATGGCTGCGCGCCCTCGCCCCCGGCCCCTCTCCCAGAGGGCGAGGGGTGAGAAAGCTTGCCGAGCTGGACGGTGAAACGCAGCTCGGCAAAGCGCAGGAAGATGAGGCCGAGGATGGGGCCGGAGTATTCCTGCGGCTTGAGGCCCGAGTTGGCGCGGAACTGGTCGGCGGCGTTCCACAGGCGCTTTTCGAGCGTTGCGGAGGCGCTGTCTTTTTCTGGGGGGACGATCCACTTCATGACTATTGGTTCTTTCGTTTGCCAGTGAACGCCCAAGACATTCCTGGCTGTTACTGGAAGATCAACATTGTATGACACCCTTGCCGGGTCAATTCCCGGTCATCGATCGCAACCGGCTGGATCGGATAAGCTCGGGCATTGGTGGTGAAATTCTCAGCCGGGCCATTTTTTGCCGCTTTTTCGGCGTCGACCGCAACCGGCGCCAGCAAAGTTGCTGCGGCGCACGGGCAAGGCGGAAGGCGGCGGATGCGTAGCGGGGAGGGCGCCTGTGCTATCGTTATGCCTGAACAATTTCATCGGTCTTGTCCCATGCATAACGTAGTCATCAGCGGTACCGGCCTCTGGGTCGCCCCCGAAGTCATCACCAACGACGAGCTGGTCGTTGCCTTCAACGCCTATTCCCGGCGTTTCAACGAGGAAAACGCGTTGGCCATCGCCGTCGGCGATGTCAATGCGCTGCCCGAATCGAGCGTCGAGTTCATCGAGAAGGCTTCGGGCATCAAGCAGCGTTACGTCGTCGACAAGGCCGGCGTCCTCGACCCGGCGCGCATGCGGCCGCGCATCGCCCCGCGTCCGGATGACTCACTTTCGCTGATGGCGGAGATGGCCGTGGCTGCGGCCACCGAGGCGCTTGCCGCGGCCGGGCGTGATGCCACCGATATCGACATGGTGCTCTGTGCCGCCTCGAACATGCAGCGCCCGTACCCGGCGATGGCCGTCGAGATCCAGGGCGCGCTCGGCGCCGGCGGCTACGCCTTCGACATGAACGTTGCCTGTTCCTCGGCAACCTTCGCGCTGGAACAGGCGATCAATGCGGTCAGGACCGGCTCGGCGCGCGCCGCGCTGGTGGTCAGTCCGGAAATCTGCTCGGCCCATCTCGCCTGGAAGGACCGCGACTGCCACTTCATCTTCGGCGACGTGTGCACCGCGCTGGTGGTCGAACGCGCCGACACGGCAAAGGCCGCGATCACCTGGGAAGTCCTCGGCAGCAAGCTGGCGACCAGATATTCGAACAACATCCGCAACAACGCCGGTTTCCTCTGGCGCTGCGAGGACCGCAATCCGGACGATCGCGACCAACTGTTCCGCCAGGAAGGGCGCAAGGTATTCAAGGAGGTCTGTCCGCTGGCTGCCGACCATATCACCAGTCAGCTCGCGGGGCTTGGTTTGACCGCCGCCGGCGTGCGCCGTTTCTGGCTGCATCAGGCAAACCTGGCGATGAACCAGCTGATTGGCAGGCGCGTGCTCGGCCACGAAGCCAGCGCCGACGAAGCGCCGGTGATTCTGGATGAATTCGCCAACACGGCCTCGGCCGGTTCGATCATTGCCTTCCACCGCCACAGCCAGGATCTCAAGTCCGGCGACATCGGCGTCATCTGCAGTTTCGGCGCCGGCTATTCGATCGGCAGCATCGTCGTGCGCAAGAACTGATCTGTTCAGGCGATCGGCGCGGTCGATTCCGGTTGCTGCAGTGGCAGTTGCGGATTGCGGCAGTCCCAGTCGGTATGCCGCGTGACGAAGTCGGCAATCCTTTCCAGCGCCGCCTTGCCGTGCGAGAGCGCCTGAAGTCCCTGAAAGACGTGCGGCACGTTGACCCACAACTCGACCTCGACGGCGACACCGGCCGCGTGTGCCCGTTCCGCGGCGCGCAGTGAATCGTCACGCAGCATCTCGCTTTCGCTGGACTGGAAGAAGAGTGGCGGCAGGCCGCTGAAATCGCCGAATAGCGATGACGCATCGGGCGACAGCATTTCTTCCGGCGTGATGTAGTGATGGCGCAGGCCGACCATCGCCGATGTGGTGAACATCGGGTCGCGCTTTTCGTTGGTCACCATGCTCGGGCTGCTCAGGGTGAAGTCGACGAAGGGCGAGAGCATGACGGCGCATGCCGGCATCGGCTGACCGGCCGCCTTGATCCGGTGCAGCAGGGCGAGGGCCAGGTTGCCGCCAGCCGAATCGCCGCCGATGATGACGTCCCGCGTTGAAATGCCCTGGGCCATCAGCCATTGCCAGGCTGCCCACACATCCTCGACGCCGGTCGGAAAGCGGAATTCCGGCGCCAGGCGGTAATCGACCATCAGCGCGCGTGCCCTGATCCGCCGGCACCAGCTCGCCACCATGGCGTGGTGCAGGCGCGGAAACTTGAACATCCAGGCGCCGCCGTGAATGTAGAAGATGACCTTGTCCTCCCGTGACTCGGGCAGGGTGATCCATTCGGCCGGAGTGCCGTTGCATTCGATTGCCCGTACCTGCATTTCCGGGTCGATTTTGGCCATTTTGAGATCCAGCGCGGCCTGCCGGTCGCGCAGAAACTGGATCTCGGCGTCGTACTTGAAGGCGCGCTTGACCGCCAGGCGGAACAGCTTGTCCATCCACCACAGCCGGAATCTCGAACCGGCATGGCTGACCAGTGTGACATAAGAGGGAAGGGTGGCAGAGGGCGCGCTCATCAGAGGCTCCAGGGATCGATTGGACGGACTGTCCTGAATGCTTGGAATGGTCGCACAATGCGGCCGATTTCGAGAATCATCTTTTTGCTTTGCAGTCAGGGCATCCTACCCAGCGGCAACGAGTGCCTGTGAACAGGCCAAGGCGCAGGCGTTGAAGGCCGATGCCGACGAAGCGTTCACGCTCGCCGAGCGCCGCATGCGCCTCTTGTGTGGCGAATAGCGCCGCGACCGTTCGCGGATCAGAAGCGTCGCCGGCAGCGGCAGATCGGCGTTGGTGGAGGCTGTCATCACTCGCGAAAAATTTTTCAATTGACGGTCGCTGACGCGGTCAACGATACTATTCTCCGATTTTCCGTCCCTGGCGATACGACTTCGGTGCCTGGGAGCCGAACCTGAAGTCGATCTCAACGAAAGGAACACCATGACAGAACCCACACCGCCGACAGCAGATGTTCCGCTTACCGGACTCCACGACTTCCCGGCGACCATCAAGGAGCGGAAAGCGGCGGGCAAGGCCGCCCGCCAACGGGTAGCGCCCGGCGCCCAGGGGCACTGGGACGAGACGGCCCGCGGGCACGACGCGCTCGCTACGCTCGCCAGCCAGAACCTGGTCCGCGTGCCCGATCTGGTGCCTCTCCGGTACGGACGCATGGCGGTGTCGCCGTGGAACTACTACCGCGGGGCGGCGGCGGTGATGGCCGCCGACCTGGCGTCGCAGCCGCACAGCGGCCTGGAGGTTCAGCTCTGCGGCGATGCCCACGTCCTCAACTTTGGCCTCTGGGCGACGCCGGAGCGGAACCTGCTGTTCGACCTGCGTGACTTCGACGAGACCCATCCCGGTCCCTTCGAGTGGGATCTCAAGCGTCTGGCGGCGAGTCTGGTGGTGGCGGCCCGTGCATGCGGGATCAAGGCGCGCACCGCCGAGGCGGCAGTAGTAGCCGCCGCCTCGGCCTACCGTAAACGCATGAGCAGATATGTCGACGCGCCGGAGTTGGACATCTGGTACGACAAGATCAATGTCTACAACCTGGTGAGATTTTTCAAACCAGCCGACCGTGGGCTCGTGTCGATCCATATCGAGAGAGAAGCGCGTGTGCGAACCAGTCTGGGCGCATTCGCCAAGCTCACCAGCATGGTCAACGGGCGGCCCCGGATCGACGAGAATCCACCGGTTCGCGTCACCATCGACGACGACGAGCAGGCCGATCTGGTCGACCAGCTCTTCGCCGGGTATCGCTTGACCATGCACGAGGGCCGGCGACAGCTGTTCGACCGTTTTACACTCGTCGATGTGGTCCGTCAGGTCGTCGGGGTCGGCAGTGTCGGCATGCGCGTCTATCTGGTGTTGCTCGAGGGCCGTAGCGGCGACGATCCGCTGTTCCTCCAGGTCAAGCAGGCTGCTGCCTCGGTGTACGAGGCCCACACCCAGCCCGGCCGACATGAAAACAATGGCCAGCGGGTGATCAGCGGCAAACGGGCCCTGCAAAGCGCTACCGACATCTTCGCCGGCTGGGGCTCCCTGCGCGGGCGGGACTATTACGTGCGCCAGTTCCGCGACATGAAGATCATCCCGACCATCGAACTCCTTGGCCCCTACCTGATCGAGATCGCCACCGCGTGCGGCGAGGCTCTCGCCAAGGCCCATGGGTGCACCGGCGACCCCGCCGCCATCAGTGCCTACATCGGCAAGGGCAAGAAGTTTGACCAAGGGATCGGCAACTTCGCTCGTCTCTACGCCGACCAGAACGACCGGGATCACGCCCAACTCGTCGCTGCTATTGCCGCCGGCACCATCGAGAGCCGATCCGACTCGTAGCACGCACAGACTGGATTGCCGGGGGGTCCCCCCGGCAAGGAAAATTCAGGCGAGTGCCTTTGCCTTGAGCTTGACGAACTCTTCTTGGCTGATCGTACCGTTTTCGAGCAGCGCCTTGGCGTCAGCGATCTGTTCGGCAGGCGATTTTCCGGCTACATGCCTGATGTAGGACTCCGCTTCGGAGCGCGACCGCTCGAATGCGGCGCGTTGCCGTCCCGCCATGCTCTTGCCGCGAGCAATCACATACACCAGTGCCGTCAACATCGGCAGGAAAATCAGGCCGATGAGCCACAACGCCTTGGAGCCGCCTCCCAGTTCGCTGTCCTGGAAGAGATCGGCAATGATCCTGAACAGGATCAGGAGATAGGCCACGAAAAGGAAGGTCGATGCGATTAGCATGACGAAATCCCAGAAATTGCTCATTACAAACTCCTTTCAATCAGAAGAAAAAATCGACCATGACGGCTCGGTGTCATTCGCCTTGGCGCATCGCACCCTTGGCCCAGCCGCGCAGCAAACCGAGCAACGCACTCCCCGAGACCATCCCCAAAATGTACACGACAATGATCAGCAAGGACGTGGGCATCGTAATACCCGCACCAAAAAACGAGACTGTAACCGCCTCGAAGTTCTGTATCTTGAACAGCAACACGACCGCCGTTACCACGACAATCAGAGATATGTAGACGTAGCGCATCTGCTTTCTTTCCGGGTTTTCCCTTGTTCCATCAACAGTCGGCTGGGTCACCAGCCCCTGGCACTCAGCCCGCCGATACGGAAACCTCTTTGAGGCTCCTGTTCACCAGCATGTGACAAACAACGATTGCAGCAGCAGCGGCCGCAAGGTGCTTGAGCGTATGGCCGCTGACGAAATGACCGATCGCCAGTAGCTCGCGATCGAAGGTCTCGAGGAGCTTGCTGAGCACGTAGCAGCCAAAAACCCAGTAGATATCGCGGCCGCGAGTATAGCGGGACGGATTCAGTCTGGCCAGCAGGAGCAGGATAATGACGGAGTATCCTTGCAGAATTCCATAGGGCAGGACATTGCCCGCCCCCATGCGTTCCGTCGCCCGCCAATAGACGACCGACGCCACGCCGAGCAGCAGCATCGGCAGCAGCAACAAGAGTCCCGCGCGCACATTGATCCGATCGACGATCTGGCTTGATACCAGTCCCATGAAGGCGATCGTCATCGGCAGACGATCCCAGAACAGGGTCTCGTTGTCCGGCGCGAGGTGATAGTAGGCCGATCCGAGCGCGGTCAGCAGAACGCCAGAAAAGAAGACCACGAACGGCCAGCGTTCGCTGGCGAACTCGAACCGCACGCGGCCGCCGATGACGACTGCAAGGCCCGCGACTCCCGCGATCAGGAAGGCGAGGTTGGAGACGACATCGAGAAAGTTGGCGACCCCGAAAGCGTGCCGGTGATCGGCAAAATCATGGTATTCAACGGGTTGCGGCATGGCAGGCAGCAGAAACGCCGCGGCGATGGCCAGCAACGTAAAGGCGACGATCCATCGCGTGCGTTTGTTCATGTGCTTAACTCGATCGACGATAACAGCCGGTCCGAGTTGGCTCCGGCATGGTCATCTGGCGACTGGGTTCGCTGTCAGCACCCGCTCGCCATCCGCGCGGTGCATGTCCAGCATGCCATCCTGAATGTTCCACAATATTGCTGTTTCGAGCGCCACCAGGAATTCGCGCTCCTGCTGCATGACACTCTCGCCGGCACATGCCATGCGTGTCGCGGCCAGCGGCCCGATGACCAGACGATTCTCATCGCGCTTGAATGTGCCGCGGAATGTGTTGCACCCGCTGTGGCCCTGCACCGCGCCGTCCTGGAACGAAAGAGTCAGCCTGGTGCCGGACAATGCGCTCACCACCGCCTGTCGGCCATTGTTGAAGCCAGTGACTTCCCACGTGATGCCCTCGAGTCTGGGCGCCGGCGCCATCTGGAAAACCAGCGGCGCGCCGGACACCGGGGTCAAGGTCAGGCGGTCGACGCTGATCGCGTAGCGGAGGGTGCCGGTCAAGGCGCCGTGAACAGCGCGCTCAAGTGCCATTTCAGGCTCCGGACAGGCCATCATCGTGCCGGCCAGCATCCCGATAACCAGCTTGTCGCGGTCAACCGTGTAACCACCCATAAATCGGTTGCAACCGGAGAAACCACTGATGCGCCCCGCCTCGAAGCGCGCTGTCACGGGGCGCTTCGAGGCGCCGAGCGCGCTCGAATCATGCCCCGGCAGGCCGACAAGATTCCAGGTCGGTCCCTCGATCGTGGCCACCGGGGCCGGCACGGCATTTTGTGCAGCCGGAGTACGGCAGCACCCGGCGAGGAAGCGCCCGTCAGGTAGCGAAACACGCGCTGTCACCGGGTGCCTGAGGTCGGACATGCCGTCGCTGCAGACCGCTTCGCGAAGGAAAGCCACGAGGTTGCCGCCCTTGCCCCCCGCGGCCTTCCCGCGCCAGGCCCGTTCCTTCAGGGCGTCGAGACGTGTTTCGCTTCCCCGGAAATACACCGGCCGCCGATCGGGAAGCAGCAACCGCGCGGAACTTCGTCCGGAGAACTCGAGACCCCATGACGGTTCGTTGCCGAAACATATCAGTTGAGGCTCCTCGGCGTTTGCGGGTAACGCAGATGCCAGGAGTGCTAACACCGCGATGCAGGTCTTGATCATATCCACGTTAGCTCCTTGTTCGGCGATATCCCGCGCCTGGGGGTGCGCAAGCTCATCGACTACCTGCGCGACAGCAGTTCGATTCCGTTGTTGGTGACCCGCACGCGGTCGCCAATGCGCAACCCCGGAGAGGCCGATTGCTGGACGGTTGCCAGCGAGCCATCATCGTAACGGACGCCGATGATCCACACCAGGGAACTTCCGCTGGTCATCCGGTTCCCTGCGTAGGCTCCACCAGCGGCTCCGACCACGGTCGCCGCGGTCCGGCCTCTGCCGCCGCCGATCTGATTGCCGAGCAGGCCGCCGACTAGCGCACCGCCGATCGTGCCGATGGCAGTGTTGGGATTCTCTACCGTCTGCGAGCGGATGGATTCGACGGTGCCAACGCGGGCGGACGGCTGCGAAACCTGGAAAGCCTGCTGAGTCTCACAGCCCGACATCAGCGGCACGACGAGAATGATACAGAGCGCAAGGGCGCGCCCGAAGTGATTTAGTTTCATTCCTTGATCCTCATTCGACATAATGGTGCGCAATTATTCGGGAATCGAATACAGCAAGTACATTGCGGACAACAGGCCGGTCGGGCGCCCGAGCACGCCCAGCCAGCGCGCGAAAATGGTCTCGATATCGTCGCTCAGGTAAACATCGGTCAGGGCGCGATTGACTTCCAGCCGCAACGCGGCATCACCGCGCGGCAACGCCATCGCATAGGGCTCGAACGAAATTTCCTCGGCCAACAACACGAATTTGGTGGGATCCTTGGCCTGCGCCGCCAAGCCTACCAGTTTGATCTTGTCGCCGGCATAGGCATCGACACTGCCGGATTCAAGCATCGCCAGGGCTTCGTTAGCGTCGCCAACCTTGACGACGCGGGTATTTACCAGGTGCTTCTGGACGATGGCATTGAGGTGCGCCTCGGTTGTCGTATCCTTCAATACCGCGATCTTCTTGCCATCCAGATCAGCCATGCTATCGAACGACGAGTCGGCCCGGATCATGACGCCGCCGGCGTCGATGAAGATAAGGCCGGAGAAATCGACGCTGGCGAGACGGGCGAGGGTCTGGGATGTGTTCCCGCACTCCAGGTCGGCCTTGCCCGTGGCGACCATCCGCAGGCGCTCCGGGGTTGAACCAGCGAGCCATTTCACCTTGAGGTTGGGCTGCCCGACTACCTGCCCGATTCGGGCGATGACACGCTTGCACAGGTCGATCGAATAGCCGGCCGGTTCGTTGTTGGTGCCGACAAATGAAAACGGCAGCGCATTGCCGGCAAACGCGACATTGATGACCTTCGCCGCCTTGATCTTGCCGAGCGTGTTGGGTACGGCTTCGGCGATGGCGCCGCTCGCGAACAAACTGCCAGCGACGAGTGCTCCGATGAGAAATCTTTTCATGACAAACCCTCTTGAAAGTGGATCCGGCAATAACAGCCATGCCGACTGAACGAACAACGCGCGAAGTTAACAGACCCCTTGAATCCGGTCAACAACAAGCAATTGTTATGTCATTACGACGTCGGCGTGAGACGAGCGGATCGATCGCCGCATCGGCGACCGCAAAGTCAGGGTCCGGCAACGATCACCGCACCGAAGAGGAGCGTAAGGAACAGCAGCGACATGGCGGCTACCGGCCACCGGCGCAACGACGCATCCAGGCGACCGAGGCTTGCGCTGGCGGTGGTGGCAGCGCGCATGGCGGGTATCAGTGCAACGACGACATCGCCTTCGGGAATTTGCGGCAACTGGCGCTTCCAGCGTGCGAGCCCGATCGCCAGTAACGTACCCGCGGCAATCGGCCACAGCGCCGACCACAGGGCATACGGCGCCAGGACATCGGGCAGGGAATAGCCGCCGGCGGTGAGATAGAGCGCCCAGGGAATGACGATCGACGCCGCAGCCATCGCCAGCCACGGTACGACCAGACCGCTCGGCGCCTGTGCATTCTCCTCCTTGGCGGCAGTCGCCCGCAAACAGAAGACGAAATGCAACATCAGCACCGTCGTACCGATCGCCGATAGTGTCGCCAACACGCCCGCCGGCCCGTCGCCCATCAGACTCTTGGCCACCTCCTTGGTGAGCGCGCCGCCGGTCAGCGGCAAGCCGCCCAGGCCGACCGCGATCACGGCCGCGGGCAACAGCATCGGCCGCAGATAGCGCGCGCCAGTCGCGCCAATCACGCCGACGGCGAGGAACAATGCACCTTTCGCCAGCACATGATTGGCGGCGTAGAAGGTGGCGATCATGCGCGCGCTACCATCACCGGCCGCCATGCCCATGCCGATGATCGCCATGATTACCCCCATCTGGCTGACGCTGGAATAGGCCAGCACGGTTTTCGGGTGCGACTGCGTGATACCGATCAGCACTGCATAAAGCGCGCCCAGCAAGCCGATCATGGCCACCATCGCGCCAACCGCCCAGGGCGCCGTTTCGATTGGCATGAAGCGGATCAGGCCGATCACGCTGGCCTTGACCACGGCGCCGCTCAGTAGCGCCGAGGCCGGCACCGGCGCCGCCCCGTGCGCCAGCGGTATCCAGAAATGCAGCGGAACGAGACCGGCCTTGATGCCGAAGCCAGCAATCAGCAGCACGAAGATCGCATCGCGCCACGGTGACGCGTCGATCGCTGCCGGCGCGGCTGCAATCAGAAGACTGTTGCCGGGCGCACTGATTACCACCAGCACCATGCCGACCAGCACCAGCGACTCGGCGAGCAGCGCCATGCCGATGTAGATCGCCCCGGCCCGGTACGCGCGCGGCGTCCCCTCGTACAGCACGAGTCCGGTAGTGCCGACGCTCAGCAGCGCCAGCAGCGCATAGAAACCCACCATGTCGGCGGCCACGAAGACGCCGAGACAGCCGGCCAGGGTCATCAGCCAGCAGACGACGAAATTGCCGCGGCCAGGCTTCTCGCTCAGGTAGGTGGCGGCATACCAGCCGCCCGCCATCCACAGAAGTGAAGCAACACCGAGCAGAACACCGCCGGCGCGGTCGATCTCCAGCGCCAGCGGCAGGCGCTCGTTGCCGAGCATCAGCAATTCGCCGCGGCTGGCGAACCATGATGTGACCAGACCCGGCAGCGCCGCGATGGCCAGCCACGGTAACAGGCGTTCGCGCACGGCGCGCCACAGGCAGGCCAGCAGCATGGCCAGCGGCAGACCGACGGTAGCGCAGAGCAGGAGGTCGGTAAGGCTCATGGCAAACCCCCGCCAAAAGGCTGCGGCCGACCAATCTGCACCACGTCGACCGGCAGGAGCGCCGCGAGACCAAGCAGGAAGGCAACAGCGGCCAGCGTCAGAACCACCGCTTCGCGGGAGCGCGGTACCGCCATTTTCGGGGTTAACGGCACGTCGACCGCAACCATTGCCCGCATCAGCACGATAAACACATAACAACTGGTCAGCAGCCCGCCAAGCAGCATCACAACGACCCACCACCACTGCCCGGTCGTCAGCGCTGCGCTCAGCAGTAGCCATTTGGCGAGGAAACCACCCGAGGGCGGCAGTCCGACCAGTGAGACGCCGCCGAGTGCGAAGGCGAGCATGGTCATCGGCAACTGTCGCACAATCCCCTGCAGGTCGGCGATACGATCATGGCCAAGGGTCGCATAGATCAGCCCGGCCCCCATGAACATTGCGGCCTTCGCCGTCGCATGCGAAATCGCCTGCAGCATGCCGCCGGTGACAGCCGTGGCAGTTGGCAATTGCAGCGCCGCGAGCCCGGCGGCGAGCGGAAACATCAGGAACAGGTAGCCGATCTGGGCGACCGTCGAATAGGCGATCAGCAGCTTGAGCCGCTTCTGGCGCAAGGCGACCACATTGCCAAACAGGATCGCCGCGGCACCGAGCGCCGCCAACAGTTGCCCGGCGGCCGGCGTGACGATGCCCGGCATGACATCGAGCCACAGGCGGATAACCAGGAAAAACGAGCCCTTGACGACCAGTGCCGAGAGCAGTGCGCTGGCCGCTGCGGGCGCGCCGGCATGCGCTGGCGGCAGCCAGAGATGCAGCGGAAACAGCGCGGTTTTTGCCAGCAGGCCGATCGTCATCAACGCGGCGGCGACGACAGTCGCCGGCACCGGCTGAACGCGCTGGGCGAGCAAGGTGATGTCGAGGGTGCCGTAGGCGCCGTACAACAGTACCGCGCCCAGCATGTAGAGCACCGAGCCGAGCAGCGCGAAAAGCAGGTAGCGCAGCGCTGCCTGCAGGGTTTCCGGGCGGCCGTCGAGGCAAACCAGGGGCACGCCGGCAAAGGTCAGGAGTTCGAGCGCAACGTACAGTGTGAACAGGTCGCCGGCAAGGAACACGGCGTTGAGCGCCCCCCAGACCGCCAGCAGCAGTGTCCAGAACATGAACGGGGCACGCGCCTCGGAGACGCCGGCCGGCGTCGCGAAATCAGCACGGGCGAAGAATGCGACCGCCAGAAGAATGACCGTCGTCGTCAACAGCATGACCGCCGACAGGCCATCGGCGCGCAGCGCGATGCCCAGCGGCGGCGCCCAGCCACCCAGCAGATAGACCTGCGTCTGCCCGGAGTGCACCAGCTCGACGATAATCGCCATGGCGAATACCAGCCCGAGCGGAATTGTCAGAAACGCTACGCGCCGAGCATTGCGCCCACCAAGGACCAGCGCAGCGAGAACACCAAGCAACGGCAGGACGAGCGCCAGGACGAGCAGGAAACCGCCTGTCGTGGTCACTTCCGCGATGGCTACCGGCAGGGCGCTCATGCTGGCGGGTTGCCGGATTCGGGAGCCGCCAGCGTGGCGGCACCGGTTGTGGCGTAAAGGCGCATGACCAGAGCGACCGCCATTGCGGTGGCCGAGAAGGCAACGACGATACCGGTAATGACCAGTGCCTGCGGCACGGGATCGCCACCCATGCCAAGCACCGCCCCGCGCCGTGCAACCACGCCGAATAGCAGGAAGACGCCACTGCCGATCAGGTTGAAAGAGAGTATCTTGCGCAGCGGTTGCGGATTGACGATCAGGCCGTAAAGGCCGATCCCGATCAACGCCGATCCGCACAAACCAAACAGGGTGACGCCATTCATGGCCGCTCGCTCCGTTCCGGCGGACCCAGTACCAGCAGTCCCAGGGTGACGGCGATGGATAGCACCGATGCCGCTTCGATAATCAGGATCAAGGGCTTTGCGTAGCCGTCCGGGTAGGACAGAAAGGCACCCGCCAACGGTACGCCGGCAAAGCCGATCGCCAGAAACACCACGGTGCCGGTCACCAGCGCGACGCGCAGCAAATGCCGGCTTACCGGTGGCGCATCGACCAGCCCGGCCATGATCGCCAGCAGCCACATCGCCGCCAGTAGTGTCCCTGCTTGAAACTTGCCCCCGGGGAGGTCGGCCCCGATCCAGAAAACATAGATGGCGACAATGATCCCGAGCGGTGGCAGCAGGCGCGCGAGATAGGCGAGCAGGCCATGCGGATCGCTGGTGTAGCGCGGCCCCGGGCGCCCACCCCAGAGGTCATCCGGGGTCAGCGCCCAGACCGCGAGCAGCGCGAATATCAGTACCACCGCTTCCAGCAGGGTGTCGGTGGCGCGAAACGCAAGCAGCACAGCGGTGACCGCGTTGCCGAGGCCAGTCGAGGCGATGTGCTCGGCAACCTGCGGCGCCAAGGTTGGCGCCGGGTCAGGCAGGGTCAGCACAACCGCAGCCAGGGCAATCGCAACGATCCCCGAGAGCAGGGCTGCCGCGATCCGCGGAAGCGGACCGGGAATTTCGGCGCGGGCGGCGGGCTCGGTCGGGCGCAGGCGCACTGCGGCGCGAATCAATAATACGCTGGTCAGGCCGCCGCCGATGGCCGCTTCGGTCAAAGCGGCATCGATGGCCGCCAGGCGCACCCAGACCAGCGCCAACAACAGCCCGTAGATGGCATAACCGATAACCGCGGCGAACGAATCGCGCACCGCGACCGTCCACACGGCGACGGCAAAAACCAGGATAAACAGACTGCCGTCAAGAAGTAGCGCCATGCTCATGGCGGAGGCGCCGAACGACGCGCGACGCGCGCGATCAGTTGCGACGCGGTCGCCCCGGCCAAAAGCACGAGCAACCAGACACAGATCAGCTTGAGGGCGCCATGCGGGCTGCTGACGCGGGGCAACAGCCCGAGCACGACCAGGCCGAGACCGAGATTGTCGGCCTTGGTCAGCGCGTGCAAGCGGGTCAGGGTATCGGGGAAGCGCAGCAATCCAACGGTACCGGCAAAAAAGAAAAAGACTCCAGCCGAGACGGTAGCAATAGTCCACAGATCAAGCAGCAGGCTCATTCGCTTTCACCCGGCCGCGAAGAGCGTGGCCGGCCAAGACCACCGCCATACTTGACGAAAGCAACCGAGGCAAAGGCTGCCAGCAGAGCCAGCGTCAACGCCGCATCGGCAATCGCCGGGTCCGAGATCGTCGAGCCCAGCAGCAGTGCCGCGATACCGCCGGTGCCCAGCAACTGCGCCGCCATCATGCGCTCGGAGTCGCCGGGGCCGCGCAAAAGGCGGAGCAGACCGAGGGCAGTCGACAACAGCACCAGAACGGCAGCGCCAGCCAGGAACTCAGTCATTGCGGGGCGACTCCTCGAGCGCGCGGGCCAGTACTTTCTCTTCCACCGCGAGTTGCTCCAGAATGGGTTGTCCGACGTCGAGGCAATGAAAAATGATCTCACCCTCGGTTTCGCCACAGGGCAGCGTACCGGGCAACAGGCTGGAGATGGTGGCGAAGGTGTTGCGTAAATGTCCGGGAGCGTAGCCGGACGGATAGGAGACGAACCCCGGATTCAGGTGCAAACGCGGCGCCAAGGCGCGCCGCGCGACGTCCAAGCCGGCGAGCAGCGACTGCCAAAGAAAGCGCGGCAGTAACGCAATGAGCGCCCCGAGTCGCACGCGTTGCGGCGCCGGCGGCAGCAGATACAGGCTTACCCAGGTCGCGCCGACCGTGGCAATTACCCCGATTGCCAAGGTTGAAATGGAGACGCCGATGAGCGCGATCCATAAAACCAGGAATAGTGCTCCGCGACCCAGAGCCGTGCGCTTTCCGGGACTCACGTTGCCTGCTTCGCTTCTGGCGGAACCGGCGACTCGCTACCGAAGACCGTCACGTAAAGTGCCGGCAGGAAAACCAGCGTCAGCAGCGTGGCGACCAGCAGCCCGCCCATGATGGCGAAGGCCATCGGGCCCCAGAATACGGTCGGCGCGATCGGCAACAATCCCAGCACGGTCGAGACTGCCGTCAGGACCATCGGTCGCAGGCGCGAGCTTGCCGAGGCGAGGACCGCCTCGAGGACGCTTTTGCCTTCGGCGCGGTCGGTCTCGATCTGCACGATCAGGATCACCGTGTTCTTAGCAATCATCCCGATCAGGGCGAGGATGCCGAGGATGGCGACGAAGCCCAGCGGCTGGTTGAACAGCAGCAGTGAGAGGACGACGCCGATCAGCCCGAGCGGCAGCACGCAGATCACTATCGCCAGCCGGCGAAAGCTCACCAGCAGCACCATCATGATCGTCAGCATCAGCACGATCATCAGCGGCACAACCGCGAACACCGAAGCTCTCGAGATGGCGCTCTCCTCGTACAGGCCACCGGTTTCGATCTTGTACTGCGTCGGCAGTCTGCCGGCCAACTCGGCGATTTTCGGCGCCAGCGCGCCGACGACTGTATCGGGCTGGACGTCGTGGACTACGTCGGCGCGCACGGTGAGCGTCGGCAGGCGGTCGCGGCGCCAGACGAGCGGGAATTCCTGCTCCTCGATCACCGTCGCAAACTGGCTCAGGGGCACCATGCGCCCGCTCGGCGTCGGCACCTGCAGCGAAGCCAGGGTTCCAAAAGAGGCACGCTCCTCGTCGACCGCGCGCGCCACGACATTCACCAGGTAGATATCGTCGCGTACCTGCGTCACCGTTGAGCCGGTCACCTTGGCGTTGAGGACGGTGGCCAGGGTCGTGGAGCTGATGCCGAGTTGTCGCGCCTGATCCTGGTTGACGCGGACGCGCAATTGCCGGGCCGGCTCCATCCAGTCGTAGTTGACATGCCGAGTGCGGGTGTCGGACCCCAGCACCTGTGCCAGCTCGAGCGAAATTCTGCGCACCTCGTCCTTGTCCGGGCCGGTCACGCGGTATTGCAGCGGCCAGCCGACCGGCGGCCCCAGTTCAAGCGGGGAGACGCGCGCGACGACATCGGGAAACTGCTCGGCGAGGACCTTTTCGAGCTTACTATGCAGCCGCTCGCGCGCCTCGATGTCCTTCGTAACGATCACGAACTGGGCGAAGAACGGGCTGGCCAGTTGAACGTTAAGCGTCAGGATGAAACGGATCGCGCCGCGGCCGACGTAGGTGCTGTAGTGGTCGATGTCGGGATCGTCCTTCAACAGCGCTTCGAGATGCAGGGCCTGCGCCTCGGTGGCGTAGATCGAGGCGTTCTGCCGCAGCGTCATGTCCACTGTCAACTCTGGGCGGTCGGAGGCCGGAAAGAACTGCTGCGGCACGTAGCGCAGCAGGAAGACGGAAGCGGCGAAAGCCGCCAGTGTCAGGCCGATGGTCAACCATTTGGCGCGGATCGCCGCCTGCAGGAAGGCGCTATAGACGCTCAGCATCTTGCTCGGCTTTGCCTCCGCTTCGGCCTTGGGCGCCTTCAGGATGGCCTTGCCGAGCAGTGGCCCGAAGACCACGGCGACCAGCCACGACACGATGAGCGAAATGCACACCACCGAAAAAATGGAGAAAGTGTACTCGCCGGCGTTGCTTTTCGCGAAGCCGATCGGCACGAAGCTGGCGATCGTTACGAGCGCACCGACCAGCATCGGTGCCGCCAGCGTGCGGTAGGCGAAGGTCGCCGCCTCATCCTTGCTGTCGCCCGCGCCGAGGCGGCGGATCATGGCATCGACAGTGGTCATTGCATCGTCGACCATTAGTCCCAGCGCAATGATCAGCGCGCCGAGCGAGATACGATGCAGGTCGATGTTGGCGATGTCCATCACCGCGAAGACGATCGCCAGCGTCAGCGGGATCGCCATTGCTACGACCGCGCCGGGCCGTCCGCCGAGGCTCAGGAAACTGCAGACGAGAATGATGACAATCGCCTGCCAGAGCGAGGTCATGAAGTCGTTGATCGCGACGTCGACGCTGACGGCCTGGTCGGCGACCAGCGTCGGCTCGATACCGTGCGGCAGGTTGGCGCTGATGTCGGCCATTTCGCCGCGGATGTTGCGGCCGAGCGCCAAGATGTCGCCGGCGTCACGCATGGCGATGGCGATGCCGATCGCCGGTTTGCCGTTGACGCGGAACATCGGCTGCGGCGGATCGGAAAAGCCGCGCCGCACCGTGGCAATGTCGCCGAGGCGGAAGATGCGGTCGCCGGCGACGATATTGACCGATTCTATATCTTGTTCCGAATCGAAGGAACCGCTGACGCGCAGGAACACGCGCTCCTGTCCAGTCTGGATGGTGCCCGCCGGACGCACGAGGTTCTGCGCTTGCAGTGTCGCCAGAATTGTCGGGTAGTCCAGGCGCAGGCCGGCCAGGCGTTCGGTCGAGAACTCGATGAAAATCTGCTCCTCCTGCGCGCCCAGCACCTCGATTTTCGAGACATCGGGGACGTGCAGCAGGCGCGAACGCGCCGCTTCGACATAATCGCGCAACTCGCGGAAGCTGAAGCCGTCGGCGGTGAAGGCATAGATGATGCCGAAGGTACTGCCGAAGTCGTCGTTGAAGCCCGGTCCGATGACGCCTGCCGGCAGTGTGCCGCGCATGTCGCCGATGTTCTTGCGCACCTGGTACCAGATGTCCGGTACCAGTTTCGGCGGGGTCGACTGCTTTAGATCGACGAAGATCGTTGTCTGGCCGGCCGTGGTGTAGCTGCGCACGCGGTCGAGATGGTCGGTTTCCTGAAGTGTCCTCTCGAGGCGTTCGGTAACTTGGTTCAGTGTTTCCTCGACCGTCGCGCCAGGCCAGGAGGCGCCAACCACCATTGTCCTGAAGGTGAAGGCCGGATCCTCGCCGCGTCCGAGGCGCATGAAGGAGATCGACCCGGCGACCACCGCGACGATCATCAGGAAGACGATCAGTGAGCGCTTGGCGAGCGCCCATTCCGAGAGGTTCGGGCCGATCACGGCTTCGTCTCGAGCAAGCGGACCTTCTGACCCGGGCGTAGCGCCTGCACGCCCGCGGTAACCACGATCTCGCCCGGATCCAGGCCCGTCGCAACCTGAACCTTGGCCGGGTCGGAGGCGCGCACTTCGATCGTGCGCAAGGAAACCGTCAAAGCCTGCGGGTCGACGACCCATACCGCCGACCGGTCTTCGGCACGGACCAGCGCCGACGCGGGAATCCCGATTCCCTGCGCTGCGCCGACCTGCATGCTACCGGTGACGGTGGCTCCCAGACGCATAGCGACCGGCGGCTCGATCAATCCGACGCGAACCGCGAAGGTTCCGGTCACCGGGTCGGCGCGCGGCGAAACCTCGCGCACCCGGCCCTTCGCCGTCACCGTCGCATCGCTCGCCAGCGTCACGGTGATTTCCGGATTGGCCGGTGCGATGTCCTTGAGCCGTGCGGACACGTCGAAAACGGCATCGCGACCATCCTTGCGCGCAATCTGAACGACCATGCGCCCGCCCTGGACCACTTCGCCGGGTTCGGCGCCGACCGCGATTACCACGCCGCCGGCATCGGCCAGCAGTCGCGTGTAACCGAGGCGGTTGCGGGTGATGCTTACCTGCGCCTGCGCCGCGTCGACCTGCGTCTGCGCGCTGTTGGCAACCTGCGCGATACGATCGAAGGCCGCCTGGGAGATGAAGTTCTGTGCCAGCAGCGAACGGTTGCGCGTCTCGTTGGCGCGAGCCTCGATCAGTTGCCCGCGGGCACCCTGCAGGGCGGCTTCCGACGCGCGCAGACCGTTTTCCTCGTTTTCCGGATTGAGCCGCGCGATTTCCTGGCCGGCCCTGACCGCATCGCCGACACTCACTGCACGGCTGATCATGCGCCCGTCGATACGAAACGCCAGATTGACTTCGCTTTCCGCCTGGACCCTGCCGGTGAGCATCACCGAATCGCTACTATTCACCGACTCGACGGTGACCACGCGCACCGGACGGATTTCCGGCGCGGCCTTCTTCTCTTCGGGCTGGCAGGCGCCGAGAACGGCAAGTGCCGAAGCTGCGACCATCCAGTTACACGTCCGCCGCGCGCATTTGTTTTGAATGAATGACATGATTTTTCCCAAGCCGAGTACCTCAATGTGCCGAATTTACCACACGCCCATTGATCAATGGGAGGGCGCACAGCCGGCGGATGCCCGAATTCCCGGCCTTGGCCGGATTGGTGGAGAGCAGGCGGATGCCGAGGTCGCGCCGCGGCGGACTATAATTTCCTCCAGCTCATTGCGGGCAGCGCCACGCTGTTGCCGCAGTGCCTTTCGACCCAATGATCGCGCGGTGACTTCCTTGGCCAGAATCCATATTGACCTTCCCGATCGCTTCAGCTTCTCGACGCCGATCACGATTTACATCAACCACATCAACTACGGCAATCACCTCGACAACTCGGCTTTGCTGGCGCTGGTTTCGGAAGCGCGCGTCCGCTTCTTCAAGGCGCTCGGCTACACGGAACTGAATGTTGAGGGCTTTGGCATCATCGTTGCCGATGCGGCGATCCAGTATCGCTCGGAGGCATTTCATGGCGAGGTGCTGGTCTTCGAGATGACGGCGAACGATTTCAACAAGTACGGCTGCGACCTGGTCTATCGCGTCAGCGAGCAGAGCAGCGACCGCGAAGTGGCGCGCGGCAAGACGGGCATCATGTTCTTCGACTACGCGGCACGCAAGCCGGCATCGGTGCCGACTGCCTTCCGCGAGAAATTTCCGACATGATCCCGATTCGCTACGTCGAACCCGTCTTCCGTCCGCCGAGCGAGGCCGAATCGCTGATCCTGCCGGTGACCGATGGTTGTTCGTGGAACGAATGCACCTTCTGCGAGATGTACACCGCGCCACAGAAAAAATTCCGGGTGCGTGAGGAGGCCGAGGTGCTCGACAGCATCCGCCTGACCGGCGAACATTACGGCGATCAGGTGCGTCGCATCTTCCTCGCCGATGGCGACGCCACGGTACTGCCGACCCGGCGCCTGCTGGCGATCCTTGAAGCGATCAAGGCGTACCTGCCTGCCGCGCGGCGCATCTCCAGCTACTGCCTGCCGCGCAACCTGCGCAAGAAATCGCAGGCGGAAGTGAACGAACTGGCGGCCGCCGGGCTGTCGATGGTCTATGTCGGCGCTGAATCGGGCGACGATCAGGTCTTGGCTGCGGTCCACAAGGGCGAAACCTTCGAAACGACGCGCGAGGCGCTCGACAAGCTCGGCGCAGCCGGAATCACGCGTTCGGTGATGATCCTCAACGGCCTCGGTGGCAAGGTCTGGTCGACGCAGCATGCGGCCAACTCGGCGCGCCTCGCCAATGCCACGCAGCCGGAATATCTGGCGACGCTGGTCGTCAGTTTTCCGATGGGCGAGCAGCGTTTACGTGCCGGATTCCCCGAGTGGGAGCCGTTGAGCCAGCACGAACTGTTTGTCGAAACCGAACAGCTTTTGTCCGCGCTGGAACTGAAGCGCACTGTTTTCCGCAGCGATCATGCCTCGAACTGGCTGGTCCTCAGGGGCACGCTGGGTGCTGACAAGGAGCGCCTCCTGGCGCAGGTGCGGCAGGCCATCGAAAATCCTGACAAGGCGCATCTGCGCCCGGCCTGGGCGCGCGGCCTGTAGTGATTCCTTGTGGCTACTCTTTTTCCAGCTTGAGCGATGCCGAGTTGATGCAGTAACGCAGCCCGCTCGGCGCCGGGCCGTCGGGAAAGACGTGGCCAAGGTGGGCGCCGCATTCGATACAGGTGACTTCGGTGCGGGACATGCCGAAGCCGCGGTCGACATGCTCGGTGACCAGTTTTTCATCGTTGGGCGTATGGAAGCTCGGCCAGCCGCAACCCGAATCGAATTTGGCTTGCGAGCGGAACAGCGGCGCGCCACAGCACACGCAGCGGTAGGTGCCATCGTCATGGCAATCCCAGTAGCGGCCAGTGAAGGCGCGCTCGGTGCCTTTCTCGCGGGTGACGTGATATTCGTCCGGGCTCAACTGGGCGCGCCATTCGGCGTCGGTTTTTTCGATTTTCGGCATGGCGGATCAATCTCCGGGTTGGCGATGCGATTTGAGACACCTATACTTGACCATGATTCACTCAGGCAGTCAGGAAAAAGCGAAATGAACCCGGCCCCTCTCAGCGACAGCGATCTCGACCACCTCGAACAACTCCTCGAAGCCGACTTGTTCCAGGGCGACGCGATGCGCCTGGACGAAATCCAGGCCATGCTCTGCGCCATCGTCAGTAGCCCGGCGCCGGTTCTGCCCTCCGTCTGGCTACCCGAGGCGCTGGGCAAGGGGCTGGATGACGCCGAAGATGAGCAAGTGCTCGAAGCGGTCGAGTTGCTGATGCGCCTGAGCAACGACCTCGCCGTCGCCTTGCTCAACGACGAGACGATTGCGCCGGTGCTCTATCCGCTCGACGAGAGCGGCGAGGAATACGACTATGCGGCCTGGGCCGACACCTACGTCTTCGGCGCCGGTCTTGGTGGTGACTGGTTTGAGCTGGCCGGCAAGCACGCCGACGACCTTTCCGAACTCCTCGAACCGATGTTCGTGCTCAACGGCATGCTCAAGGAAGATGTCGAGGAAAGCGGCGAGCGCTGGTTTCCGCCGGCCGAGGAAGCCCGCCTGGTGGCCGACATCCAGGAAAATCTGCCGGTCATCGTCCAGGCCCTCTACAATTTCTGGCGCAACCGACGCCGGGGTGGCGCCGTGCGCCGCGACGAGCCGAAATCGGGCCGCAACGACCCGTGTCCGTGCGGCAGCGGCCGCAAGTTCAAGCAATGTTGCGGTCGACCCGATAAATTGAACTGAATCCGCAACCCGCTGCCGCTTTCGTCTCCGTTATCGACGCAACCTGGGGCCGGGTTTCGAAGGTTCCTGGAATCCACTTAAAAGAATGCAAAAAAAGCATGTTGCGCTTCGGGCGAATCAGGCGTACAAAGGAAGTGCAGTTTCGTATTGCTGACCACAAGGAGAGCGATTATTGAGAATGCAACTTCTTCAGGATGACTAGGCAGTACCCAGACGGGGAAACCCGATAACCGGTGCACAAGGCACCGCTACAAAACGCCGCTTAATGCGGCGTTTTCCGTTTACGTCCGTTTTCAGTGCTCTCCGCGCTGCTCCAGGGCTAATTCTAAGTAGCGTTCAAGTTGAGACTAACAATCCATGGCCATGCGGTCAGGCTGCGCAGCCCTGAGGTATTTGCTGCCAGACGGGGAAGGCCTGTTTCCAACTGGCGGATGACACTACCGAGGTCGGCAAACACACGATTGGGAAACTCCTTCTCCCGCACCTCATCCCAGACGTGCTCCTGCGGGTTGAGTTCGGGCGCGTAAGGTGGCAGGCGCAGCAGACGAATGTTCTCTGGCACTTGCAGATCCTTCGATACGTGTGAGCTGGCGCCGTCGACGACCATCAGCATGAACTCCTTTTCATGCGCGGTACTGACTCGGGCCAGGAACGCCGTCATCTGTTCGGTGTTCATCTGCCGACAGGTCATCCAATCCAACTCGCCTTCGATGGGGCTGACGGCGCCATAAACGTAGATGAACTCCCGCTCGTAGCCGTTGCAGACCATTGGCCGTGCTGGGTTGGGTGCCCAGCAGCGACGAATTCGCACCATGCGCCCAAAGCGCGCTTCGTCCTGAAACATCAGGCGCACCCGGCGACCCCAAACCTCTTCCTGTTTCAAGAGGGCTGCCAGTGTTTCAGGAAGTTTTTTTCCACGCTTCCTGGATCGGCGGATCACTCTTCGGATGCCGGATGCCGGATGCCGGGTGTCGGGTGCGACCTTGCGCCAGCCGTGCCGCGCCAACAGGCGATACACGACAGAGGCGGCCACAGGACGTCCCAGCTTTTGCGCTAACGCGGCACGCAGTGGCGAAACGACCAGAATTCCCCCTTCATTGGAGGCCTGCACCCAAGGGGCCAGGAAACGGTCCTCCTCTTCCAGTGGCAGCGAAGCTCGCCCAATCCTCTTGACTTAGCGGTCTGTCATCTAATTTTGGCAACTTTGCCATCTGGCCGCGCCAAGATATAATCGAGCATGTAACCAATTGATATAAATAGGCTTTATATGACGGCCTAAATATGCCAATATCGTTTCACGGCTAACGGACTACATTCATGGCGCCAATTTCCTTGCCGCCGCCCGCCGCGAGCCTCGGTTTTTCACCCGAAACCGTGAATTGCCATTCACGAATCTGATCGCTTTCCTGCTCACCGGCATTCGCGGCGCAGTTCAGGCGGAGCTTGATTCCTGCTTTGCCCTGCTTGCCGGAAGAACCCGCCTTTGTCGGGCGATCACGGCCAGTGCCTTCTCAAAGGCGCGCAGCCATCTGGTCGCCAATCTCTTTGAGCCGCTCAATACAGAATTGCTGCGCCTGGTCGATGAGGTCGTTCCGCAGCAGCCGGACTGGCAAGGCTTGCGGGTCTTGGCGGCGGATGCATCGAAGGTACGTCTGACCTTGCTTGACCTGGAAGGGCGCCGCCATATTCGAGAAGCGGCCATCTTCGGTTTGTTTCGGCCAGGGATCGAATTGTTCGACTCGCTGATTTTGCACAGTTCGCTGGTCGGCGAACGTCAGATGTTGTTTGAGCGGCTTGACCGACTCGGTGCTCAGGACATGCTGGTGCTTGATCGCGGGTATCCGGGTGCCTGGTTGGTCGCGGCGCTGTTGCATCGAGGTATCCCCTTTTGCATACGCTGTGATTCGTCCGCTTCCTTTTCTGCCATCACCCAGTTCATGCGATCCGGAGAAGATGAGGCGCAGGTGACATTGCCGCCACCGCATCGTCAGGATGCCATTGATTACGAGTGTCCGCGTCTGCCTTCTATGGTTCGCCTGATTCGTCAGGTGACGCCGACTGGCAAGGTACGGGTCTTGATGACCTCCTTGCTTGATACCGCGCGGTATCCGGCCACAAGCTTCTCAGCCCTTTATCACAGCCGTTGGCGTATCGAGGAGGCGTTCAAGCGCATCAAACACCGGCTCAATCTGGAGCACACGTCCGGCCTGACTTGGCTGGCCGCCTGCCAGGATGTTGGGGCCAAGATGGTGTGTGACAATCTCAATGCCCTGGCCACCTACCTGGCTGCGGAAGAGCGGCTGCCCAGCGATTCGCCATGGCGAGTGAATCGGACGATGGCCTTCAATACCGTACGTCGTATCTTGCCCCGAGTCTTGGCGGGTGTGCAGCAAATCACCACCCGAGTTACCAAGGAAATCTTCTCGGAAATCGTCAAAAACCTTCAGAAATTTATCCCTGATCGTGCTCGACCTCGGCCAAACCAGCGAAAGCCTCACCTGTCCTTTGCTTACAAACCCGCCGTATGACTATGGGCTAAGTTGAGAGGATTGGAAGCTCGCCGGCGACCACCCCAATTCGGTTGGATTGCGTCCGGTTTGGCCAATAGCCGGCGCAGGCGCGCTTGTAGCCTGGGCACGGTGGCTCGACCTATGCCCAGTACCGCTGCGGTCTGCTCCAGCGTCGCTCCCAATAGCGCCGGTAGCAGCACCGCCTGCGCACAGCGCAGGGCCTCAACATTATCGGCGTCTCTCACGGCCGCTTGGGCCTGCGTCACCAATTCCGGATCTACTCGCCGCGGTCTGGCCATGTCAATGCCTCCCAAGTATCTTGTACTTAGGAATATTCTAGCATTAGTATCATCTTGAACGCTAATTTGAATAAGCGCCCCGGGTCGTGTCGTCGTGCGCATGTGCCGGAGCAGCGCAGCACACGATGTGCGGCAGCGTGGTGCTACCCGGTGCCCCGCCCGGCTGCGGCAGTTCGCGGCTTTTCGAGCCGTTCCCGGTGACATGAGGCGCGACGCCGCCCAACGATGTCCTGCCAGCTCACTTGCTCCCCCACGGCTGGACCGGCACCGTCGAGATCGCATTGGCGGGCGCGCCCTCGATAATCTTGCGGCTGATCGCCAGATAGATCAGCACATTGCGCTTGCGGTCGACGAAGCGAGTGATCTTTGTTTCCTTGAAGAGCAGCGAAGTATTTTCGCTGAAGACGACATCTTCGTCGGGGAGTTTGGCCGGCAGGGTGATCGGACCGACCTGGCGGCAGGCGAGCGAGAACTGCGACGGATCTTCGGCCAGCCCGAAACTGCCCTTGACGCCACCCGTTCGCGCCTGGCTGATGTGGCAGGTAACGCCGGGAATCTTCGGGTCATCATAGGCATAGATGCACACCCGGTGGTTGGCGCCGATCAACTTCCAGGCGGTGGTTGAGCAGCCGATTTCCTCGGCCGCGACAGGCAGGCTGGCCGGCAGGGCGAGGGCGGCGACAAGCAGTGTGGCGCAGCGCTTCATGGATGTGGTTCCGCAAGTTGAAGGCGCCAATGATAAGCGAAGGGCGGTTCAAGTCCGAAGAGCAACAAATTGAAGGGAAAAAGGGGACAGACCAGAATGGCACTTACTTAAGCCCCAACATACTGATGTAATTGATAAAGCAGGCTGAATCGACGCGTGATAAGTTGGAGTCGCCAAACACCCGACTGTCACCCGAGGAATCAGCCCCAATGCATGCTACTCACAAAGCCATCACCCGGCAACGTCACGCGATTTCGGCGAAGGCCAACAGCGTAGATGCCCACGCGTTTTTCGATCTATTGACTGGGCCGGAACTCTTCGATGCCGTGGAGTTGGCCTTGCCGCCGCACCGAGAGCGACTGTTTCCGCCCACTGAAACGCTATCGATGTTTTTGGCGCAAGCCCTCAGCGCCGACCGCTCCTGCCAACGCGCCGTCAATGAAGGGGCGATCAAGCGCCTGATCGCCGGACTCACGCCCTGCAGCTCCCATACCGGCGCCTACTGCCGGGCTCGCCAACGCGTGCCGACGTCGATGGTCAGTACCTTGACCCATCAGACCGGGCAATGGCTAACGGCCCATGCCCCGGCGGCATGGCACTGGCGGGGGCGTCCGGTACGATTGGTGGATGGGGCCACGGTGATCATGCCCGATACTGACGCCAATCAGGCCGACTTCCCGCAGCCCGGTAGCCAGAAGGCTGGATTGGGATTCCCGCAATGCCGGATCGTCGGCCTGATCTGCCTGGGCAGCGGTGCTGTGCTCAATGCCGCGATCAGCGCCTGTCGCGGCAAAGGCAGCGACGAGCAGTCCTTGCTGCGCCGCCAGATCGACACCTTGGTGCGCGGCGATGTGCTGGTGGGCGATGCGTTCTTTGCCACCTACTTCCTGCTCTGCGCGCTGATCGAGCGAGGGGTTGATGCCGTCTTTGAACAACACGGATCACGCCAACGCACCACCGATTATTGCCTCGGCCAGCGACTGGGGGAGCGTGACCACCTGCTGGTTTTATCCAAACCAGGCATCAAGCCAGACTGGATGTCTCAGGAGGATTACGCGCAGGCACCGGCCAGTGTCACGGTTCGCGAGCTTCGGGCGGGGGGCAAGACACTCGTCACGACCTTTCTGTGTCCAAAGCAAACATCCAAGGAGGCCATCAAACGCCTGTATCGGGATCGCTGGCATGTTGAACTTGATCTGCGCAACATCAAGACCACCTTGGGCATGGAGCAACTGGGCTGCCAAACGCCAGCCATGGCCGTGAAGGAAATCTGGGTCTATCTGCTCGCCTACAATTTGATCCGCTTGATGATGGCTCAAGCGGCGCTACAAAGCGGCCTCTTGCCCCGTCAGTTGAGCTTCAAGCATGCCGTGCAAGTCTGGCTCGCCTGGGCGCCTCATGCCTATCATGGTGGCATCGCACACCCCAGCCAACTCTTCGCCCTCATTGCCCAGCAAACCGTCGGCAATCGCCCAGGCCGCATCGAGCCTCGTGCCCTCAAGCGACGCCGCAATGCCTACCCATTATTGATGAGACCACGCCCTATGGCACGGGAGGATATCCAGCGCCATGGGCACCCAAAAAAGCTTAAGTAAGTGCCATTCGGGACAGACCAGAATGGCACTAAGAACTTGTCCGTAAATAGTGGATAATCACTGCCCATGCGCGAGAATTGCGTTGGGGGAGATGATGGCAAAAGTGAAGTCATGGGAAGTGACCGAGGAATTCTGGAAGCGCGTTGAGCCACTGATTCCGATACGCCAGCGACTGGCGGATCGGAGTTACGTCCGTAAGGCTGGCGGGGGGCGCAAGCCCAAAGAACCGAGGCTGGTCTTCGAGGCGATTATTTATGGGCTGCGCACAGGTTGCCAGTGGAAGGCGCTCCCGGCGGAGCGCTTTGGCAGTTCCAGTGCGATTCATGCGCGATTTCTGGCGTGGGAGAAGGCCGGGGTGTTTGAAGCCCTATGGAAGCGCGGACTTGCCGAATACGACGACCTTGAAGGTATCGCCTGGCGCTGGCAAAGCCTTGACGGCGCGATGATGAAGGCCCCGATGGCGCAATCAAGCGTTGGACCCAATCCAACGGACCGGGGAAAAAAATGGGAGCAAGCGTCATTTGCTGGTGGACGGTCGTGGCGTCCCGTTGTCGCTCGTCGTGACCAGCGCCCATCGGCACGACGTCTCTCAGGTGGCGGCTGTGCTTGAGGCCATTGTCGTCAAGCGAGCGTCGCCACCCAAGCGGCGAAGCAAACACCTTTGCGCTGACGCCGGCTACACCGGCGCGCCCGCATTGGCGATCATCACGAAGCACGGCTACATCCCCCATGTCAAAGGGCGTGGGCAAGAGGCCGGCGAACTCAAACGTGACCCCAGGAAGAAAGCCCGGCGCTGGATCGTCGAAGTGGCCCACAGCTGGTTCAACCGCTTCCGAAAGTTGTTGGTGCGATACGAGAAGCTTGAGCGCAGTTTCTTGGCGCTCAACCACCTGGTCGCATCGATCATGGCGTTCAGAAAAAACAAACTGAAAGTGAATATTATTTACGGATGTGTTCTAAGTTAAGGCTGTCCAGCATGCCCAGCGCTAGCATTGTCGCTGCAAAAATGGACGCAATACGTCCTTAACTTAGCGCCATTCGGCACAGACCACAGTTTCCCCATGACCGATTATGCAGTGACTGGCAAAGTAATAATCCCTGGCGCGCTCAAATCTGAAGTGCAACACTTTCCGGGAGGTAATGTGTTGCGATGGGAACGAAATACGAACACCTGAGTTGTGAAGAACGCACGATGATCCAGTTGGGGCTTGAGCAGGGCTGGACGCAGCGGGCAATTGCCCGCTGCGTCCAGCGCGCGCCGAGTTCGATCAGTCGTGAATTAAACCGCAACGGCTGGAGCAATCCCGCCACAGCACCCAAGAAACGCGGGCGTCCGCCGGTCGCGGGCGGCTATCGGGCGCCACTCACGCAGCAGCGCGCCAGTATGTTGGCAAGGACCGCACAATACCCTTCTCGACTCGCCCAGGACGGTCCGCTCTGGACACATGTCGAACGCCTGCTGCGCGCCTGCCATTCTCCGGAACAGATCGCGGGCATACTGCAGCGAATGCACCCGGATCAACCCAAGCTTCAGGTCAGTCACGAGACCATCTACGCCCCGAAGGAAGTCCCCCTGGGGGACACCGCGCTTTACGCGATAACACGCGGCACGCGTAACCGGTAACTCTGCGGCGTTCTTTCCAGCGCCGATCGTGCTGTCGACAATGTCCTCCTCGAATCACGAAACGCGGAGGAGGCCAGGATGGCCAAGGCAGGGGAAGGGTCGCGGGTGCGGCGTAGCGCGAGCGAATGGGAGGCGTTGCTGTCGCGATTTCCGGGCAGCGGTTTGAACGTTGCGACCTTCTGCAAACGCGAAGGGATCAGCGATACCAGCTTCCATCGCTGGCGCACACGTCTGGGCATCGCCCTCGACAGTCAGGACAAGGCCAGCGGCCAGCCGGCCACCTTCGTCGACGTCGGCCCTCTGAGCACAACCACGGCGACGCCCGCTCGTTTCCACCTCACCCTCGACCTCGGCGGCGGCCTGATCCTGCAGCTGGAGCGCCGCTGATGTTTTTCCCTGAAGGCCAAATCCGCGTCCAAGTCTATGGCCAGCCGGTCGACCTGCGCAAATCCTTCGACGGTCTGTACGCGATCACCCGTCATGTCCTCGGTCAGGACCCGCTGAGCGGCCAGCTCTTCGTCTTCTTCAATCGCCGTGGCACTCAGGTGAAGGTGCTCTACTGGGATCGCAGCGGCTTCTGCCTGTGGGCCAAGCGTCTCGAAGAAGGCCGTTTCGTCGCCAACTGGGATAAAGTGCGCACGTGCGAAATCGACTGGACCGGTCTGAAACTGCTCCTCGAAGGGATCGAGCCGGGACGCCGGAAGAAGCGTTATCACGCCTCTGGAGCGCCCATAAAAACACTTCAAAACAGCGGCTTGTGTTAAAATACACGCATGGATTCAGCACGTTACCAGACGGTTTACAACCTCGAACAAGCCGCAGCATTGTGCCCGCAAGAGGTGCTGGATCTGTGCCAGACGCTGTCTGCTGAAATCACCGCACTGAAGCAACAAATCGACTGGTTCAAGCGCCAGATCTTCGGCCAGAAAAGCGAACGACGCATCGACGTCACGCCGAGCGGCCAACTGAGTCTCGGCGAGTTCCCGACGCCCCCACCAGGTTCTGAGTCACCAGGTCGCCCCGTCGCCGCGCATACCCGTCAGCCGACCAGCAAGCGTCCCAGTGACGAAAGCGTGCCCTTCTTCGACGAGAACCGCGTCCCAGTCGAAGTCGTCGAGCTCACCGCGCCGGAAGTCGAAGGCCTCTCTCCCGAGGACTACGAGGTCATCAGCCACAAGGACAGCTATCGCCTGGCGCAACGGCCGGGTAGCTACGTGGTGATCAAGTATCGCCGGCCGGTAATCAAGCTCAAGAGTAACCAGACACTGGTCTGCGCCAACGCGCCGGCCGGTGTCATTGAGGGCAGCCGGGCCGACGTCAGCTTCGTCGCCGGACTGCTGATTGACAAATTTGCCTACCACCTGCCACTGTATCGCCAGCATCAACGCCTGGCCGATGCGGGAATCACCGTCAGCCGGCCGTGGCTGACGCAGATCGGGCAACAGGGCATCACTCTGCTCGAACCGATCTACGAGGCGCAGTTTGCCTCGATCCGCAGCTCGCGCGTCAAGGCGATGGACGAGACGCCGATCAAGGCCGGACAGGGCGCACCCGGCAAGCTGAAAGCGGCGTACTTCTGGCCGGTGTATGGCGAAGGCGACGAAATCTGTTTCCCCTTCTTCGCCAGTCGCGAGTTCAAGCACGTCGAGGCGGCCCTCGGACTGACCGCCGCCGAAGGCGCGGTGCTGTTGTCGGACGGCTATCAGGCCTACAGTCATTACGCGGCGCAGATCGGGATCACGCACGCCCAATGCTGGGCGCACACGCGTCGTAAGTTCTTTGACGCGCAAGACGCGGAACCAGAAGCGGCAGCGCAGGCACTCGCGCTCATTGGGGACCTGTATCAGGTCGAAGAGCGCATCCGCGAGCAAAAGCTCACCGGTGCAAGGAAGCGCGACTATCGTCTGGAGCATGCCAAACCGATCGTCGAGCGTTTCTTCGCCTGGGTTGGCGAACGCTTCGCGGCGCAGGGGCTGTTACCGCGCAATCCGCTGACCAGGGTGCTGGCCTACGCGCGCGATCGACGATGGGGACTGGAGGTCTTCCTCGCCGACCCGGACGTGCCGATCGACACCAATCACCTCGAACGCGCCCTGCGGGTGATTCCCATGGGGCGCCGCTCCTGGCTGTTCTGCTGGACGGAGTTCGGCGCCAGGCAGGTCGGGATCATCCAGAGCCTGATCGTTACCTGTCGGCTGCATCAGATCGACCCCTACGATTATCTCGTCGATGTCCTGCAGCGCGTCGCCGAGCACCCCGCCGACCGCGTCCATGAACTCACGCCACGGGTCTGGAAAGAACTGTTCGCTCAGAACCCGCTGCGCTCGCCTTTGTACGCGTTGCCGAAGTAGGGGCGCTCGACGCCGCGTAGTTGCCGGTTACCGGCACGCTGCGCAGTGAGTAGATCGCCTGCCTGCGACAAGCGCGTAAGCGTCGTCGGCCGCGCGCCCGAGGCGAAGATTGCCGGGGCCAGATTCCTTAGATGACCAGCATCCATCTGCGCCCACCGGAGATCAGCGAGCGTGTCATTCCCGGCCACTGGGAGGGCAATCTGATCAAGGGAGCACGCAATGCCTCGTCCATCGGCACGCTGGTCGAGCGGACCACGCTCTTTGTCACCTTGGTCAAGATGGAGGACGCCACGGCCGAAACCGCGGCCACGGCCTTTGGCGCTGTCCTCAACCGGGTTGACGCGCAACGACGCCTTTCCCTGACCTACGACCAAGGGCGCGAGATGGCGCAGCATGCGCGCCTTTCCGAAATCACTGGCGTCGCGGTCTATTTCGCCGATCTGCACAGCCCTTGGCAACGCGGCATCAACGAAAATACCAACGGCTTGCTTCGCCAGTATTTTCCCAAGGGATCCGATCTCTCTGGATTCTCTCAGACCGAACTCGATGCCGTTGCCTGGCAACTCAATACCCGACCTCGAAAGAGCCTCACCTTTCACTGTCCGGCCGAACTGTTTATCCCAGAATCCTTCGACTTCTTTAACCCGAATTTTTCATAAAAGCAGGCGAATCTCGTTTAACCCATTGATATAATTGGGGTTACGCCAATAACGCTTCGTAAGAAGCCTAAACGAGACCGCCCATGGACAATTCTATCCCAACCCAGCTTCGCTTTCCCGCCAGCGCCGGATTTACGATCCGGGCAGAGTTTGACGGCGGGGCGATGTCCTCCGACTTTGGCGCACTCCTGTTGCGTGGCATCGACCTGCAAATCGGCCTGATTCCCCGCCTGGTCAGCGCGATTCACGACAAACGCCACGCCTCGTACATTGACCATCCGCTGGCCGACCTGCTTCGTCAGCGGATATTCCAGACCGCCAGCGGCTACGCCGACGGTAATGACGCCAACACGCTGCGGCGCGATCCGCTGTTCAAACTGGCGGTCGGTCGTGCCCCGCTGGGCGAGGGAAATGACCTGGCCTCCGGCCCCACGCTCTCCCGGCTCGAAAACAGCGTATCGCGCAAAGACATTTACCGCCTGGCCAAAAGCTTCGTCGACGCCTTCATCGCCAGCTACGCCCAGGCGCCTGCCGTGATCGTGCTCGATATGGATCACTCTGAGGATGCCACTCACGGGCAGCAGGAACTGGCGTTCTACAACCACCACTACGGCAATCATTGCTACCTGCCGTTGTTCCTCTTCGAAGGACTCTCCGGGAAGCTGATCACCGCCGTCCTGCGTCCGGGCAAGCGTCCCACCGGTAAAGAGAATGCGGTCATCATCAAGCGCGTGCTGCACCTGCTCCGCCAGGCCTGGCCCGAGACCCACATCCTGCTGCGCGGGGATGGTCACTTCGCGAATCCCGAACTGATGACCTTGTGCGAGTCCGATCCGCATCTGGACTTTCTCTTCGGCCTGGCCGGCAACCAGGTGCTCTCGCCCAAGGCCGAGCCGCTGCTGAAGAAAGCCCGTGCGCTGCACCAGACACACAGCGCCAACGCCCAGCGCCTGGGGAACGCCGAGCCTGCGGCGACACGACTGTACGACGATATCGAGTATCAGGCGGGCTCGTGGCCCAAGGCTTACCGCGTGGTGGTCAAGGCCGAGGTGATGGCCTTGGGTGACAACCCGCGGTACGTGGTGACCTCGCTGTCCGACCCGACGCCTGATGTGCTTTACAAAGAGCTGTACTGTGCTCGAGGGCAGGACGAGAACTTCATCAAGGCGGTGAAGAACGACTTGGCCAGTGACCGGACCTCCGATCATGCCTTCCTCGCCAATCACCTGCGGCTGTTCTATTCGTGTGCGGCGTATGGGTTGATTCACGGCTTGCGCGAGAACACGCTGGTGCATACGGAACTGGCCAAGGCGCAACCGCTGTCGATTATCCTGAAACTCTTTAAGTTGGCGGTGCGCGTGGTGCAGTACAAGGATCGGATCAAGCTGTCCTTGCCTACGTCGTGTCCGATGAAGGGGGTGCTGGCGCGGGTGACCGAGTTGCTTTACCTCGTCCCGCGCCCGCCGGCCTGATCGACTCGGCGACGCCGTCTCATGCTGCCGACTCGAATCCGCTTGAGCGGAGGTGAGGTCTCGCCAGCGCTCTGTCCAGGGATCGATGGCGGCAGGGTGTGATGCCCAAAAGTTGGGGTATTTGGCCGATCGTGGCGGGTTGGCAGCAAAATTCGCAGCAAGCTGACTCGCATCACGGCTGGAATGGCACGACATTGACATCGCGCGGCGGGTTTATGAAACATCCGGGTTAAGCATCATCATCAGCTTGTTGCACTTCGGACTTGAAACCGCCGTGCATCGCGCAGGGTCGTCACGAGATAGAAGGACTCGCTGCGCATGCCCGGCACCGTGATCGTGACCTTGATCTGGCGTAGCGTGAGAGCGTCGGGAAGCGTCCGCCATTCTTCATGGGAATAGCTCAGGTTCTTGTTCCAGACGGGCTTGGGCCACGTGATCAGCAAGTCGTCCGGCCCCAGCACGTCGCTCGCCGCCCCCGCTTCGACCGGTGTCCGCCGCGCCAGGGTCATCACCGTGTCCACGCCCCTTTGCTGGAATTTCCAGACGTCGTAATAGCTGCAAAACCCCTTGTCACCCATCATGATGTCGCCGGGCTTGAACTCTCCCCATTGCTGGCGCAGAAGAGTCAATTCGCCGTCCCTGAGGGAACTGACCCGATGACTCAACAATGTGCCGGTTTGTAGACAGAAGCAGGCACAGATCTGGGCCTGTGGGAATCCACATCCCGGCTTCTGGCTTCCCGGCTGGGGCCACGCCTCTTGATTGGCCGGGGTGTCGGGCATGCTCACTGCCGTTCCATCGACTACCACGACGCGCCGATCTTTCCATCGGCGATGCTGTCCCCGCTGCTGCAACTGTTCGGCGCTGTGCTTCAGGATGCGTTTCAGTCCGCCGCTCTCCAGTTTGCTTCGGGCCTGACAGTACGCCGAGGTCGATGCGCAGGGCACCGGCATCGAACGAGAAGCCGCAAACGCCTGAACTTTGCGAACCACTTCCCGGCAACCGCCGTCGGCGTCGAGAATCTGGGTGAAAAACCCCCAGAAGGTGTTCTCCTTGCTGAATATCCGACGCCGACTGAAATTACCCACCTTCTCCTTCCCCAGTTCGCGGGTCGGAATGAAGGAACCAAAACACTCCCCCAGTTGGCTGATCGTATGCCGGCGAATCCGAATCTTTTCGTCAGCCAGCTTTTGCGCGCCAGAGCGTGGCTTGCGGCGCAGCGTCGATAGGTGAAATCCAGGGAGATGGAGCGTGCCGTTTTTCATGCCGAATTATCTCATTTATCTTTATGGCATGAACGGCTTTTCCACTGAATGGGCTTAACTTAGCGCCATTCTGATCTGACATGGATTTTTGTCGAGACCTAGTTGGCGGAAACCTGGAGCCCTATAGTGGTCCCCATTTTAAGACAACGGTTTAAGCTGTGCGCTGTCATGAGGGATGAGAAGTGATGCAAGAAGTGAAGAAGAGGAAGGTCCATTCGCCCGAATTCAAGGCGAAGGTAGGGCTGGAGGCCGTGCGAGGGATGAAGACGATCAATGAGATTGGTCAGGAGTACGGTGTTCATCCGGTGCAGGTCGGGCAGTGGAAGAGGGAGATTCAGGAACAAGCCAAGACATTGTTTGAAGGCAAACGAGGCCCGAAGCCGCTGGCCGCTCACCGGGAGCCGGAATTGCTGTACAGCGAAATTGGCAAACTGAAGATGGAGTTGGATTGGCTCAAAAAAAGTCCGGGATGAGCCTGTCATGATGCGGCAATCGTGGATTGGCAAAGGAGATGAGGCCACCGTGGTCCAGCAGTGTGTTCTGGCGGGCGTATCCCGCGCCACGGTTTATGCGCAGAAAAAGCCCAAGCCGGTCGATGAAAGCGATCTGCTGCTCGGTCGTCTGATCGATGAGGAGTACACACGGCGGCCGTTCTACGGCAGCCGCAAGATGGTCGTATTCCTCAAGGTCGCTGGCCACATCGTCAATCGCAAGCGGGTCCAACGTCTAATGCGGCAGATGGGGTTGGCAGGCATGGCGCCGGGCCCCAACACCAGCCGCCCACGCCCGGAACACAAAATCTACCCCTATCTGCTGCGCGGAGTCCCCGTTGTCAGGTCCAACCAGGTCTGGAGCACGGATATCACCTACATTCGGTTGGCGCATGGCTTCACCTACCTGCTAGCCATCATCGACTGGTACTCACGCCGGGTGCTCAGTTGGCGGATCAACAACAGCATGGAAGCGGTATTCTGTGTCGATTGCCTGGAGGACGCCTTGCGTAACCACGGCAGGCCCGAAGTCTTCAACAGCGATCAAGGCTCACAGTTCACCAGCGCGGCCTTCACCGGCGTGCTGAAGCGCGAAAGGGTTGTCATCAGCATGGATGGGCGCGGACGGGCATTCGACAACATCTTTGTCGAACGGCTCTGGCGTAGCGTCAAGCATGAGGATGTGTATCTGAAGGGCTATGCCACGATGGGCGAGTTGCTGGTTGGACTGACCGAGTACTTTGTCTTCTACAACGGCGAACGTCCGCACCAGTCCTTGGGACAAAATACACCCGACGTCGTGCATCGAACCGCTGTCGGTGGCGGGGCATTGATTGTGGATAAATTTCCGCGCGCGGGGGAGAAATCCCCTGTGGAGCGTAGCGGAACAGGGGATTTCTCCCCCACAGACGCAAGATCAGAGGCAACGGCAACAACCAAAGCAAAAGCAAAACCGGGACAGCGCCATTTCGCTGCATGTGAGCAATGGCTACAGCTTAAACCCGGATGAAATCTGTCTTGACTCAGGGATCCACTTTAGTCTCAGATGCGATGATTTCCCTGCTGATGCCTTTCGCGAACGCTGTCCACACACTGACGACGGATAACGGGAAGGAGTTTGCCCAGCATCAGCGATTTGCCGAGCAACTCCAGGCTGATTGCTACTTCGCCCACCCTATGCTTCTTGGGAACGCGGGGCCAACGAGAATATGAACGGCCTCATTCGGCAGTTCTTCCCCAAGAAAATGAGCTTTGATGGCATCTCCGAAAAAATATCGGACTTGCCAGGCTCCGTCTCAATCACCGACCTCGAAAATGCCTTGACTACAATACACCTCACGACCTCTTCATGAGTCAGCTACACTCCCGTCATTACCCTGTTGCATTTCAGAGTTGAATCCGCCTCATCAAAATTCCGCTACCCGGCAAGCTATGACATTACATTGCGCCAACGCCACTTGGAACCGCCCTTGTCAAGAGAATGATCGCGGGCGGGCGTCTATCGCACATGCCGCAGGGAAGCGAAAAAGTTCAGAAAAACAGTGGCCAATTGCCTGCAAGTGGTTGAAGCGCCCAGCATGTCGGGTCTATTATGACGAAGTTTCGTCAGTCAGCAATCTGAACTCAAGATTTTCACAACGGATCACATACCATACTGGAGGAAGTTAGATGGACAAGAAGACTTCGACGCCCGAACCGGGTACAAAAAGCAAAGCGGTTGCCGCCGCCAAACCTGCCGGGAGTGCCGATTCACCGGCCGCCAAGCCGGTGGTGCTCAAGGCACGCGTCGCCACGCCCCGTGCGGCGCAGCCACGCAGGGCTGCGGCTGGCGACATTGCGCCGGCGCACACTCCCGAAGCGATGGAGGCCTATGACGTGGCCGAGGCTGTCAGCGCTGCGGTCGAGCAAAAGACCGTTGCCCTGAAAGACATCATTGCTCATGCTCCTCCCGGTGATACGGTCGCACTGGCCAAGTCCCTGGAAGCGATTATGACGGGCGCGTCGCCGGATGACGCGGTGGCTCTGCGCAAGGCGCTGCTCGGCAAGGACGAAGCGCCGGCATGGAAGTTGCCGACCAGTCCGGACGACGAACTGGCAAGCGGCTGGCGGGACAACAATTCCTACCCCTATCGCAACCTGATGTCGCGCAAGGCCTACGAGAAGCAGAAGTATCGTCTGCAGGTCGAACTGGTTAAGCTGCAGAACTGGGTCAAGGAATCCGGCCAACGCATGGTCATCATCTTCGAGGGGCGTGATGCGGCTGGCAAGGGTGGTTCCATCAAACGCTTTACCGAGAACCTCAACCCGCGCGGTGGGCGCGTTGTCGCGCTGGAGAAGCCGACGACGGAGGAGCGTGGCCAGTGGTACTTCCAGCGTTACGTGAGGCACCTGCCGACGGCCGGTGAGATCATTTTCATGGATCGATCATGGTACAATCGGGGCGGCGTCGAGCGTGTGATGGGTTTCTGCAACGAGGAGGAATACCGCGAGTTCATGCGCCAGACACCTGAATTCGAACGCACTTTGGTGCGTAGCGGCATTCATCTGATGAAGTTCTGGTTCTCGGTGAGCCGCAAGGAACAGCGTCGCCGCTTCAAGGAGCGCGAGGTTCACCCGCTCAAGCAGTGGAAGCTGTCGCCGATCGATCTGGCTTCGCTCGACAAGTGGGACGATTACACCAAAGCCAAGGAGGCGATGTTCTTCCATACCGACACCACTGAAGCACCATGGACGGTGGTCAAATCCGATTGTAAGAAGCGCGCGCGTCTCAACGCCATGCGTTTCGTGCTGCACAAGATAGACTATGCCGGTAAGGACGTTGCGGCTATCGGGCCTGTCGATCCACTACTGGTTGGTCGTCCGCACGTGGTTTACGAACCGAGTGGAAGTCAGCAAGTGGAGCACACGGCCATCCTGTGATCTGATCAGATCGAGGGTTAACTCTGGGGCGCGACAAGCGCCCTTTTTTACAGCAAGACAAACTGCGGTAGCTCCGGCGACAGAGATTGAAATTCTCAGCGCAGGAACTCGCGGCTGATCTGTCTGAACATATCAGTTCCAGCCTGGTGCAGCCACTCGAAGGCAACCATCTCGCGCGAAACGATGCGGCATCCCTCCTGACGCAGGCGCGCCAGCCCAAGTTCCTTGTCGGACGCGCGGCGCGAGCCGACCGCCTCGGCAACGACAAATACCTCCTTGCCCAGAGCCAGCAGATCAAGTGCCGTCTGCAGAACGCAGACATGCGTTTCCGTACCGGTCAGAACGATCTGGCGGCGGGAAATGTCGGGTAGCGACCCCAGGCGGTTGTCGGCGACGGCCGAGAAATGCAGCTTCTCGACGATGCGATCGGGCTGAATGCGGGAGCTGAGTTCCGGGACGAGCGGTCCGAGTCCGGACGGATACTGAACAGTTGCACCGACCGGCACCGAAAGGCGCCCCGCGACGTCAACCAGCCACAGGTTGTGACGAATGACCGCATCGATATCCTCGATGGCGGGAGCAAGTTTCTCCTGCAAGTCGATCAGCAGCAATATCGACTGGTCGTTCTTGATCAGCATTCGGGTACCTCGCGTATCAGTTCCAGAGTTTCGGGAAAGGCAATTGCAGCGCCGCTCAGGCAAGTATCCCGGCGCCACTGCCAGAAGTCAATCCGGCGTATTGTGGCGCTACCGGAATGCACGATATGCGATCAGTGGCGCTCTTCACCCTCATCCCAGCCGGCAACCATAGCCTTGAAGTGGGCACCGACCGTATGCCTGGTCGTGATGACGTAGATGTGGCCGATCAGGAAGGCGAGCATCAAGAAGGCGCCGATGGTATGGAGCAGGGCGATCGTGCCGAGATCGAGCGCCATCCCGGCAGTTTCGAGTTCGTTGTAGTAAAGATAGGCGAGACCGGAAATTCAGATCAGCGGATTGATCAGAACTGTCACGCCAAGATAGGCGAAGGTTTGCAGCGGATTATGCTTGTGCTCGCGGGTGACCCTAAACGGGTGTGGTTCGCCCCTGAAGATGCCCCAGGCGTACCGGACATGCGGCTCACACCCGAGCGAGCCTTGGAGATCGTGCGCCGGATTCAGTTTCATCAGATTACCTTGCATCAACGTCAGTCGGCCTCAGGGCTGTCGGCCATCACGCCGGAACAAAAGGATCTCTTCGAAACCATCGACCTCCCGGAACCCTCAACAAAACGCTTGTAGTGCCAATTTCAAATATGCATCCCTCGCATAGTCAATGACTTGCGCTTCTGGCTGTCGAACTCGGGTGACCATGGCCTGGTTCCACAAAAAACCGGCACCGGGCCTGATCCATCACTCCGACCGAGGAAGCCAGTATGCAAGCCACGCCTTTCAGGCGCGGCTGAAAGCCCACGGGATGGTCTGTTCGATGAGCCGCAAGGGCAACTGCTGGGACAACGCGCCGACCGAGAGCTTCTTCAACAGTCTGAAAAATGAGCGGGTGCATGGCACCCGCTACAGCACGCGGGCCGAAGTGCAAGCCGATCTGTTCGACTACATCCAACCGTTCTACCCCCTGAAGGAAGTCCTTTTGGGGGACAACCGCAGACGTCGTCATTCCACGCTCGGCTACGCTTTGCCCATGAAATTCCTAGAAGACTGGATTATGACTCAGCATGAGCAGCAATTGGCGGCATAATGCCAATGAGTTGGAAGACGAAAAACAGAGGGAAGCTCATTCTTCAGGGCTATTGCATACGCAGATATCGTAAACCCTGCTGGAAAGTTGTTTAGTGTCAGTGAGTTATGACGGGGGCTTGTGGACTCGGTCGGAATCAGGTCTACTCTCGACTTTTGTCGGGAATGGAAATGACACTGGCGGAAGTATTTGTTGGTCTGGATGATCCTCGCACCGGGCCTGCGCAGTGGCACGATCTGACGGAAATGATCCTGATGGCGCTGTGCGCAGTGTTGTGCGAAGCGGATAGTTGGGTGGATGTCGCCGAATGGGTCGAGGACAACGAGGCTTGGCTGAAGCAGCACCTGGTTCTTGAGCACGGCACACCGTCCCATGACACTTTTGGCCGGGTATTCCGCCTGCTGGATGCCCAAGTATTCGAGACCTGTTTCCGTGAATGGATCAGCGGCCTCATCGGCGTTGTGGCGGGGGTAGTCGCCATCGACGGCAAGACCGCCTGTGGTTCCCGGGATGGCCATAACAGCGCGCTGCACACGATCAGCGCTTACGCCACTGCCAGCGGCTTGTGTCTGGCCCAGGAGCATACCCGTGGCAAGGGCAACGAGATACCCGCCATCAAGGCGCTGCTCGACACACTGACCCTCAAGAGATGCATCGTGACGATTGATGCCATCGGTTGCCAGACCGAGATTGCCCGGAAGATTCTCGACGAGGGCGGGAATTATCTGCTGGCCGTCAAGGATAATCAGGAAACCTTGGCGAATGCCTTGCGAGAGTTCTTTTCTGATGGCGAGACAGCCGGCTTCGGCACGCTGCCGGTTGATCGATTCCAATCTGTCGAGAAGAACCATGGCCGCATCGAAGCCCGACGGGCGATGTGGGTCACGAACCTGTCCTGGCTGGACAAGAAGTTCCAGACACACTGGCCAAAACTCGCTGGCGTCGGCATGATCGAGCGACAGCGGGACATCAACGGCACGCTTTCCAAGGAGCGCGCCTTCTACATCGGCAGCAAGGGCGTCACCTCCGCAGCGTCTTTTGCCAACGCAGCACGCAGTCATTGAGGTATCGAGAACAGCCTGCATTGGGTGCTCGATGTCACGTTTCGAGAGGACAACTGCCGTGTCCGCAAAGACCACGCGCCGCATAACTTCGCCACCCTGCGCAAGTTCGCCATTGCGTTGCTACGCCAAGATACTCAGTACCCCAAGCGCAGTTTGCGCTCCCGCTGAAAAACCGCAGATCGACTCCCAAAATATCGGGCCTCATTGCTCGGCCTCTCTCCTCAAGAAGTAAATGCGATTGCCCTGGCTCATTCTTCAACCTGCGCGCTGGCCACCGCAAACTGTGCACGTCCAGTGCGGCGACCGAACACTGACGCTGTGCCACCCTGATTGGGCCGGTTGTTGATTTCATTGAGAAAAGTGGCGTTCTTGCAGGGTCGTTTGCATGCAATTGAAATATCCTGGCGAAGGGAGCCATTTTCTGCCCGGAAAGCCTTGTACTACAAGGCCCAGATGAGGTAGAGTTTTTGTACCCGGATTTTTTAACGGGATTGATGAGCGTCGAGGCCGGCATGATTCGGTTCTGCACGCTTCGCTGCGATTTGTCGCGAGGTCTGGGGTGCGGCCCCGACTGACGGGGTGGGGATGGGTTGCGCCGAACCAGACATGGCGTCGGCCTAGGAAACTGATGGGGCACGCGTGTTGTCGCGTGTTGAATAGGACCCAGATAGTTTGAGTAGTGCGCTTTGAAAATTACTCAGGGTGACTAACCTTTCTGCTCAATTGTTGAGCAGGGCCAAAGGAGATGATTGCCATGAAAGATCGGCATTGGAGCAATATAATGTCATAGTTCGCCGTGTGGCGAGTTTTTGACGAGCGAGAGAGATACAGATGGCTGCAAGAACCCAGAGAGACGAGCGCACGGCACAGCCGAAATACCGCTACCAGGTAAAGAACTGGGCGGAAACCGATCGAGCGCTGGTCAATCGCGGCAACCTGACGATCTGGTTTGACCAAGCCAGCATCGCCCAGAGTTGGACGCCGCCGCGACCGGTCGGGCGCGGCAAGCCGGGGACTTACTCGGACCTGGCGATCCAGACCTGCCTGACGCTCAAAGCCCTGTTCCGTCTGCCCTACCGGGCCACCGAAGGCCTGCTCAAGTCGTTGATGCGTTTGTCTGCGCTGGATTTGCCGGTGCCGGATCACACCCACATGTCGCGCCGGGCAGCCACGCTGGAAGTGCAGATACCCCGGCGCCCGAGAACCGGGGCCACCCATGTGATGGTCGACGCCACAGGCCTGAAGATATTCGGCGAAGGCGAATGGCAAGTCCGCTCGCAAGGGGATGGCAAGCGCCGCACCTGGCGCAAGATTCACCTGGTGGTTGATGAAACGGCCAAAGACATCATTGGCATTGAGGTGACTAGCGTCGACTGGCACGACAGCGACGTTTTTCCTGACCTGTTGGCGCAAGTCGAGGGTGAAGTCTCCCAAGTCGCTGCCGATGGCGCCTACGCCACCGCAGGCACCCATGCTGCAATCCGCGAGCGGGATGCCAAGGCGACAATTGCTCCACGTGAGGATGCGGTGACCTGGGGAAACGACCATCCCCGGGATGCCCTCCTGGCTGAGATCCAATCCAGGGGTCGCGCCGGCTGGAAGGAGGATTCCGCTTACCACCGACGCAGCATTGCCGAAAACATGATGTATCGGCTCAAACAATTGGGCGGTCACCTGTTCTCCCGTGCGTTTGACCGGCAGGCTGCCGAGAGCCACGTTCGGGTGGCGATCATCAACCGGTTCACGTACCTCGGCATGCCGAAATCCGTCCGCGCTGAGCAAATTGTGGCTGGTGTATGAATCAGGATGGGGATAGGGGTGGTTCATGCCGAAAATCTTGAATTTAAGCCCCTGTTGTATAAGTTAGTGCTAATTGTGCACTAGCGCCTGAAAGATCTGGGAACGTAAAATAGCCCGCAAGGGCAAGCATTCAGAAGGTGAAATACCCGAAATTAACCCGATTTCTTGTCGTTCATGCTTAAGTATCCAATTCGCTCATGAAAATTGGGATTTTTTCAGATATTCCCTAAAGAGCACCGACAACGGTTCTCGGTATTTTTATATAATTATTATGGAGATGGATATGGCCTCGGCGTTAATAGTTCCCGGCGTTCAAGTCAAAACCGAATTCGAGCCAGCACCTGTATTGCCTGGGGCTACGGGCATATTGGGCGTTATTGGCGTTACTGATCGAGGCCCGACTACTCCCACGCCAGTGAGTAATTTCGGCGAATTTGTCGAACTATTTGGCCCTGCCAGCCGCTACACCCTGCCGGAGGTACGCGAGGCCTTTGCCAACGGTGTTTCGCGTATGGTCATTGCGCGAGTGGCACCGGGCAGCGCGCAAAAAGCAACGCGCACACTGCTCGATGATGATGGCGATCAGGTTGTCACTTTGGAAGCACGCGCCGAGGGTGCGTGGGGCAACAATATTTCAGTGAAAGTAACACAAATCAAGACGTTATCTGGCAAGGGTATTAAATATGTCAACCTCGAAATCTTGAATAATGGCCAAGTCGTCGAGGTCTTGAATAATCTGGGGTTAAACGAAGACAGCCCAGATTATTTTTTTGATCGGATCAATAACGACTCGCGGATTCTGGTTGCGATCGACCCACTGTTTCAGAAGGCACTGCCGGCAACCATCGCCAGCGCGCCGCTGGCCGATGTGGAGGCGCGCGCGGCGTTCACTACCTTGCAGTCGGGTGCCACGGATGTCATTCTCGCCACCGCCAAGAAGACTGGGAAAAATGGCAACCTCAGTTCGATTGTCGTCAGCGATGGTCAGGCCGGGCTGGTGTTGGTCGGTGCTGCCGATGCCCCCAGCATTGAAGTCTCCGCACGGCAAGCAGGCAGCGCGGGCACTGGCATTCGCGTCAACGTGTCGAGCGGTGGCCCAGACAGTGTGAATATCGTGATTACCCCTGCCGTGGGCGCGCCGCGCACGCTGGGGCCGTTTACCACGATCAAGGCCCTAATCGCCGCAACGGCGAATGATCCCGACGTTGTGATTGTGGCGCGCGGCGCGGTGCTTCCCTCTGTCATTGCAGGAACACCATTGCCACGCCGCGTCAACATTGATGTCATCACCGAGGGCCGGGATACGGCGAGTTACAGCAATCTTGCGGATCTCGCCGCGTTTGTGGCGCTGAACGACCCACTGTTGGGTTTCTCCATAGTCGGCGCTGCCACGCAGTTGCCGGATGTCAACACCGGCACCAATCTTAAAGCGGGGCGCAACAAGGGACCGGCGCTGGCCTTGACTGACGGCGTTGCAAGCGACCCGTTGCTCGAGATTGTGCCGGCAACCGGCGCGAGCGGCGCTCTGGCGGTAGCAATTATGCAGAGCATATCGACCATCGACGGAAAAACCGGTGTCGTCAATGTCGTGGTGTCGCAAGATGGCGCCACTGCGGAAACGTTCAACAATCTTACGCTGGATCCGGACGATATCAATTACCTGCCCGAAGTATTGGCAAGTACTTCCAGCCTGATTCGTGCACATGACCTGTTCGTGCGCAGCCACGCGACTTCGCTACCGGTGCACAACTCGAGGCCGCTAGCGCTGAGTGGCGGGACATCCCAGCTTGCTGACGACTACCAAACGGCGCTGGAAAATCTGGAGGCGGCCGAAGAAGTGGATTTGGTGATCGCATCTGTCGCGAATCAACTCGACGACAGCGGCATTAAATCGGTACACAAACTGGTGGTCGCGCATTGCACGAAGATGGCGGATGTGGCGCGCAATCGCATTGGCATTGGGTCGGTGACAAAAACCGAATCGCCCAAAGTCGATGCGATGCTCGACCATGCGGACGATGTGCGCAGCGACCATTTCATTTTGAGCGCGCCAGCCGGTACTGAAGCGGCGCTTGCAGGCTTGCTCGGCCGCCAGGATTATTTTCAGTCGCCGACGTTTAAAACGGTCGCGGCACTTGGCGTGCCCCCCGGAACTTACACCGATTCGCAGCTGGAACACCTGATCACCGGCAACGTGGTGGCGATCAACCAGAAACGCGGGCTTGGCACGATTGTCGTCAAAGGTTTGTTGACCAGCGGCCGGCAAATCAATGTGCAGCGCACGGCCAATAAATCAGTACGCGAAGTCAAAGCAATCTCGGACAAATATATCGGCCTGCTCAACAACGAGGGAGCACGCAACGCACTGCGCCAACAAATCATCGCGCTCTTCCTTCAGATGGAAAGGGATGGCGCGCTGGTGCCGAGTACTGACGGTAAAGATCCGGCGTTTTTTGTCAACGTGTATTCGACCCAGACCGACTTCGCCAATGGCATCGTGCGCATCGATATTGCGATTCGTCCGGTGCGTGCAATCGATTACATCTACGCCACGATTCTTGTGAAGAATTGATTCGGTTTGAGGGAGCATCAGCATGGCACAACTATTTACTGCATTTTCATCGGAAGTAAAAATCAACGAGGAAACCGTCGAGGGTTTGCAATCGATTGAATACAACGTTGTGAAGAATCGTCAGCAGGTCGGCGCCATCGGCACCGATGAGCGCATCGCGGTGTACTTCGGCACCAAGAATGTTGCTGGAAGACTGCGTGTCGCATCCATCAACGCCACACTGGATGGATTTCTGCAGGACAACACGTCATTTTCCGTAAGCGCCACGCTGCGCAATGGCGACGCCAGCCGCAGCGTTTCGTTCGACAGCTGTTATCTCGAAGACAAGTCGTTCGGTTTGAGTGCAGAGGGCCATGCCGAAACCGTGTATTCATTCAGTGCAACACGCGTCAGGGAAGAGTAATCCGAGAAACGGTAATCCTCCATGTAGCGCTCTCACCTGAACGGTGAACACCAAAAATCACTAAAGAGGATATAAATTCATAATGTTACATTACCTTGCCAGCGGTCAATTACCGTTTCCAGGATAATCCGGAATGGCGGCTTTCGTCGACGCCAAGAACGCCGTGGTGCGCGATGGCGATGCCGCATGGCCATTTGATATCGATTGCCGGGATGGTGTCGCACGCATCGCGCTTGACGACAATCTCTATGTGGTGCGACCACTAGCGTGGCGAGAGAAGCGCAATCTAGCGCGTTTCGCCCACCTCGGCGAACATTTTTTACAAACACAGTTTTTGCGCGTATCGCTCAACGATGGCGGCAAAAATCTGTCCACGACCGAAGAATCCCGTAGTGTGCTATCGGCTTTGGCGCGCTGGATTAACGCACCCGATGGCGATTTTGGTTTGCCGCTCGATCAACAGTTGCTTGCAAGCGTGACGCTGGATATTTGCCGCTCGCTGCAATTGGGGCCAGACATGTTCAACACGCTTGACGCCAGCGAAGTTGAATTGTTGTGGCAGGCCACGCGCGCCACGCAGCCGCTGCCACCCGATGCCACCCCAACTGCTGAGCCAGGGATGACGCGCATCGTGGTAATTCCGGGCAAGGCGCATTCCAGTAACGAGCAGCCCGATAACATGGCGCGCGACAATGACGATGCAGCCACCCCGGTGAGGTCCGCGTCCGCTGCGCCAGAAATGGATTTGGGAAAAATATCAAAACCACCGCTGCGTCCCACCAGCTCTCATGCTGAGACAACGAAGCCCGCGACTGAGTCGGTAGCTATTTCCGAAGAAGCTGCGGCCGAACCTGCCGGGCAATCGTCCCCGCTCGCCGGACCCGTGCAATTACAAGGTACGCAGGCATCTTCCAGCATGGCATCCGGCCGCGAGCGCGCACAAAGCTCAGGGCCATCGCCCAATCGATTTCGCGTGGATTTTTCGACTCCGCAACGTACAGTGTCAGCCGAACAGACTGCGGTGCAGGGTGACACAGCCGTCGCCACGGCCCCGCCGTTGCGCGGTTCGACCAGTGCGCGTGAGGATTTTTCACCGACGCATCAAGCTTCTACAGCCGAGCACCCGGCGGCGCTCACCACAATTCAACGAATTAGAAATCCGCAACAAATGGCGGCCAAGCTTGACATTGCGCCCGCTTTGGTGCCGCAAAAAAATAACCCGACCACTGCACCCCAGTTGGCGGACATTTCCTTGCCGCCCGCCGCTGCGATGGCGCTGAAGCAGTCAGAGGCATTGCCCCAACTCGCCGATTATTGCATTGCCGAATTCGGTGCGCGCCTGGACGAAGCCGCGCAGGCCGCTGGCATCGAGCTGGAGAATTAGCATGGGCGCGCCAATGCTGGACGATATCGAACTGAAAGCGGTGCAGCACATCCGTCAGGAAACTGAGCAGGGATTCATGCAACAACGCATTGCCGGACTTGACGGCACGCTGCAACAGAAAATTGGACGGCATTCACACCGTGTCACGCTCGCGGGCTTTTTGCTACCGGAAACGGCGACCGACGATTTGAAAAAATTGCAGGAGAAAGCCGGCGCTGGCACCGAAGTGACATTTTCTGCCGACATCACCACGGCACTCGCGGTCGACAAAATGGTGATCGAATATTTTGTGGCGGAGCAGCATGTTGGCCCGGCCGGCCAGATTGCCTATCACATCGTCCTCGTGGAAAGTCCGCCGCTGCCGCCGCCGGCGGAGCTGAGCTCTTTCGGCGGGCTGGGTGGTTTCGGTCTGGGTGATTTGGGTTTCGATCCCGGCGCGCTTGGCAATGTGCTGGGCGAGATTGCCGACAAGGCCGGCGCGGTAATGGACGCTGTCGATACCGCGCTCGACGCCGTACAGCAGATCGCCGCGCTTGCCAACCTGGCTGATCTGGCCAACGTCGGCAATCCGATCAAACCACTGTCGGACAAAATCGGAGAATTGAAATCCGTTGGCTCGGCGGTGGATGGCTTGACCAGCGCAGTGGCGGGGCTGACTGAATGACCTCACAACTGTTGCCTACTTATGCGCTCACCCTTGGCTCGCAACGCTGGACAGAACAGGCACTGCGGATTAGGGTGGCGCTCGAATTGGCGCCGCGTGTCGATACGCTCACGGTATGGCTGCCGATTACCGCGCCTTTTTCGGCGGACCACGGTGACACGGTTGAGCTGACCGTCAATAGCGGCGAAACAGAGGAAATTGTTTTTACCGGAGAAATCGACTCGATTCGACGCGATTTCGATTCGCTGCGGGTGTCCTGCATCAATGCCGGCGGTGTGCTGTCGCGATTCCGCCCCGCTGAAACCTACGAAAACGTCAGCGCCGCGACGGTGATCCGCAATTTGCTCGACACCATGGGTGTCGATGCCGCCACCCTCGAGGATGGCCCCGATCTGGCCTTTTATATCGCAGATCCCTCGCGCACCGCATGGGAACATGTCGCGCGCGTTGCCGCCTGGGGCGGCGCTGTGGCGCGCATCAACGCGGCAAACGAGGTCGAAGCCAACGTGATTGATGCATCACAGGCGGAAGTGGCATTGCTGTATGGCCGCGAAATCACTGCGTTGCACGCAGACAAACGTGCGGCTACGATGGATGCTTTCGTCATCGTGGGTGAGGCCGGTGCCGGCGACACTGCCTCAGCCGATGTATTGCGGCCGAGCACGGATTTTTTCGCGGGCAATCGCCCGGACGGGCCTGCACGCGGCAGCCGCTGGCGTTTCGAACCCGCGCTACGCACGGTGAAGTCGGCGGCCACCGCCGGCGCGGCCGCGCAACGACTGTACGCCTCCGGCCTCGATAGCGGTCTCTTCCGCGCTTTTCTGCTGCCACAACTGCGCTGTGGCAGCGTGGTCGAAGTTCAAAAATTACCGGACAATCTGTTGGCCGGCCCGGTGTGGCTGACGCGTGTGGAACACGAGCTAAGCCCTGGCGTCGCCACCTCGAGCGTGCATTTTCAGCAGGGCGGCGACAGTTTCAACCCCAGCGCATTGTTGGGTTCGCTCGCGGGCGTGGCCGGAGGGCTTTTGTAGTCATGCAACAGATCGTTCATACCCTGCGGCAGATCGCGCGCCATGAGGTCGGGCAGCACTGGCACGCCGGCCTCGCGGTGGTGAAGACACTGCACGCCGCCGACGCCAGCAACCACCTGTACGCCTGCACCGTGCAGTTGCGCGAAACCGGGCTAGTGCTGCCGAAGGTGCCGATTGCAACCGGCGTCACGGGCATGGCTTCGCTGCCGCGCGAAAATGATTTGGTGATTGTGTTGTTCATCGGCGGCGATGCGCACGCACCGGTAGTGATCGGCCGCCTTTACAACGAAATCGTCGCGCCGCCGGACAATGCACCCGGCGAATGGGTGACGGTGCTGCCTGGCGATGAAGCCGACACCGACAAGCGGCTCGAACTGCGAGTAAAAACGCCCGGCGACGGTACACGTGCGATTCACCTGCAACTGGGCGGATCGGTTGAAATCGCGGTCAACATCGACGACGCCGGTATCGAACTAAAAGCGCAGGACACTACCTTCAAACTCACGCAAAGCAGCAGTTCGGATGGTAAGGCGGAATTAAAAGTCGGCGATTCGTCGGTGACGATCGAGCAAGGCGGCGACGTAAAAATCGAAGCGGCAGGTACACTGACATTGAAAGCGAACAAGATCGAACTTTCCGGCGATCTGTCGGTGAAAGTGGCCGGCCAAACCATCGATTTGAACTAACCGGCCTATTGAAATCAGGAGTGTTACGTAATGGGACAGCCCGCAGCCAAGCAAAATGACCAGGTCATCGGCACGGATACGCATATCGTCATTGTGCCCGCCGGACCCGCGCAGGTACCGACGCCGTTGCCGCATCCGTTTGCGGGAAAAATCAGCGGCGGCACCATCGCCACCGTGAATATCGGCGGCTCACCCGCAGCGGTGGTCGGCTCGACGGCGGACAACTCGCCGGCGCACATGCCAACCCCACCCGGCGTGAGTTTTCAAAAACCGCCTACCAATAAAGCCACGATTCAAGCCGGTAGCGGCACCGTGAAAATTGGCGGCAAGGCGGCGGCGCGCAATGGCGATATCGCGCTGACCTGCAACGATCCCGCCGATGCACCCGTCAGTTCGGTCGTCGCGGTCGGCACTGTGTTTATTGGCGGCTGATATGGCGACCGCAGCGCAAGCAGCCAAAAGCTATACGGTATTGGGCAGCGATATCGCGTTGACGCGATACAGCGGCGTGCCCAGCAGCGTGCCGCTCGAAGTCGCGGATTCGTGGGGGGTGCTCGATGTGCAGGTTGTGCCCGGCGGCAAAGGCGGGTTGCCGCAGCAAGGTGAAATTCGCGACGCCGGCGGGGTTGCCGGACGCGCCAATCTGGCGCAGGCATTGGTGCTGCGTCTGCTGACACGCAAAGGCGCGCTAACTGGACTCGGCCACCCGGACTATGGCTGCCGCCTGCTCGAACTGATCGGTGAATTGAACAACGAGGCCACGCGCAATCTGGCGCGGCTGTTCACGATTCAAGCCATCCAGCAGGAGGCACGCGTCAAGACGTTGCTGGAACTGGCGGTGGCAACCGTCGCCGATCAACCCGACACGATACGCATCAGTTTTTCAGTACTGCCGGTCGACGACAACGATCCGCTCGCGCTGACATTGGAGGTCATGCTGTGAATCCGAGCAGGAAACAGGCATTAAAAAAATGCCGTACAGTGTGCGGGGGGTTACAGTGAGTTTTGTCGATCGCCTTTATCCGGACATCGTGCGCGATGTCCTAACCAATCTCACGCAGGGTGTCACGCGCGAATTGCATCGCGTCAGTTACAACCTGCTGGCGCGCCCGCTGCACGTGCCCGATATCGTGTTGTTGCGGCGGCCGGTAAAACGCGTATCGCTGGTGTCGGGATTGGTGGAGCCGGCGCGCCCAGGCGACCAGCTACTGCCGTATACCTTCACACTCAACGACTATGAATTGGTCGCCGATCCATCCGACCCCAGCGATGTCAGCCTCATTCGGTTTTTAACGTTCGGGAAAAAACCGGCGACCGATACCGATGTCAGCGTCAATTATTATCCGCGCAATACCGACCCCACTCCGCTCACCGATTTGAATGTCGGCAGCGTTACCCGCACCGTGCTCGAAGCCGTCAGCAAAGAGCTGGCGCTGCTCTATGCGCAACTCAATCTGGTGTACGACTCGGCCTTTCTGGAAACCGCGACCGGCGCTTCGCTTGAGCGCGTAGTGGCGCTGCTGGGTTATCAACGTTTTCGCGCCGGACGCCCGGTCGGCAGCGTGACTTTCAGTCGCCGTGCCGGTGCGATCGGCAGTATTACCATTCCGGCTGGCACGCCGATCACCGACAGCGCCGATAAAATTCGCTACGAAACTATCGAAACACGCGCGATGCTCGCCGGTGAAGCGACGGCGCAAATCGCGGTGCGCGGCAGTAGCGATATCACGCCCGTCGTGGATACCGGTGTGCTGACGGTGGTCCAGCGCGCCATCGCCGGGCTGGACAACGTTACCAACGAGCGCCCCACCACGCGCGCCAGCGACGATGAAACCGACGAACAGTTACGCGCCCGCGCCCGTGACGCGCTGCTCGCCAGCAATAAGGGCACGGTCAGCGCTATAGAGCATGGTCTTTTGCAATTGCCGGAAGTGCGCAGCGTGAGTTTGGTGGAAATGCCAAACGGCGTGCCGGGCGAAATCAAATTGTCGATCGATCTGATGCAGCCCGGCGTCGGCGGCGCGTTGCCGCGTGCGGTGCTGGATCGCATCGAGGAATTACGGCCGGCCGGCATTCGCATCGTGCGCGACAGTGCCGCCAGTATCGCGCTGCAAGCAAAAATGCAATTAACGCTGGCCGGCAGCAGCATGGCACCCGCCGATATCGCACAGGTACACAGCCTGGCGCAATTCACGCTGGTCAGCGAGGTGCGCAAGAAAGGCGTTGGCGAGAAGCTACGCAACCGCGCGCTGACCGCAGCCATATTGCGCGACGAGCGCATCGTGGATGCGGTGCTGACATTCAGCGTACTAGGCGGCCAAGCCGGCACCCCCAGCGCCGATTTCGAGCCGGACGCATCTAGCAGCGTACAACTGCTCGACAGCGATGTGGCCTTTGAAGCCGATGCTTTCGACAAGGCACTGAGCGCCGGCGATACCATTTCGGTGGAAGTACGTGCATCAATGGTCACGCAGGCACTGGCCGGTGTGCCGATCGCGCAGGTAAAAACTGAAATTCAAACGCGTCTGAATGCTTTTTTTGAAAATCTGAAATCTGGCAGCGTCGACAGCAATATCCTGTTGACCGCGCTGCGCAATGACACGCAGTACGCCATTGACCCATTAAAATTGCAGGTTACGCTAAGCACTGTCGATCAGTTCGTGGTGATTGCCCAGGGCGGCGCCACGTTTACCGTGCAGCCGCAGCAGATGTTTACGGTCGCATCCGTGGAGGTAACTGCATGAAACACCTCCCCGCGCTGCAAAGTTATTTGCCGGACCCATATACGCTCGCGCCTGACGCGGTGCTGACGCAATTGCTGGATACCATGGCGCTGGAACTGGAATGCGTCGACGAGGATATGGATCGGCTACGGCAAACGCATTGGGTTCGCACCGCCTACCGCTTGGCCGACGCCGAAAAATTGGCAGCGCTGGTCGGCGTGAAGCGCTTGGCATGGGAAGATTTGCGCACCTTTCGCGCGCGCCTGTTGCCGCTGGTGAAAGCGCGCCTGGCGGGTGCGCTGGGGCCGAATGAAATCAAGAAATTTGTTTATGATTATTTGCGTGAAACCGAAAACGCATTGAGCGATACCGACAATCAACTGGCCTATCAATTATTACCGGGATTGCAGCGCGTGCCGTTCGAAAAGGCTTTTGCGCCGGTAGCCGAGCGCCCGCTGTTCCGCCCCCTGCAGCTTAACGAGAATCCAACGCGTGAAAAAACCAGTGGCGTACTCGCTGCGCGTGGCGGCGATATTCCCTATCTGTACCGCTGGTCGGAAACCAACAAAGGCCTCGACGAAACGCAAGTTACCTTTGCGTTGACCGGTGTATATGGTGGCAAAACCACGGTGCCGATTCTGGTGAATATCACCACTGGCGATATGATTGGCTACGCGAAGGAATTACCGTTCGGGCAGCGGCTGGAAATCAACGCCAAACCGGGCGCTGATGACACCGCCGTGGCCACACTGAACGGTGTCGACGTCAGCGCGCGCCTGTTCAGCCTGCGCGGCTTTCAGCTCGGCGTCCCGTTCACCCGCGCCCAGCTGGACGCGCAGCCGCGTTTGCCGCGCGTGGCACGCGGCAACAACGACTGGATATTTCTCGCTATCGGTCTGTTCGACATCAAAGGCCTTAACCATTTTTTCTTTTCGATTGCCGATCAGCATTTATATGAAGCAGTGTTTGATGAAACCGTATTCAATCATGCGCTGTTTCCCTCCGGCACGGTCGCAAGGTTGGAAATGCAATGGATTGAAACCGAGCCGGCGAGTTTCGAGGTGCAGGTGCCGCGTTATCTCATCGCCGAGCCCGACACCGTGAGCAGTGCTGAAAGCATGCCGATGTATGCGGAAATTGCCGATGGCTTGCGCGGCGCCATCGCTGATTTGCGCGCTGCCGGCGTGCGCTCGCAAGTAAAGTTTGTGCCATTTTCCGAAACGCAGGGACAGCGCGTGCGCGTGACGCTGCCGTGGCTGGTCACCGACCGCCAAGCCGGATCGGCGGGTACACATGACCGTTTATCGCTCGGTGGCCAATTCGGCGAGACCTCTCTAGGAGATTCGCGATTTGAATAATATTGTTTCAGGAGTCCGCTATGACCAATAGGGATTGTCGCCCGCGCGGCCGCCTACATCTCAGTGTGCGCGATGGCAACGGCGTATTGATTGCCGAACGTCGCACACGCAATATCGTGTTGCGCCAGGGCGCAGCAATTGTCGCCGGTTTGTTTGCCGGGCAGGCTGATGCTGGCGCCATCAACAATGTGCAGGTTGGTTTCGCCAAAGAAGGCGCTACCGCCGACACCATGGCGTTGGTGCCGCCGGACGATGCCGGCATTCCAGCGGCGGCGCTCAGCAGCACCATTGCACCCGCCGATTTCACGCTCGTCACCGATCAAGCTAACGGCGTGCAAGTGCTAGTATCGAGTGTGTTCAAACCGACATTGGAGCTGGTTGACGTAACCGAGGCCGGGCTGCGCGCCGGAGAGAAACTCTATAACCAGGTGGTGTTCGAACCGGTGACATTACGCCCCGGCCAGGACATCACCTTGTTTTGGGAAATCGATTTTCCGTTTGGACACTAGTTATTTTTGTTAACCCGGCATCATTAAAGAAGACGGGCCACTCCCAAGAGGCGATCATCATGCAGGATTTAACCTTAAACCTTCTCGGCTTTCCGGCAGCGAATCGCGACATCAGTGTTCAGGTCATCGATCCGGTTTCGCGAAATGTCGTGCGCACTGTGACGCCATTTCTGGATGGCACCGTGCGCGTGCCAAAAATCGACCCTGGCGCTTACGAAATTGCAATTCGGCACCCGAATGTCGCTTTGCCGATACTGCAGAGGCCGATACGCGTGCTGCCAGTGGGGCCGACCAATATTTCGGTGGTGATCGATCCATCGAAATTCCGCAACACGCCGATTGAAGATATTCCCGACGCCAATCTGGCGCCGGTGCAGGATCTGGCGCAATCAGTGGCGGAAACCGTAACCTCACTCGGCAACAAGTTGCCCGGCGAAGCCATTCTGGCGCAGGACTGGAATGCCATGGCTGGCGCGATCCGCGACCTCGCCGGTGCGCTCGGCCAACTGACTCAACTGGCCAGCCCCATCGGACACAATCATCCCGAGCTGGAGAAAAAGTTTGATGAGGTGTCGGGCAATTTCGGCGAACTGATCAACAGCGTCAGCGCATCACTCACCGAATTGCAACGCCAATTTCAGACCCAGCGTATTCGCCAGCAAATTACGGATGTACTGGATACGGCGGCGATCGACCCGGCTTCACCGAAAGGACTGGAGTTCACCACGCTGGTAAAAAATCTGGAAACCAGTGTCACCGCGTCGCCAACCACCTTTGGGCGTGAAGTGCGCAATACTGCGGTGCAGCTGTCGACCAAACTTGAAGCGCTGCTCGACGAAAAAGCGGGTGACCCTGCATTCGCCAACGCCGAATCGGTCAAAGGGCTGTCGACCAGCATCGACCTGGCCAAACAGCAGCGCACCACCACCTACGCCGCCGAACTCGAACACCAGCGCAAAGTTGATCGTTCAGTGGGTGGAGCGATTTTGAGCCGCAATTTGTAATTCTAATTCCACATTATAAAGGGAGAACAGCGCGGCGAGGATGAGGCGACGAAGAAAGCACAATGGTGCGGCTAGGAACCGAAGACGAAGCCAACGCGGTTATCGTTTTAATTTGGAATTCGAATAATCTGTCATTTGTACTTAGAGGTAACACCATGGCCACCACCTTGCAGTTGGAACGCATAGCGACACTGGTCGACAAACTCAATCCGGTCGCTAACAAACAGCGCGGTATGCGCATCGAGGCTGGCGAGTGGAATGTGCTGATCGATGTGCTTCGCGGTATTTTGCAGGTCGACCGCACACAGGAAGATAGCACCCAGTCGAGCCTGGCGCAGAGCTTTGCCGCGATTGATCATGTGCACCTCGGCCAGATCGACATTACTTGGCTCGACGCCGATCTACAGGCGCAGCTCGGCGGCCAGCAGAGCCAGGGCTCTGTATTGACTCGCACCGCGCTCGGCGAAGCGACGCAGAAAATAACCAGCCTTGGCACCGAAGTCGCGCGCCTGAGCACACTGGCGGAGACCCATCAATTGTTGCTTGATCGCGCCTCAGTTGATGCCGCGGATCGCAGTAAAGTGCTGTCGCAATTCGATGCGCGTTTTGCCGGCGTCGAAAATCTGCGCACGCTGGTCGGCGCGGTATCGAACGATGTCAACGGATTACGCGGCAATCTGGACACTGTGCTACAACTGCGCACAAGCTTGAGCGATGCCAACGGCAACCCTATCGACGTTGCACAACTGAAAACACAGATCGGAGACCTGCAAACGCTGCGCGACAATTTAAAGGGTGTCGATGGCAATCTGCTGCGTATGCGCGATATTGAAGTACGCCTGAACGAAATCGGCGACGCGGCAGGCGTGGGTGGCGCTGGCGGTCTTGATCAACGCATTGCCACCGCAACCGGGCAATTGAAGGAGCAGCTGAACGCACTTCAGGATGAGCGCGACGGTGCGCTACAACAGGCACTCACCGACGGCATCACGTCCAGCGAAGGCCGTTTGCGCAATGAGTTAAATGCAACCGTCGATGCCCGCGCGCAGACGCTCGAACAAAACCTGAACACGCGCATCGGCGACAGCGAAACACGCACCAATGCCAGCATGGACGCGCGCATTGCGAAATCTGCCGAGAGTGTCGGCAAAACCGCCAACGACAACGCCGTCACCTTGATTGATAAGCGCCTCGCCGGCGTGCCCGAGCAGGTGCGTGCGACGACGGCGGAAATGATCACCGCGCTGCGCACAGATCTGTCGACCCAGATCAGCGCCAACGTCAACGCCGCGCTGGACACTCGTTTCAAGGGTCTGCAAACACAAGTCGATACACGCCTCGTATCGATCGAAGGGCGTGTCGCAGATTTCGAAAAACGCATTCCGTCGTTAGTCGCCAGCGGTATCGACACCCTGCGCGCTGATCTGGCAAACCAGATCAGTGAACAAGTCAAAATCAATACGGAAGCGCTGCGCGGCGATTTGCAAAACGTGATCAGCGAACAGATCAAAGGCAATCTCGCTGAGGTGCAAACCCAGCTCGACACGCACATCTCTGACAGCGTCAATGCTCGCCTTGCAGGGCTGGACGAAATTGTGGCCAAATCGGTCGCCACTGCGACGCGCGACCTGCCGCAAAAGATCGGCGCCGAAGTGAAAACGCAGATCGATGCCCTCAAATTAGGCGATCAAATTAAAAGCGCGAATGCCGAGCTTACCGCGCAATTACGCAAAGAACAGGCCCTGGCGCTGTCCGATCAGCAGGCCACGACATCGGCGGCGATCAACAGCAGCGTGACCTTGCTGCGCGGGGAAATCGGTGCCACACGCACCGAACTGACGAACACCATCAATGCTCGCAACAATACAGTTACGCCCGTTTCACCACGCGGGAACGTAACGCGACCGATCAGCTAAATGTTCAATGCATGTTGTTGACGAAGGCATTGTGGAAAGGCACGGAACAAGTCTCTTCTCCCTGCGGGAAAGGGCAGGGCGGCTTAATTTTTATTGTATTTTTGGCTACAGGATTAGCGCTGGATGCTCGGCACCATTGAACAAAAACTGACATCGATTCTTGCCGATACGCTGGTCACGCGTGCACATCTCGATGTGCTGGAAGCACCCGGCCCGGCGGCACCGGCAGTTGGGCGCGCGGCGGTACTGGTGGCGCTGGGCGAGATGACGCCGGCGCCGCTGTTCGAACGCGAGCAATTTGCGTTCGACGGTACGCGCAGTCGCCGCATTCTGCCCTTGCAATTAAACGTTATCGTCGATTACGGCATACTCCCGGCCGGCAATGGTGCGACGGAACTCGCCGCTGCGCGCGCTTTGTTACTCGCCGATGTATCGCTGATCGGTCATGCACTGGCGCACCCGGATTTGATGAACGGCAAAGCATTTGCTGTGGCCGACCCCGATCCGGGCTTTCGCATGTTGTCGTTGGCGCTGACTACCGGTGCCGTGGTACGCGATGCCGACGCGGATTCCGGATTGCTCTCGGCACGTCTGCAATATCGCGGCAGCGTCGAAATCTGGCCGCCCGGCGTCACACAGGACGAAGGCGAAATTCTCGCCATCGATACCGTTAGCGTTGCGCTGCCGCTCACCATTGTTGCCAGCCACCCCGTGTTGCGGGCCGGCCAGACCGCCGTCGTCTCAACGCGCTCGCTGCCAACATCGCGTCTACTGAATCGCGACCCAGCAGTCGACGCGCCGCTGCAACTGGCAGCAACCGTGTTGAGTGACGCGCCGCCGGCGCAGCGCGGCAGTATCATTAGCGGCAGCGCGGGACAGGAAACAGGATTCCGCGTGATCGCCGTGACGCCACCGCTGACCGCCATCACCTATCAGGCACCGGCCGCACCCATCGCCCGCGGCCGCACCGAATACGTCGCCATCCACCTCGCGACGCCGGACGGCCATCGCGGCATCTTCATCGGATCGATCGCGATGCGTTTGGAGCCGGGCTGAGATGAACGCACTCTTCTATCCACTCGCCTTTACTCAGAGCCAAATTTCCGATCTGGTATTCGGCATCATCGCGGCACTCAACATTGTCGACTTTGCCGAAGAAGACGGCGGCGATGTTGACCATGCGTTGTCGGTGCCCTATCTGCGTGGCATGGATGCCATCGTCGTCACCGAAGCGCGACTGGTGTTGCGCTGCCACTCAAAAGATCTCGACATCGAGCAATACAGTGTCACCAACAACGGCAACAAGGGCGTATTTATTTCGACAAACGAACCGTCGCGGCTGAAAAAAGTCGAAATTAGTTACAGCTACACGCCGGCCCCAGGTTCGCCCACCACGCATGTCGTCGTCCGCGCCGCCAGCAAAAACGGCGCACTGCAAGCAGGCGTGCCGCTATTCGCATCCCCCGACTTTGGGAGTCCAGGCCCGATGTATGGCCCCACACTGGGCGGCATGAGCGCCACCGACCTCGGTAATCAACACTATTTGCTTAAGCTGCCGTCAGTGCTGGGTAATGCCTGGCTAATTCAACTGGCTCAACTGGTCAATGGCACGTCACCCACCGATCTGACTGAAATTACACTGACACCCGGTATTCATCGCGTGGTGCTCGACGCCGCCCCGCGCAATCTATCGGTTACGCTGGCGCCGAACGAAGAAGCGCTGATGCTGTGGCAAAACCCCGGCGTACTGCTACCGGAAGCGGGTAATCAGGAAATCAGCTTTGCACCGCTCGCGCAGAAACATTTATCGGATGCGCTGCAAGCGGCATCCACTGACACCGCCGCCCTACCGGTGCCGCTGCGCTTTCATTCGGATTGCGGTGCAGCGATTGAAATCGTCACGCGCTCGCTGGTGGCTGAATATCAAGTGCAGCCTTTTGGCGACTCACCCAAAACATTCGCGCTGCGCGGCGAATGCACCGCCTTCACGCTCGGCGCACCCGCCGCTTTGGCCCCGCTTAAAAGCAACATGCGGCTCACCATCAAACTGCTGGGACGCGAGCTAAATGCGGCCTCACCCGAGCCCTCTCTAACAGCGCCGTCAAGCGGCTTGCGCCTCGGGCTCGAACATTGGATCGCCTGCGCCAGCCCAGTGGCGCCGCGCAGCGGCGAAGCCATTGGCAGCGTCGTGTCGATCAAAAGCGTACGCATTTATCTGGGCTGCTTCGAAGCCGCTGAAGTCGTGCTGGAGATTCGTAGCGATATCGCCAATTTGCCCGGTGCTACCGTCGCCGCCCCGCAAGTCAAACAACTGGAAGCCGGTTTTGCCGGCTGGCTAGAATTGGTTTTGCCGACACCGTTAAAAGTAGTCGCTGGCAACGCGCCAATCTGGCTAGCTCTGCGCACCAACAAAGGCGAAGTGCGCTGGTTTTGCACGAGCGCCGATGCCAGTGTCGCGGCGGCCAGCAGCCGCGTGAGCATTGATCGCGGTGCTACCTGGGGAGCGCCCAACCCCCAACTCAACGCCCCCCAATTACCGTTGGTGCAACTTTTTCATCAGGTGGATGAACCAATCACCGCACCGCAGATACGCCTGCAATGCGGCAGCAACATCTTGCAAAACAATCTGCTCGCCAACGCTCAGCAACAATCCGCGCGCGAATACGTGCTGGATAACGCCGCCCTGCCGCCCGCTGTGCATGCCGCACTGGCCACACAGGCCGGACAAGGCCGCGTCGACAGCGAATTCCTGCTGTTTTCACGCAGCGCCATTGACCTCGTCGTGGAAACGCTGACGCTCAGCTATGACCCGTTCGCCGCCGCGAATGGCAGCAACAACAGTGGAGCCTGACGATGGGAAGTTTTGATCTGACAATTTCCGCGGAGGATCTGGCGACACTGCAAGATGTGCCGCAGCAGATCGCGACGCTGGCGACCAATGCACAGCAAGCACTCGCCGCAGTGCGCAGCGGTGCCGATAGCGGCAACCCAGTCGGCGCATTGCTGTCTGGCCTGCAAACACTCGGTGATGAAGCCGCGCAATTGCCGAACATTGACTCGCTGATGGGTCCGATTCGCGATCTCGCGCAGCAGCTGCCGGCCAGCGCCCTCGGCGACATACAGGCGATTGGCGCGGAAATCGAGCAGGTACTGGCGCTGTTCGGCCCACTCAAAGACAGCCTGCTCTCCGGCAGTATCGATCAGGACGTCACAGGCTTTGTCGAAAAAACCATCGGCGACCTCGGCAGTCTCTTCAAGCCCGGCGAGGAAGTCACTTCGCTGCTCGGCGAACTGGAGCAGTTCCTGAAACTCTTTCAGGCCATGCTGGGCTGGAAAGACCACGCGCCGAGCGCCGATGAGGTCACTGCGCTGATTGCGCGGGGCCTCGCCGGCATGCCACCCGATTTGTTGAGCACGGCGACGACAGCGCTGCATGGCATACTGGCTCCGCTGGTGGACATTGTGCCGGCCGGCGCCGAGCTGACACGCTGGCGCGATATGCCCGCGCAGCGGCTGTCGTTATGGCAGGACATCAAGTTCCGCGCGACCGGTACTGTTGACTGGAGCGCACTCGAAGCCAGCCTGCATGGTGAATTGAGCCTGCTGATTGAACTGAAATCGGTACGCGACCATTTGTTGCAGGCGAGCCTCGGCAATCTCGCCCGCGTCGATCTGCGTGGCATGGCCGATGTAGCCGCGCACATCAGCGCCATTCCGCAACCGCACGACTTTCGTCTTACGCCTATCATCAGCGGCATACGCACTCAACTCGAAAGCACTGCCGCGCGCATTGAAGCGTGGGAGCCGACCGAGGACGATATTCTCAAGCTGGTGCGCGGCCTGGTGGATCAGCTTATCGCCTATGTCGAAAGCAGCCCGCTCGGCCAGTTCCGCACGCTGCTGGTGAATTTTCAGCAGCGCATTCTGCATGCAATCGAATCGCTGCCGTTTCGCGATCTGGCCCAGCAGGCGGAAGCCGCTTTGCGCCAGCTCGCCGCGACCATTGAAGTGATCGATCCCAATTTTATCAAACAGCCCGTACACGACTTTTTCACCAGCATTGAAACCAGGCTGGATACGTTTTCCGAAAACGCCATTCTGAATTCGATCGGCTCGCTGTGGACTGGTGTGGAGGATGCGATCAA